>NZ_CP053836.1:0-317068 GCF_013201825.1 Halarcobacter ebronensis
ATGACAAGCAAAGAGTTTTTAACTATTATTAAAAAAGAGGCAAATCCAACTGATTATAAAAGATATCTCAAACAGCTTATATATAAGAAGATAACTTCAGATGATAAGTTGGCTGTTTTTGAAGTATCTAACAGATATTTGGCTTCTTGGATAAAGAGTAAATACAAACCTTTAATTCAACACTGTTTCGAAATTTACGATGGTACCAAACCAGATATTGAAATAAAACTTGCAGGTGAAAAAAAGAGTAAAAAAGAGATTATCTCTGAAAAAGCAAAAAAAGAAGAGACAGAGAGTACAATTTTAAACCCATCATATACTTTTGACTCTTTTGTAGTTGGAAGCTCTAACCAAATGGCTTATAATGCCTCTGTTGCAGTATCTGAAAAACCAGGAATTTTATATAATCCATTATTTATTTATGGGGGAACAGGACTTGGTAAAACTCACCTTTTACAATCGATTGGTAATGATGCAATTGAAAAAGGAAAAACTGTTATATATGTAACTATTGAGCAGTTTATGAATGATTTTACCTTCTCAATCAAAAACAAAAATATGGAACACTTTAGAAGCAAATATAGAAAATGTGATGTTCTATTAATAGATGATATTCAATTTTTATCTGGAAAAGAACAGACTCAAGAGGAGTTTTTTCACACCTTTAATGAACTTCACAATGCTAAAAAACAAATTGTTATGACAAGTGATAGACTTCCATCACAAATAGCAGGACTTGTTGATAGGCTTAAATCTAGATTTGAGTGGGGATTAACAGCTGATATTCAAATCCCAGGACTTGAGACAAAAATAGCAATTATTGAGAAAAAAAGCGAACTTAATGGTATTCACCTAAGCAGAGAAATCGTAAACTATATTGCAACAAATCTTGATAACTCTATTAGGGAGATTGAAGGGGTTTTAATCAAACTAAATGCAAGTGCTTCACTACTTAATCAAGAGATTAATTTAGAACTTGCACAAAATCTTTTAAAAGAGCAAATTAAAGAAAAAAAAGAGAATATAAAACTACCTGATATTATCTCACTTGTGGCAAATGAGCTTAATATAAAACCAAGTGATATTAAATCTAAAAAAAGAACAGCGACAGTTGCAAATGCAAGAAGAATAGTAATATATCTAGCAAGAGAGTTAACACATAACTCTATGCCAGATATTGCAAAATTTTTAGGTATGAAAGATCATAGTTCAATATCTAAAAATATTCAAAAAACAAATGAGTTAATGGAAACGGATGAAAACTTTAAATTAATCATCCAAAATTTAAAAAATAAAATCATACATTAAGGGGTGGAAAAAAAAGTTTAGAATTAAAATGTGAAAAGATGTGAACTATTAAACCTATTTTATTCACATACAAAGTGACCGTAAAATAGAGAGTTAGATAATATTTTCATCTTTTCACATTGTCTACTACTTCCACTAATTAATATAAATAAATAGGAGCTATAAATGAAGTTCATAATTACAAAAAGCATATTTGAGAATATTGTCTCATCAATGCAACCATTTTTAGAAAAGAAAGATGCAAGTTCAATTACTTCACATATATATTTAGAAGTAAATGAAACTAAACTAATATTGAAAGCAACAGATTATGAGATAGGATTAGAGTGTTCAATAGAATCAATTACTGAAGCTATATATGGAAAAGCAACAGTTAATGGATCTAATCTATTAGGTATTATTAAAAGATTAAAAGATGCAGATATTATTATTGAAACAGCAGAAAACAATCTTGTTATTAAACAAAACAAATCAACATTTAAATTACCAATGTATGATGCAGATGAATATCCATCACTTGTTTTAAATAACAATCTAAAAAAATTAGAGATATCTACTGTTAATTTAATTAACTCTATTAGAAAAATTACACCTGCAATTGATAATAACAATCCTAAATTTGAATTAAATGGTGCATTAATAGATATTAAAAGCTCTAAAATAAACTTTGTTGCAACAGATACAAGAAGATTAGCTATTTCAAATCTACAAAATATTTCAAATGATGAAGCACAATTTATTATTCCTAAAAAAGCTATAATAGAGATTCAAAAACTTTTCTTGGATGATGCAACACTGATGTATGATGAAAACAATCTTATTGTTTCAAATTCAAATATGAAATTTTTTACAAAATTAATTAATGGAAAATTCCCAGATTATGAAAGAATAATTCCTTCAAATCTAAAATATACAATGTCTGTTTCAAAAAGTATGTTGGTTGAATCAATCAAACTTGTAACTTCATTATTTTCAAATATTAAAATTTCATTTAAACCACACTCAATTGTATTTGAATCTTTGGATGAAGATACAGAGTCTAAAACACAAGTTGATATTGAACTAAATATTGATCAAGAGTTTTATTTAGCAGTAAATGCAAAATATATGTTAGACTTTTTAAGTCAAACAAATAATGAAAATGTAAAAATTGGATTTAATGAATCAAACTTACCATTCTATTTAGAAGATGAAAAATTTTTTACAATAGTTATGCCAATAGTTTTAGAAAAATAATTTAATAAAGGAAATCTATAATGAGTCAACAAGAGTATGGCGCAAGTAATATTAAAGTTCTAAAAGGTTTAGAAGCCGTAAGAAAAAGACCTGGGATGTATATTGGTGATACAAACATCAATGGACTTCACCATATGGTTTATGAAGTTGTAGATAACTCTATTGATGAGGCTATGGCTGGATATTGTAAAAATATTAAAGTTACTATGACTAAAGATCACTGGATAAGAGTTGAAGATGATGGTAGGGGTATTCCAACTGCTATTCATGAAGGTGAAGGTATTTCTGCAGCAACTGTTGTTTTAACAGTATTACACGCCGGTGGAAAATTTGATAAAGATACCTATAAAGTGTCTGGTGGACTTCATGGAGTTGGTGTTTCTGTTGTAAATGCTTTATCAAAAGAACTTAAAATGACTATTTATAGAGAAGGAAAAGTTCACTATCAAGAGTTTTCAAAAGGTATT
The DNA here is from genome assembly GCF_013201825.1 of Halarcobacter ebronensis. Taxonomy (NCBI): domain Bacteria; kingdom Pseudomonadati; phylum Campylobacterota; class Epsilonproteobacteria; order Campylobacterales; family Arcobacteraceae; genus Halarcobacter; species Halarcobacter ebronensis. The sequence continues at coordinate 3,012 of NZ_CP053836.1, forward strand.
CCAAAAGCTCCTTTAGAAGTAATTGGAGAAAGTCCAAGAAAAACAGGTACAACTATTGAATTCTTAGCAGATGATTCTATATTTGAAGTATTTGCTTATGAATTTGCTACACTTGCAAAGAGATTTAAAGAGGTTGCATACTTAAATCCATTTATATCTATATCTTTAGAGGATGAGATTAAAAAAGTTAAAGAGGTTTATCATTTTGAAGGTGGTATTCAACAATTTGTTACTGATTTAAATAAAGATGTAGCAGTTTCAGATGCAATCTGTTTTAGTGATAAAAGTGAAGATGTTGAAGTAGATATTGCTTTAATGTATAACTCAACTTATGTTGAAAAAACTCTTTCATTTGTAAATAATATTAGAACTATTGATGGTGGAACTCACGAAGCTGGTTTTAAAGCAGGACTTACAAGAAGTATTGTTAAATATCTAAATGCAAATGCAAATGCAAGGGAAAAAGATACAAAAATTACAGGTGATGATGTAAGAGAAGGTCTTATTGCAGTTGTTTCAGTTAGAGTTCCTGAGCCACAATTTGAAGGTCAAACAAAAGGTAAACTTGGATCTTCTTATGTAAAACCAATTTGTCAAAAATTAACTTCTGAACAATTAGATAAATATTTTGAAGAGAACCCTGCTCAAGCTAAAGCTGTAATGGAAAAAGCATTAATGGCAGCAAGGGGTAGAGAAGCAGCTAAAAAAGCTAGAGATTTAACTAGAAAAAAAGATGCTATGACAGTTGGAACACTTCCTGGAAAACTTGCAGAGTGTCAAAGTAAAGATCCAGCTATTAGAGAACTTTATCTGGTGGAAGGGGACTCAGCAGGTGGTTCAGCAAAACAAGGTAGAGATAGGGTTTATCAAGCAATTTTACCACTAAAAGGTAAGATTTTAAATGTTGAAAAATCTAGACTTGATAAGATTTTAAAATCTGATGAGATTAGAAATATGATTACTGCACTTGGTTGCGGTATTGGTGAGGATTTTGATGAAGAGAAAATCAGATATCACAAAATCATTATTATGACCGATGCCGACGTTGATGGAAGCCACATTCAAACACTTCTTTTAACTTTCTTCTTTAGATTTTTAAGACCAGTTGTTGAAAAAGGGTATTTATATATTGCACAACCACCACTTTATAGATATAAAAAAGGTAAAAATGAGACTTATCTAAAAGATGATACAGCTCTATCAAATTTCCTAATTGAAAATGGTGCAGAGAATTATGAATTTAGTGGATTAGGTGTAAATGACCTAATTGACTTGTTTAAAACTGTTTCAAGATATAGAGGAATGTTAACTCAACTTAAAAAGAGATACTCTTTAATTGAGGTTTTAAAACATCTTGTGGAAAATCCAGATTTAGTAAAACTTGACCAAGCTGCACTTTATGAAGAGGTTAAAAACTTTATTGAGGCTAAGGGTTATAATATTTTAACTAAAACAATAACAGAAGAAAGAATTCAACTATTTGTTCAAACAAATGAAGGTTTGGAAGAGCTTGTAATTGATGATGAACTATTTGCATCTGCATATTTTAGTGAAGCAACATATATCTATTCAAAACTTATTGAAAGAGATATCTCAATGTTTGAAGGTAGAGATTTAATAGATGTTTTAGAAGATATTGAAGGTATAGCTAAAAAAGGTGCATATATCCAAAGATATAAAGGTCTTGGGGAAATGAACCCTGAACAACTTTGGGAGACTACAATGACACCTGAAGATAGAAGACTTTTAAGAGTAAAAATTGAAGATGCTGAGTTAGCAAGTGATACCTTTACTCTATTTATGGGTGATGAAGTAGAGCCTAGAAGAAACTATATAGAAGAACACGCAAAAGACGTAGAACACTTAGATGTGTAAAGAAGAGAGGTATTTCTCTTCTTTACTTTTTTGAAAAGATTTGGAGAGTTTATGAGAAAAAAACAACTACTATCTTTTGAAGCTAAGTTTATTTTAGGTGTAATTCTTATTATCGCACTAATCATACTTCCAATAGAGTTTTCCCAATATTTTAATTTAGTAAAAAAGATTGTTATAGATTATTATAAAAAATATATTGATATCTACCCTTTGTGGACTCAATTTGCTGTACTATTTTCACCAATATTAATCTATATAATTGTAGTTCAAATTAGAAAAAATAGATGTGATTATAAAAAAGATTTTATTTATGGAGTTAAATGGAAATGGGAGTGGTATGGAAAAGAGGTTATAGATTTACAATGTTTTTGTCCAAATTGTAATGAGGAGTTATATTATAATATTCATAATTCAAGTGATGAAAACCTAACAATTGGAAAGTTTGACTTTATTTGCGATAAGTGTGATAAAGTTGTAGCTTCTATTCCAAACAGTAACTCAAGTACAAGATCATCAAATAATATAAAAACAGAGATAGAGAGAGTAATAAAAAAAAGATTAACAAAAAGATAATTTCATCTATTATACTTAATAAATTAATTTTATGGTAAAATATTATTTTAAGAAAAGGTTTATATATGAAACTCTTTAAAACTATTTTTTTAACTCTTCTGTTTTTAACTCAATTAGTCTCATCTAATTTGAAAAATGATGAAAAAATTCCTGCAATTGTAACTATTGATTGGCTTAAAACAAATCTGAATAATCCAAATTTAGTCCTTGTTGATTTAAGAGAAAAAGATGAATATTTAAAAGGTCATTTAAAAAATGCAGTAAATATTCCTGGATTAAAATCACTCTTTGATGAGAAGTTTTTAATGCCAAAATTAGATTTTCTAAAAGAGCTTTTAAGTAATGCAGGTATTAATAGCAATAGTTTAGTAGTTGCTTATGATAATGGAGATTTCATTTGGGCAGCAAGATTTTATTGGATATTGCAAACTTTAGGACATGATAATGTTGCTCTTTTAAAAGTTGCCTATGGTTCTTTATTAAAAGAGAACTTTAATATTACAAATGATGAGTATAAACCTGTAAGAAAAGAGTTTATTCCAAGAGTAGATAATAAAAAGATACAGACAAAACTAAGTACCCTTTTAGCAATTGGTAAAAAGACTATTATTGATGGTAGAAAAGAGTCACACTATGAAGGTAAAGAGTCTTTAGCAAAAAGATTTGGACATATTCCAACTGCTTTAAACTATCAATGTACACAAAATTATCAAGTTTCTAAAGATGGTAATAGTATGAAAGATTTGGGCAAATTAGAAGAGATATATAAAGATATTCCAAAAGATAAAGAGATTATTCTTTATTGTGATGGTGGAGCAGAAGCGGCACTTAATTATATAGTACTGCAAGAGTTGGGTTACAAAGTATCTGTTTATGATGGCTCTTGGCTTGAGTGGGGAAATGATACTGAAGTTCCTATTGTAAATCCTTCAAAATAGATTATTGGTTGTAGATGGAATATAAGGGATCAATTAAAAAAAGATTAACTTTAATAATTGTCCTTGTGACAATACTTACAGGTTTTATTGGATATAGCACCTTTGTATATTGGTATATGACAAATCAATACAATAATACCCTTAAACTATCAAAATCTATTGGATTGGTTTTAGGTCAAGATGTTGCAAAACTAATTCTTCTAAATGATATTTCAGCAGCAGCAGATATAACCACAAAATTAAAATCATTTTCAAATCTTGACTCTATGGTTTTATATAAATTAGATGGTAAACCTATTTTACAATATAGTAAAGATCAAAAAAGTTTTGTTGCAAATGGTCTTCCAAATAATTATGAGGAGATAAATTCTATTATTGATAGCAAATTTTTAACACTATATGTTGATGCAAAATATGAGGATAATCATTTAGGACATATAGAGTTTAAATTTACCATTAATACAATATATGATGTTATAAAAAAAGATTTACAAGTTTTAACTATAATTTTATTTTTTATGTTGATTATTTCATATATTTTAGCAACTTTTTTTGCAAGAAGATTTACAAATCCAATATTAAAATTAGTAGAATTTTTAGAGAATATACAGTTTTCAGACTCTTTAAATAAGAGAGTTACAACATCTGAGAATAATGAGTTTGGTAGACTTTATAATGAAGTAAATACTATGCTTAAACGTTTGGAAAAATCTAAACATGAACTACAAATAGCAGCAGCCTCTTTTGATACGCAAAGTGGAATGATAATTACAGATAAAACTTTAAGAATATTAAGGGTTAACAAGGCTTTTACAAATATTACAGGATATAGTGCAAAAGAGGCTATTGGAAATACTCCAAGCATACTTAAATCAGGAATTCACAATAAAGATTTTTATGATAATATGTATAACTCTTTAAGAGAAAATCACTACTGGATGGGTGAAATTAATAATAAACACAAAGATGGAAGAATTGTAAATGAGTTATTAACTATCCATGTAATTTTAGATAACAATAATGAAGTTTTGTATTATGTAAGTTCGTTTTTGGATATTACCTCGCAAAAACTTGCAGAAGCAAAATTGAAAGAGAAAGAGAATCTTCTAATACAAAAATCAAAAATGGCTTCAATGGGTGAAATGCTTGAAAATATTGCCCACCAATGGAGACAACCCCTTTCAATTATTTCAACTACATCAAGTGGACTTCTACTTAGAAAAAATTTAGGTTTTGAGGTAAATATAAATGAGGAGATAGAGGATTTACAAAAAATTGGTGATACGGTTAAATATCTCTCTCAAACAATAGATGACTTTAGAAACTATTTTAAACCAAATAAAGATAAAGAGGTTTTTAATCTTAGAACTTGTTATGAAAAGACACTAAAACTTTTAAGTACCAAGTTTGATATATTAAATATCACAATAGTTGAAAATCTGGAAGATGTGGAAGTTTATGGATTTGAAAATGAGTTTACTCAAGTTATTATGAATCTTTTAAACAATACAAAAGATGTTTTAATGGAAAAAATAGAAGATAATCGACTTATAATTGTAACCATTCATAAAGAGCAAGATAGTGTATTTTTTTCAATAAGAGATAATGGTGGTGGTGTTCCAAAAGAGATAATGGATAAAATATTTGAGCCTTACTTTACCACAAAAGGGAAAGAGGAGGGTACAGGAATAGGTCTTTATATGTCAAAAGAGATAGTTGAAAAACATATGAATGGAAAATTAGAGCTTCATAATAAAAATTATATCCATGAAGGTAGAGAGTATAAAGGAGCTTGTTTTAAAATAATACTTCCTTTGAGTAAATCAAAATAAAACTCTTACAATTTGTAATCAAATAGTCTGAATATTTTTTTTTATCATATACTTTTACAAATATAAAAAGGAATTAATGTGAATATTTGTGGAATAGAGCTAAAAAGTAATCAAGCAATGTTAGTAGTAATAAATGAAAATGGATATTTAGATTTAAAAACAAAAAAAATTGTTCTTGAAAATGATGAAGAACAAAATAGTATAAGAGAGTTTTGTAATCAATTTTTATTATTTTTAGAAGAGAATGCAATAGATGCAATTGCCATTAAAAAAAGAGGGAAAAAAGGGGCTTTTGCAGGAGGAGCAGTAACTTTTAAGATGGAAGGTTTGATTCAATTAAATCCTTTAACTAAGGTAGAGTTGCTTTCATCACAAACAATTTCCTCTTTTGAAAAGAGAAACAATATAGAATATCCACAAAGTTTAAAAAAATATCAAGAACAGGCATATTTAACCGCATTAAGTTATAAAGATAAGATATAATTGATAAAAAACTGGAGAATAAGATGTTTGAAGTAAATAGCATTGATCATATAGTACTTACAGTTAAAGATATACAAAAGAGTGTAGAGTTTTATACAAATATTTTAGGGATGAAAGAAGAGATTTTTAAAGGTAATAGAGTTGCACTTAAATTTGGTCATCAAAAGATAAATTTACATGAATTGGGAAATGAGTTTGAACCAAAAGCACAAAATGTAAAAGAGGGAAGTGCTGATTTGTGTTTTATAACCCAAATGAGTGTTTTAGAGTTTAAAAATCATATTGAATCATTTGGCATTGAAATAATTGAAGGACCTATAAAAAGAACAGGTGCAAATGGTGAAATTAACTCTATATATTTAAGAGATCCAGATGGAAATTTAATAGAAGTTTCAAACTATATTTATGCCATATAACATACCAAAAGGTATGTTATTTAAAAAGCTGATAAATTGAAGAGAAATCCTCTTCTCCTCTTCCATCTTTTTTCATTTGACCAAATAGTTCTTTTGGTACAGCTGCTGTAAATAGTGGTTGATTTAAACTATAAGCCAAATCTTGAAGAGTGTGTAGGTCTTTATAAATTGCATTGTTTGAGAAGTGTGCAGAAAAATCCTCTTCAATTAGTTTTTGAGTTTTTCCTTTTAAAACTAATGATTGTCCACCACCAACTCCAAGTATCTCTAAAAGTTTTGGTTTTTCAATATCACAAGCCTCTCCAAGTGCAGTACACTCTGCAATTGTTGCCATAAATGAGCCCAAACACAGATTGTTTATAAGTTTCATTTTTGAAGCTTTTCCAGGTTCTTTTAGATAAAAAATCTCTTTCCCAAATTTTTCAAGTAGTGGTTTACACTCATCAAAAGTCTCTTTCTCTCCAGAAGCTACAATTGTAACTGCTCCTTGAAGGGCAGGAATAACACTTCCAAAAATTGGAGCTTCTAAATACTCTCCACCATTTTGGGAAATTTTATTATGGAAAGTCAAAACTTTTTCATAATGGTTTGTGGTTAAATCTATGATAGTTTTACCCTGTAAATCAGCACTTAATAAACCATTTTCCATTTCAAATATATTTTCAACTGCCAAAGACTCAAAAAGACACATAAAAACTATATCGCAGTTGTCTATAAGCTCTTTTGGTGAGTCAAATACTTCATAGCCTGAATCTAAAGCTTTAGATTTAGTTCTATTATAAACTTTCAGTTTTTCTCCCATGTCAGTTAATCTTTTTGCAACTGCACTTCCTAAATTTCCCAGTCCTATAAATCCAATAGCCATATTAATCCTTTCACTTTTTTTTATTATAGTTAATTTTATTTAAAATTTATATAGACAATAAAAATTATTAATATAAAAATTTTATTATTAGGAATAGTTTATGCATTAATAAAAAAAAGGAGTTAACATGAGTTTTATAGAAAAAACCGAAATGGAACTAATCCAGTTAGCTATTACAAGTGAAGATTTAGAGTTATTAGAGCTATTGTTTAAATCAGAGAAGATGAATGTAAGAAGAGCATTGGCAAGAAATAAAAATATTGATGCAACGTTGGCAAATAAACTACTTTTTGATCCAGTGTTAAATGTCTCATATATTGCCTCTTTTAATCCTAATACAACCCAAAAAAGAGAGTTTGATGAAGATATGATAACACCCTGTGTTAAATGTAGTATTGATGAGAGAAAGTTGGATTGTTTAAATTGCATTTATTTTAAAAATTTATAGAGTATCCCATTTTTTCCCCATATTATCCTTTTATACTACAAATAAAAAAGGATAAAAATGAAAAAAATATTACTGTTATCATTTTCAGCTTGTATATTATTAGCAAGTGAACAAAATTTTGTGGAGTTTGGTGTTGCTACTAAAAGTAGTAAAAATAATTTTTCTACTATTGGTGAAGATAGTATAAATTCACAAAAGGCAAAGAGTGAAAGTGACACCTCACCTTATTTGAACTTTTTTTATGGATATAACTTAAGTGATTCTACAAATATCTATGCTAGTTATAATAATGAGTTAAGAGTTGGTTCTAAAATGAATACCTCTTTTGGAAATTTTAACTTTGGAATAAAATATAGTGCATATGACGCTTGGGAAGACCCTTTTTTACTTGGTACCAATAGAGTGGAGACTGATGTAAGAGAGTTAGGCGCTTATTTAGAGTATGGAGTATCTTTTTCAAATATTCATCAAGGTAAAATCAAATATGAATTTAGTTCAGTAGATTATAATAAAGAAAATATAGTAAAAGAGTTAGAACGTGAAGGATATAGACATATACTTGGTTTTGACAATATGTGGAAACTTAAATTTTTTGAAAGAGATATTAATTATATGGCAAATGTTTCTTACGAAATGTATGATGCTGATGGAAAAGCAAGTGCTTATGATAGATATGATTTAATATTAGGGTTTAGTACTCCTGTTTCTGAAAATCTTACTCTCTCTTCTTTTATAGATATTGGTAAAAAGAATTATGATGAAACTAACCCTGTTTTTAATAAAAAAATTGATTCAACTATAACAGGAATCAATGCAAATCTAAGATGGGACAATATACTAAATTACAAAAGTGTATATATGAATTTTAAAGCAGGATACTTAGAAGAAGATGCAAATACAGATTTTTATGATAAAGAGACAACTTATGGAATAATAAGTTTAGGTTACAAGTTTTAATTAAAACTTGAGGAGTTTATTTTGAAGTTAATAGACTAATTATAAACTCCGCACCATCTTTTCTATTTACAACTTCAAGCTTTCCTTTCATATTTTTTTCAATGATAATTTTAGACATATAAAGACCTATTCCTAAGCCACTCTCTTTTGTTGTAAAATAGGGTTCAAAAATTTTTTTTAGGATTTTTTCTTCTATGCCACCAGCATTATCTATTATTTTGATAATAAAATATTTATCGGTTTTAGAGAGTTCTATTACTATTTTAGGATTTATTGTTTTATTTTTTATAAATTCATCTTTGGCATTATTCAATAGATTAAATATCACTTGAGAAAGCTGTCCTTTATAAGTGTTTATTTGAAAATCTTTTTTATAAAATAGTTTAATTTCTATATCTAATACTTTAAAACTCTCATTTAACAACCTAATATTCTCTTTTATACACTCAATAAGTGAAAAATCGCTTTGAAGTTTTGATGTCTTAAAAAAATTCCTAAAATCATCAATTGTTTGTGACATAAACTCTATTTGTCTATTTGCTTCTTCACTTTTTTTACTAATATATTCATTGTTTAGTTTGTTATTATCATAAGCAGCTTTAATATTCATAATAATATATGATAAATGGGTTAGAGGTTGTCTCCATTGATGGGCAATATTACCTATCATTTCACCCATTGAAGCTAATTTACTCTGATTTATCAAAAGGGTTTCATTTTGTTGTTTTTCTAGCTCTATTTGTCTGATTTTTAATCCTAATGCAAGGGAGAAAATAAGAGATTCCAAAGGTATTCCTATATGTAAAAGATATAAATCGTTCATCTCAAAAAAATTTGTTTCAGAGAAAAAGACAATTGAAAAAAGTAAAGCCCACCCTATTAAATAGATAATAGCAGTTTTATTTCCCCTTTTTAATACAACAAATGCTGAAAAAATCAAAATCAAAATAACATAATGTAATGAGATGTACTCAAATATATTAAGACTTTGAGAAAATAGAATCATAAAAGAGTTTATGATTATAATAAGAGCTAAAACTTTAAGAGCTTTATGGATAGATGGAGTATATTTTTTGGTATCTAAAAATTCCAAATTAAATAAAATGGAAAAAAATAGTATAAAATTTATCAATATTGAGATTGATGAATCTATAATTTTTTCATTAACAGTTGTTATGCAACTAAAAATAAACATCTCTTTATACATAATAAGCAATAAAAAGAATAACAATAATTGTAAAATTGAATAGTATAAAAAAGCTCGTTTTTTATTTGATAAATAAAATACTAAATTGTATAAAAAAGCACAAAGCAATATACCATATGAGATTCCAAAAAAGATTTTTTCATTTTTTAAAATATAGTTATATTCCAACTCATTATATATTTTTATATAAAACTTTGGCAAGTTATTATTTGCTTTAAAGACTAAAATCAAAGGCTCATTAATATCTTTATCGATTTTTATTAGAGGATAATCATCATTTAGTCTATATTTTAAATTTGAAGAGACAAAAATATCTGGTTTGCAAAATATTTTTATATAGAAGATTTCATTATTTAGTATTTTTTTGTTTATATTAATTTTAAAAGTTATATCTTTATTTGTTTGAATATTTTTATAATTAGAGTTTTCAAAAGGTTCAAAAGTGATTCCATCATATGAGATAAATTTTGAACCAAATAGTGAATCTTTTATTGTTGTAGCATCTAAGTTTATTAAAATTAAAAAGATAAAAAGGATAATTCTAAGCATTTAATTTATAACCTATGCCAGATATGTTTTTGATACTCTCTTTTGAGATCTTTTTTCTTAACTCTTTTACAATAGTTCTTAAAGCATCTTCGGTCATCAAACCTTTCCACACATAATTGTTTAATTCACTATATTTTACTGCTCTTTTATTATTATTTATTAATAATTCTAAAAATAGAAGCTCTTTTTTTGTCAAAACTATAGGTTCTTTATCTTTGAATAAAGTTTTATTATAAGTATCAAAAGTAAAATTATCTGAAAATTTAAAAATATTTTTATTATCAATCATATCTTCTATACATGATTTTAATACGGGTAAAAGTTTATTAGCTGTTAATGGTTTTAATAAATATTTTACCAAACCCAATTCAACAGCTTCAAGTAAATACGAAGTTTCTAAAAATGCAGTAGCTAATATTATTTTGGTTTTTTTATCATCTTTTCGTATTTTTCTTATCATCTCCAATCCGTTTAGTTTAGGCATTTTTATATCTGTTATTATAATATCAGGGATATGAAGTTTATATTTTTCAAAACCCTCTAAACCATCTTTTGCTTCAATTACATTATCACAATAAAAACCTAAATACTCTACGGCATTTTCCCTTATAAAATCTTCATCATCAATATATAAAATTTTTAAGTTTTTTAACTCTTCCATAATTAGTTCTCCTTTCTTATTATAATTAAAAAAAGATGTGGTAATTATGGTTTTAATTTATATATTTATTAAAATTGCAATTATTATAAGAATAAAGCCTGAACTCTTTTCTATATAGTTTGAATAGTTCTCCAAAAAAATCTTACTTTTTTTATTTGTAACCAAATAAACTATAAATATATCCCACAATAAAACAGCAAAAAACATCCATGCTGCATAAAATATTTGGATTGAAAATGAAGTATCATTTTGTATAGAAATAGAAAACATTGTAAAATAAAATATTGAATTTTTTGGGTTTAAAATCGCTGAAAAAAATCCCATAGAAAAGTATTTAAAGATATCTTTTTTTGTTTTCTTTTTTTCGATTTTTTTACCAAATAGTTCCCTTTTTTTCGATTTTAAGAGTAAAAAACCAATATATAAAAGATAAATAGAACCTAATATTTTTATTGTTGCAAATATTAATTGATTCTCTTTTATTAAACTTATTCCAAAAAGTGCAAGTAAAATATAAAAAAGGTTTGCAAAAGCAATACCTGTGGATGTTAATATTCCTCCCAATTTACCATATTTAGATGAGTTTGATAATATAATAAAAAAATCTACTCCTGGACTCAATAATGCCATAAAGTGAGCTAAAGCAAGGGTTAAAAACCCTATCATAAAATTTTCCATAATCCTCCTTTTAAAGAAGGAATTATAAATTACAATTTTGTTTTAGTCTTGTACAAAATTGAGTCTATAATTGTTTGGAGTAACTGCAACTATTTTTGTAAAATTTCTATGGAAATGGCTTTGGTCTGAAAAACCACATTCAAGGGCAACATCTACAATAGAACCTCCCTCTTGAAGAAGTTTTTTTGCTTGGTTTATTTTCAAATTGACTAAATAGGAATGGGGTGTTATTTTTAGTTGGTTTTTAAAAAGTCTTATAATATAAAAAAGGTTTAAATCAAACTCTTTTGATATCTCATTTAGTGAAATGTTCTCTTTGTAATGGATTTTCAAATAGTCTAATATTTTATCAATTATCTCATTATCTTCATCATTTTTTATATCTTCAAAACCATCTTCGAAAAGAGTAGTAAAAAAACAGATAAGTTCATTTTCTTTCTCTTCAAATGAAATAGCACTAAAAAGATTTTCACATAAGTTTTTAAACTCTTCATAAACTTTATTATTTTCAATTAGATTTTTATTATAAGAAGTAAACTCTTTAATATTTTTGTAAATAGATTTTTGAATCTCAAAACACCAATTTTTATCCAAATAGAGCATATAATATTGATTTGGTTTTTTATCCAAAGGGTTACAAGAGTGGATCTCATTTGGATTTATAACTGCCAACATTCCTTTTTTAAAATTATATTTATTATTTCTATTTGTATAAATACTTTCTCCATCGATATTTATACCTATTGAAAAGGTTTCATGTAGGTGATCTTTGTATCGTTTTTCATTATTTGAATGTCTAAGTTCTAAATAGGGCATATTTTCATGGGTGAATATTTTTGTAAAAATTTTATTCATGGTGTTATTATATGTTATTATTGATAAATAGTAAAGAAAAATTGTCCCTTTTATGCAAGTGGATCTTCTCCATTTTTCCAAGAGGCAAGATATTTTTCTATTAAATGAAAATCCTCTCCTTTGTGTTCTGTAAAGGTTATATATTGATTTCTATTTGCAATTTTGAACTCTTTATTTACAATTGACATAAACCTTAATGCTAATACTCTTCTTTGTTCTAAAGTTCTACCTTCTCTAACATCCAAATTCATTAAACAAAGTTCTTCATCAGGATTTGCTCTACCTATAGATAGATTATATTTATCATACTCTCTAATTGAAATAGCAATATGATCAGTTCCTGTTTGCATTACTTCAGAGAAACTATCTCTAATCTTTGCTGCAAAATTCTTTTTTGTTTTATTATCTATATTTTTATTTATTTCAAATTGAAGATGGGGCATGACAACTCCTTAAAAGATTTTTTTGATTATAAAGTAATAACTTCAATAGTTTAAATAAAGCTTTTAAATATATATAAAACTTAAGTTTCCTTAAATATTATATAAGTTGACATAAAATAATATATAAATAATGTATAAACATATAAAGGAATAACATGGAAACATATTCTCAAAAAGAGCAACTTTCAAAAGCTATAGAGTCAAATTCTCTGGAAGAGTTGCATATATTACATCTCTCTAGGTATATGAATGTAAGAAGAGCAGTTGCAAGAAATAGTAATATTAGTACAGAGATTGCTAATAAACTATTAATGGATCCTGTTATGAATGTAAGTTATATGGCATCCCTTCACCCTAAATGCACAAATGAAAGAGTTTTCCCAGAAGAGCATCTTACTTCTTGCGTAATGTGTGAAAGAGATGAACGTGAACTTATTTGTGATAGTTGTAATCAAAAAGAATATAGTTCAAATATTATTTATTAAACTAAAAAATTATTTAATTAAGAAATTTAATTATATAAATTAAGTAAAATATATATATTGTCTCAAAAATGTCTCTTTTTTAAAAAATTATAAGTATATATAAACTAAAATTAACTGATAATTTCATTTAAGGAATTGATATGACAATAAAAGAAGACTTATTGCAACATCAGCTAAAACGTGCAATTGAGTCAACAGATTTGGAAGAGTTAAAATTACTTCACAGATCTCAGTATATGAATGTGAGAAGAGCAGTTGCAAAAAATAAAAGTATAGATTCGGAGATTGCAAATAATTTAGCCCATGATCCTGTTTTAAATGTATGTTATATAGCATCACAAAATCCAAAATGTACTGAAAAAAGAGAGTTTAGTAAAGATATTATTACAGTATGTGTAACTTGTGAAAAAAGTGAAATTGAATTGGCTTGTGAAAGTTGCGAAAAACTTACAAACTCCTCTTTACATTTTTAGAGTTTAATATTGCTATTGCAATACCTATTAAAATAATATCAGTTGAGAAGAATAGTTTAAAAGTAAAGGTTTCATCTAATAAAAATATTCCTAAAACTATAGCTAAAGGTGGAACAATTAGTTGGATTATCCCTGAAGTACTTATATCTATTTGGGGAAGAATATGATACCAAAGAAGATATCCCAAAGAAGAAGTGATTCCCCCTGAAATAAAAGCTAAAAGAACCCCATAACTATTAAAGTAAATCGAATCAATAAATAGCAAATAAAAAATAGTTGTAAAGAGTAGAGCCTTTACAAAATTATCAGTTGTATTATATAGGGCATTAATACTTTTTTTCCCAAGTATTGTATAAAAAGCCCAAGCAAATCCTGAGATAATCATAAGTAATACATAATAGAAGGGAAGATTTAACTCTTCACTTGGAAAAAGAAGATAAAAAAGACCCATAAAAGCTAAAAATATCCCAAAAGATTTTCTTTTTGAAATTTTTTCACCTCTTAAAAAAGCTATTTTCATTATAACTAATTGAACAATGGCAAAGAGAATAAGGGTTCCTATCCCTGCATCAAGATTTATATATGCGTATGAAAAAGTTATTGCATATAAAAAAAGACAAAAGGCACTAAGCCAATTTATTTTTATATTAATGGGGTATTTTTTCTCTTTTATAAAAAATATTAAAAGGAGAGTCAAAGCACCAAAGAAGAGTCTAAAAAATGTAAAACTAAAGGCATCTATATGATTATTTATCAATGCTGCTCTTGCAAGTAAAGAGCTTGTTGAAAAGAAAAAAAGTGTTATTACAATAAGGAGAAAAAGTTTTATATTATAAGACTTCTCCTTCATTTTTTTAACTCCTAAACTCTGGATTATTTTTGAAAAACTCTTCTACTTTATGGGTATGGGAATAGATTTTTCCACTTCTTCTTAAAAAAGAGTTTACAATATGATAACCATGATTTAGTGCTGCTGCTATTGAACCCCCTGTATTAAAGGCAATATCTCCTGCAACATAGAGTCTTGGAATATTTGTTCTATAATGTTCATCATAGATTGGTTTTCCCTCTTTATCAACCTCTATTCCAACTTTTTTTAAAAAATCAACTGGTGAGGTTCCTCCTATTGCATAGATTATTCTATCATAGATTGTATAGTAACCATCGTCGAAATTCACTTTTACTTTTCCTTGCTCATTCTCTAATGATTTTATATCTGTATTCATCCTAAGTCTTAATTTCTCTTGCCCATTGTATTGATAAAGAATATCTTCATTTTCTGGATTAAGTCTTGTGAACTCATCTTTTCTATAAACTAAAGTTACAGTATTTCCTTCATCAGCAAGTTCATAAGCATATTCAGCGGCACTATTTCCACCACCTACAACTAAAATCTTTTCACCCATAGAACAGTTATCAAGATTGAAGTTTATAAACTCTTTTATTGAGGGGGGAATTTTATATGAAGGCATATTTGGTTTTCCCATTTTTCCAATAGTAATAACCACAGCTTTTGCTCTAAAACTTTGAGTTGAAGTGCTTATTAAAAATATATCCTCTTCTTCATTTTTTACGATATTTTCGACTTCTGTATTAAAAGCTGTATCAATTTTTTCCTCATCAAGTAGTTTGTCAAAAAAGTTTAGAGTTGTCTCTTTTGTTCCATCCATAAAAGGGATATTCCCTTCTATATCTATGGTTTGACCTTTCCAATCTTTGTCAACTCTTTTATTTGCTTTATAAAATTTTCTAATAGTGCTAGAGTGATTGTCTGCTTTATCTATTAGTAGAATATTTTCAACCCCATGAACAGCTGCTTCCACTGCTGTTCCTATCCCTCCAGGACCTCCACCAACTATGGCAATATCATAAATTATATTCATTAGCTACTCCAAATATATAATTTTTTGTTAAGATACATACTATAATTTATAGTTATATAATATTCTAAAATAGTAATAATACACTATTCGTATAAAATTCATATAATAAAATCTGTAAGTATAGTTTGGATAAAATAGCTACTTTGAATTAAAAAAATAACAAAGGCTTATAAATATGAAATATGGTGAAAAAGAGATTGTTGATTTTGATATTAACAAAGAGGAAAATTTTTGGCCAAATAAAAATGAAAAAAACTATACAATAAATATTGAATTACCTGAATTTATGGCAAAATGTCCAAGAAGTGGATATCCAGATTTTGCTACTATTAAAATTGAATATATCCCTGAAAAACTGGTAATTGAGCTAAAAGCACTTAAAATATATATCAACACATTTATGTATAGAGAGGTTTCTCATGAAGATGTTGCAAATGAGATATTTGACACTTTATATGACAAATTAAAACCAAGATTTTTAAAAGTTATTGCTGATTTTAAACCTCGAGGTAATGTTCACACTGTTATTGAAATAGATAGCAGTAAAATGTAAGGTTAGACTTTGGAGAGATTGGTAACTACTGCACAAGCAGCTGAAATACTTGGAATATCTCTTCAAGGAATACACTACAGAATTAAGAAAAAACAACTAAAATCCCTTAAAAAATCTGGCAAAACTTTTGTTTATGTTGATGATTATCAAGAGTTAAAAGAGAACAAAGAGCCAATAATTGAGCTAAAAGAGTTTGTTCCAAATGAAACAATAAAAGAGATAATAAAAGCAAAAGATGAACAAATTGATATTTTAAAAACTTCTGTTAAATGGATGAAAAAACAATATATTTCAGAGATTTCAAGACTGGAAAAAAATCAAAAAAGAATAATTGGTGTATTTAATAGGGAGATTGAACTACTTCAAAGTGCTTTTAATGAGATGCGTTCAATTTATAAACCCCAAATAGAATTTCATACTCAACAAGCAGCAATGCAACAACAAAGCCATAAAGAGCAGTATGCAAAAGATAGATTTATGACTTTACAAGATTTTACACTACTAATGAAAAGAAATAATAAAAGTGAAAAAGAGATAAAACTAATAATTTTAAAAGCTGTACAAGGTAGGGATAAACGATTTATTTATAATAGAAAAGATAAAAAACTTTTGATTTTAAAGGATGATTTCTCTGATTTGATTTGAAAAGAGTACAAATAGTACTCTTCTCCAGATACCCAAACACACCACAAAAAAAGGTGCCTTGCTGTGTTCCCACCCTGGGGCTTTGCCTTTAGATACGATTGTAAGGGTCTAAAGAAGAGCATAAAAAGTACCTAAATACTCTTTATGCTTCTCTTTTTAGGGTTGTAATTTTATCTTAAAGAAACTTAAAGTTTTAATAAATAGAATATCTAGATTAAAAAAGGTAATTTATGCTCTATTTAACTCTCTTTTTATCGGCATTTATCTCAGCAACACTTATCCCTTTTGGAAGTGAAGCTTTGCTTATTTATAATATTACCCAAGGATATAATATTTATTATCTTTTATTTTTTGCAACTTTAGGAAATGTTTTAGGAGGAGTTGTAAACTACTATTTAGGTTTTAAAGGTGAAGAGTATTTAGAAAAGAAAAAAATTTTAGATAGAAAAAAAATTGATAAATATATAAAGTTTTTCTCAAAATATGGGGGAGTTTCTTTGCTTCTCTCTTGGGCTCCAATTATTGGAGATCCCATTACTTTTATTGCTGGCACTTTAAAATATGATTTTAAAAAGTTTTTGTTTTTAGTAACTTTTTCAAAGTTTGTTAGGTACCTATTTTTGGCTTTTATAACTTTATATTAGAGCTTCTATCCACTCTTTTAATTTTTCAAAACTCTGTTCATCTTTGTTTGTTAGAAATAAACTTGGTTTATTTTTTCTATTGTTTTTCACATCCTCTTTATAACTTTCTAAATCAACATTTACATAAGCACAAAGGTCAGTTTTATTTATAACTAAAAGATCAGAAAAAAGTAGTCCAGCCCCTTTTTTTCTAGGTATGTCAGAGCCTTGAGCCACATCAATTACATAAAGGTAGTAATCAATTAACTCATAAGAGAAGGTGGCACTAAGATTATCTCCACCGCTTTCAACAAAGATAATATCTGGGTTAAATTTTTTTTCCAACTCTAAAACAGCTTTTTGATTTATAGAGATATCATCTCTAATTGCTGTATGGGGACAACCACCTGTTTCCACACCAATAATTTGTTCACTGTTTAAATCAAGTTTTTCTTTTAGATAGTTTGCATCTTCTGTTGTATATATATCATTTGTAACTATCCCTAAAGTGTACTCATCTTTTAACATATTTGTTAGTTTCTCTATAATTGAAGTTTTACCACTTCCTACTGGTCCTGCTATTCCTATTTTAATACTCATATAATTTCCTAATAATCAATATTTTTCAAAAATAAACAATTCAAATAGTAGAGAAGAAAACCTCTGCAGAGGAAGGGACGAAATTTTAATTTCGGGGTTTCCACCACGAAGCCGTTTGATGACCTACTATTTGAATTAGTTATCAAGTTACAAACATCTTTGGTTCTAAATTTAGATGACTAAAGATTACCTCTTCAAACAAAGGATTAAAATTACTCACATTTTTAGAACTATTTTTGATTTTTTCTTCTAAAATTTCATCAAAGCCAAAAAGGATTTGTTGAATTTCACTAGGTTTTATTCTTGAAATTTTCAAGCTTGCACTTGTTATATTTATCAAAGTTTTTTTACACCATAAAAGCAAAAATGTATCTTCATCAAGCCCTAATTCATAGGCATAAGAGCTTAAAATAAAAAGTTCATTTCCATATGTTTTATTCTCTTTTACATTTTTGTAATATTCACTTACTATTGTTTTTTTAATCTTAAAATCTATATGTTTTAGGTAGTTTTCACCCAAATCTTTTGAAGCCTTTGCATACTCGAAGCTTAGCATTGAAGCAAACTTTTTATCCTCTTTTATTAGTAAGTTTAGATTATTTTGTTCTAAAAGTATAAAAACTTTTTTTACTACTGAAAACTCCATATGCTGATATTGATCTTCTACAATATTTTCCAAAAAGTTTTTCAGACTCTTTTTATCATTTACAAGATTTAAAACCACATGGGGCTCAAGTCCAAAAGAGTGTACAAAAGCTCCTGAAGGAAAAATCCCATCAAGAAGCTGAATAAATCTACTAAGAGCTAAAGAGTTCATTTTAGTGGCTGTGATGAGCATTTCCATTTGGTTTAAAGATAGCTTTACTTTTTTCTACTTTTACACTATCAATTGCCTCACAAGCTTTTATAATATCTGCTGTTGAGATATCTTCTAAAATTGTGATTTTAAAATCCTCTATACAAATTGGTTGATGTCTATTTCCTATTTCGTAAGCAATTCTAGCAAAGGTAATATGGTCACTAAATTTAAGAGTATAGATATTATCCTCAGATTTAGATACTTTGATTGTGTAACCATCTTCACAAACTAATATATCATCTTCGTGTAGGTGGGTATATTTTGCCTTTACAATAAACTCAACACCCTCTTTTGTAATAGCACATAGATTTGGTTTTTGCATATCAAACCAATCTAAAAGTACACTATCTTGTGAGTCTATATCCCTTTTTATCTCTGTTGCTTTTTTAATCATACATTATCCTTAAAAATGTCCCATAATAAAGTGCCTAAAAAAATTGTTAATTTTTTCAGGGGACTTTAACGGGACCTATATTTTATTTCTACTTTTTAGCAGTGGATGTAAAATCCACTTAAAAGTAGCAAAATCCTAAAGTGAACAACGAGTTGTTCCTAGAATAAGAAATATTTTTTAGCCATTGGAAGCTCTTCTTGGTATGAAGACTCTATGATTTTTCCATTTACTTTAACATCATATGTCTCAGGGTCAACCTCAATATCTCCAATGAAATCATTTAATTTCATATCTTTTTTACCAATTTTTCTGGTGTTTTTAACTGGAAGCATCACTTTTTTTGTATCAAGTTTCTCTTCAAGTCCTTTTTCAATTGCTAAATGTGAGGTAAAAACCGCACTTATATTAGCTGCTGCCTTTCCTAGACTTCCAAACATAGGTCTATAGATATTTGGTTCAGGGGTTGGAATAGAGGCATTACTATCTCCCATCATTGCTAAGGCTATAAAACCACCTTTTAAGATAATCTCTGGTTTAACTCCAAAAAAGGCTGGTGTCCACAAACTTAAGTCAGCCATTTTACCAACTTCTACACTTCCTACATATTCATCAATACCACAAGCAATAGCTGGATTTATAGTATATTTTGCAATATATCTTTTAATACGGTTATTATCGCTTAAAGAGTCATCACCTTCAAGGGCTCCCCTTTGTTTTTTCATAGAGTCTGCTACTTGCCAAGTTCTAATAATTACTTCACCAACTCTTCCCATAGCTTGTGAATCGCTACTTGTAATAGAGATTGCTCCAATATCGTGTAAAACATCCTCAGCTGCAATAGTTTTGCCTCTAATTCTTGACTCTGCAAAACTTACATCTTCTGGAATTTTAGCACTTAAATGGTGACAAACCATAAGCATATCAAGATGCTCTTCTATTGTATTTTTTGTATATGGCAAAGTTGGGTTTGTAGAAGATGGCAAGATATTCGCAAGCCCTGCCACCTTCATAATATCTGGGGCATGACCACCACCAGCACCTTCACTATGGAAAGTGTGAATTGTTCTTCCTGCAAAGGCATTTACTGTATTATCAACAAAACCTGACTCATTTAGTGTATCAGTGTGAATTGCAACTTGTACATCAAAGTCATCGGCAACTTTTAGGCAAGTGTCGATGGCATTTGGAGTAGTACCCCAATCTTCATGAAGTTTAAGCCCCATAGCTCCTGCTTCTATTTGATGTTTAAGGGCTTCATAGTTTGAGCTATTTCCTTTTCCCATAAATCCAAAGTTTAGAGGTAGATCATCAACAGATTCAATCATCTTTTGGATATTAAACTCTCCTGGAGTACAAGTTGTGGCATTTGTTCCCGTATTTGGACCAGTTCCTCCACCAATCATTGTAGTAACTCCACTTGATAAAGCTTCATCTATTTGTCCAGGACTTATAAAGTGAATATGTGAATCAATTCCACCAGCTGTGATTATTTTACCCTCAGCTGAAAGAATTTCAGTGTTTGCTCCAATTTCTAAACCTTTTGTAATACCATCGCAGTTATATGGATTTCCACTTTTACCAATGGCACTTATTTTCCCATCTTTGATTCCAATATCTGCTTTGTAAATTCCAGTATAGTCAATGATTATTGCATTTGTAATAATTAAATCAGCCGTATCAACAGCAAGTGGAGATTGACTCATCCCATCTCTTATGGTTTTTCCTCCACCAAATTTTGACTCTTCACCATAGGTTGTATAATCTTTTTCAATCTTTGCTACTAAAGAAGTATCAGCTAATCTAAACCTATCATTTGTAGTTGGTCCATACATTGATGCATATTTTGCTTTACTTATTTTCATGTCTTTCCTTAAAATTTGTCCCAAATTTTTAGGGACCTTTTATTTTATAACTACTTTTAACCCATTGAATAAATCAATGGTAAAGTAGCAAACTCTAAAGAGTAAAACGAGTTTTACTTGCTACTTATAAAATTTTCAAGATTTTTCATGGCATTTTTTTTAGTTGCTTTTTCATCTAAATAACCATTTACTAAACCATTAAATCCTGCAATATATCTTTTACCTTGGAAAGGCACAAGTTCAATAGCTTTTTTACTTCCTGGCTCAAATCTAACAGAGGTACCACTTGGAATATTTAATCTTTGTCCATAGGCTTTTTGTCTATCAAACTCCAAAAAGGCATTAGTTTCAAAAAAATGGTAGTGAGAACCAACTTGGATTGGTCTATCCCCAATATTTTCAACTTCAAGAGAAGTTACCTCAAGGTTGGCATTTAGTTCAATCTCTCCCTCATCAATAAAATACTCCCCTGGAGTAACATCGGTTTTAGTTTCAGGAATTGGATTGTGAACAGTTACTAATTTAGTTCCATCATCAAAGGTAGCTTCTGTTTGAACCATATGCATCATAGAAGCAACACCAGGAAGAACATCATCTGCTTTTAGAACTTTTGTAGCTTCAACCATAAGTTGGGCAACACTTTTTCCATCTCTTGCTCCTTCTAAAATGTATGAGCTAATTATTGCAACTGCTTCAGGATAATTAAGTTTTAATCCCCTCTCTTTTCTTTCAATTGCTAACTTTGAAGCTGTATAAATCATCAGCTTCTCTTGTTCACGGTTCGTTAGGAACATTAGCTACTCCTTTATTTTTTTTCTTATATTATCTAAAAAAAATAGATTATTATTTTTTCAGCTGTATATTTAATATTAACTAATTATATAACATTTTTTTTATATTCTCTTCAATCAAAAAGAATTAATTTTTAATCATCTTTTTTCTCAACTAAGTAACCATTTAGTTGTAAAGATATAAAATATTTCACAACTTTTTTTAAAAAATCTTTTTAAGTTTAAAATAAATAACAAATCATACTAAGGAATTCATTATGAGATTAAGTTCAATTTTTAAAAGTGCTGTTGTGTCAACACTTTTAGTATCTTCTGCTTTACAAGCTAAACCTGTTTATATTGCAACAACTGCAATTGTAGAACATCCAGCACTAGATGCCGTAAGAGATGGAATCAAACAAGCATTAAATGATAATGGTTATAGTGGAGATAATCTTAAGTTTACTTATGAAAGTGCTCAAGGAAAACCAGATATTGCTTCACAAATTGCAAGAAAAATGGTAGGGGAAAACCCTGATATTATTGTTGCAATTGCAACTCCATCAGCTCAAGCAGCGGTTACGGCTACAAAAACAATTCCGGTTGTATTTTCAGCTGTAACAGATCCATTAGCTGCAAAACTTGTTCCAACTTTAGAACAACCGGGAGGAAATGTTACAGGTTTATCTGATATGGCTAATATTAAAGAACATTTTACTTTAATTAAAGAGTTTGTACCTAATCTTAAAGTGCTTGGTATTCCATACAATCCAGGTGAAGCAAATGCAGTTTCAATGCTTGAAAGTGCTAAAGTTGTAGCAGAAAAAATGGGTATTAAAATTGTAGAAGCAGCAGCTCCTAAATCATCTGACGTAATGATTGCAGCTAAACAATTAGTGGGTAAAGCAGATGCAATTTATTGTCCAATTGATAATACTATTATTTCAGCTGTTGAATCGGTTATAAAAGTTGGTATTGATGCACAGGTTCCAGTTTTTGCTGGGGATACAAGTACAGTTGAAAGAGGAGCAATTGCTGCTGTTGGTTATAACTACTTTGATTTGGGTCGTCAAACAGGAGATATTGTTGTAAGAATCTTAAAGGGTGAAAAACCAGGTTCAATTGATGTAAAAATGGCAAAAGGAACAGATCTATATGTTAATCCAAAAATGGCAAAAAGAATGGGTATAGAAGTTCCAAAAGCAGTGCTTGAAAAAGCTACTAAAATTGTTAAATAGTTAAAAGTTGTTAATTTGTCACTTTATGCTTTTTTAGGAACATTAGAGATAGGGTTTATTTATGGTTTAGTTGCAATGGGAGTTTATCTTACTTTTCGTATTTTAGATTTCCCAGATTTAACTGTTGATGGAAGTTTTACATTAGGAGCAGCTGCAACTGCTGCTCTTATAGTTTCTGGAGTAAACCCTTATTTAGCAACTCTATTAGGTACACTTGCAGCTGCATGTGCTGGTATTGTTACTGCTTGGTTAAACTTACGTTTTAATATCCTTCATCTGCTTGCAAGTATTCTTACAATGACAGCTTTATATACAATAAATCTTCGTGTGATGGGAAAACCAAATCTTGCTTTGATTATGGAGCCTACAGTTTTAACTCCATTTGAGGATTTAGGAATCCCAGCCATGTATTTAAAAGTTATATTTGTAGCTGTTTGTGCAATTATTGGGGGTTTATTATTATCATGGTTTTTATATACTCAATATGGTTTAGCAATGAGAGCAGTTGGTTCTAATAAAAGAATGGCTCAAGCAAATGGGATTGTTGTAAAAGAGAAAGTTTATGTGGGACTAGCTTTATCAAATGGTTTAGTAGGACTTGCAGGAGCTTTATTTGCACAAACAAGTGGTTTTGCTGATTCAACAATGGGGATTGGAACTATTGTTGTTGGACTTGCTGCTGTTATTATAGGTGAGTCTTTATTTGGTACAAAATCTATATTAGTTGTTGTATTAAGTTGTATTCTGGGTTCTATTCTTTATAGAATTGCAGTTTCAATGGCACTTAATGCAGATTTTTTAGGTTTCCAAGCATCTGATTTAAATCTACTTACGGCTGTACTTGTTACCTTATCATTAATATTCCCAAAATTACGTAGTGAATATAAAGCGAAAAAAGCAAAAAGGAAAAAAGTATGATTCGTTGTAAGGATTTGCATGTTACTTTTAATCATGGCTTGGCAACTGAAAAGTTAGCTTTAAGGGGTGTCGATTTAACAATACCTACTGGTCAATTTGTAACTGTTATTGGCTCAAATGGTGCAGGAAAATCAACCTTACTTAATACAATTGCAGGGGATATTGAAGCAACCCATGGGCAAATATTTTTTAATGATAGGGATGTGACATCTTTACCTGCAACAGGTCGTACAAAAGATATTGCAAGAGTATTTCAAGACCCACTTGCTGGAACTTGTGGTAATTTAACAGTTGAAGAGAATATGTGTCTTGCTTACGGTAGAGGTATAAGAGGTACTTTATCTTTGGCATTAAATAGTAAACTTAGAAAACTTTTTAAAGAACAATTAAGTAGGCTTAATCTAGGACTTGAAGATAGATTAACTTCTCAAATGGGTCTTTTATCTGGAGGTCAGCGACAATCAGTTAGTCTTTTAATGTCTGCTTTACAACCAAGTAGTATTTTATTATTAGATGAACATACAGCAGCGCTAGATCCAAAAACAGCTGCACTTATTATGGATATTACTTCACAAATTATTGAAGAAAAATCATTAACTGTAATGATGGTAACCCACTCTATGAGACAAGCTCTTGACCATGGAAGCCGAACTATTATGTTACATGAAGGTAAAATTATCTTTGATTTAGAAGGTAAGGAAAGATCTAGTTATGAGGTGAAAGATCTTCTTAACTTATTTGCCCTTGCAAGAAAAGACGGCGAAGAGTTAGATGATGATAAATTATTATTAGACAGTTAACATAGTTTATTAACTATGTTACTGTTTTCCTAAGTTAAACTCTTTTTTTTCAAGTTGGGCTCTATAGAGTCTCCAAATATCCTTCATCTTATTTTTTAGTAGCACCATACTATTGCCACTTACTGAACCTATAATCATCTCTTTTGATTTTGTATAACAAAATGATTGATAGTTATTTTTATGTAAAATATTTAAAAAGTTATCATTGTTTTTTGTTTTTATATATAGTTTTAAAAATAGATAGTTTTGAGTTTTATGCCGTTTGATATAGTTTTTTAAATCCTCTCCTACAACTTCAAAGTTCTCTAAATACTCTAAGTTTTTATCACAATAAAATTTGTTTCTAATAAGCATTGAATTAAAATCAAAATGCTCAAAACTTCTTCCTTGACTTAGAATATCACTATAAAAAAATGTTGAATTTTTATCTGCACTTATTCTTACAATCTGAATAAGTTTAGAGTTTTTATAAAGAATCAACTCATCATTTAAAAATTCACAATTTGAGTTTTCTAATTTTATATTTATATAGTTTATTCCAAACTCTTTTTTTGATGGATAAACTTTTGTTGCCGATTCGGTTGTAAATATAGCATTTGAGTTTTGTAAATTTATATCTGTTTTAATTCTATCTTTTGGAAAAATCCCCTCACCAATACTTAGAAGTTTTATATAGTTCTCTTCATCTTTAAAGTAGTAGTGTCTTGTAGGAAGATTTATCTTTTTTAGGGAAAAAATCTCATCTTTAAACTCTAATGATATACTCATTTATACTGATAAATACTGCTCTACTATCTCATCACTTAGATCATTAATCTCACCTTTTGCAACCACACTTCCCCTATCAAGCAAATAGAAATCATCCCCATGTCGTCTGGCAAATGGCAGTTTTTGTTCTACTAGTATTACAGTTATCTTCTCCTCTTTTGTAAGATAATCTATTACCCCACCAATTTGTTGTACTATATTTGGTTGAATACCTTCACTAGGTTCATCAAGTATCAAAAGTTTTGGCTCTAAACAAAGAGCTCTACCAATTGCTAATTGTTGTTGTTGCCCACCTGATAGGTCTCCACCTTTTCTTTTTAACATCTCTTTTAGTACAGGAAATAGTTCATATATTTTATCAGGAACTTGCTTTAAGCCGTTTCTATTTCCAAGTAGTCCAATCTCTAAATTCTCTTTAACGGTTAATTGTGAAAATATCTCTCTTCCTTGGGGAACATACCCTATTCCAAGAGCTGCTCTTTTTTCACTTCCAAGGCGGCTTATATCTTGATTTTCATAAATTATTTGACCATTTTTAATAGGAAGCAGTCCCATAACCGCTTTTGCTAAAGTTGTTTTACCAACTCCGTTTCTTCCCATAAGACAAGTACATTTAGCTGGTTCAATCTCTAAATTTAAGTCCCAAAGAGTATGACTTTGTCCATAAAATTGGTTTAGGTTTTTTACATTTATCATAATTATTTCCTTTTAAATTATCCCAAGTAAAATTGTTTTAAAATTCAAAGTATGTTGCTAGTACAAGGCAAAATTTTTGCAGGTTTACTCTTTGTAAATTAAAAAAATTTTAACGCTGTAATAGTGATATAATTTGGATTTTTTACTATTCTCCTAGATATACTTTTCTCACCTTTTCATTATTTTGGATATCTTTCATAGAACCCTCAGCTAACACTGAACCCTCATGAAGTACGGTTACTTTTTTTGCAATACTTCTAATAAACTCCATATCGTGTTCAACCACAACAACAGAGTGGTTTTTTGACAGTTCTGTTAAAATCTGACCAGTTTTTTCAACCTCTCCTGGAGTCATACCAGCTACTGGTTCATCTACAAGTAATAGTTTTGGACTTTGCATTAAAAGCATTCCAATCTCAAGCCACTGTTTTTGCCCGTGTGAAAGAATAGAGGCTTTTTTATGATAGTGCTCTTTTAGTCCAATTAGCTCCATAGTTTGCTCGATTTTATCTTTTTGTTCCCCATTTAACTTAGCAAATAGAGTTTTGTAGAACCTTTTATCATCTTTCATGGCAAGCTCTAGGTTTTCAAAAATTGTATGACCTTCAAAAACTGTTGGTTTTTGGAATTTTCTTCCAATTCCTATTTGGGCAATTGTTGGTTCATCCATCTCCAATAAATTTGCAGCTTTTCCAAAAATAACATGACCATTGTCTGGTCTAGTTTTCCCTGTAATTACATCCATCATTGTTGATTTTCCAGCTCCATTTGCCCCAATAATACATCTAAGCTCTTCATACTCAATTGATAAAGATAGTGAGTTTAGGGCTTTAAATCCATCAAAACTAACTGTAACATCATCTAAATAGAGGATTCTATCACCTTTTTTTAGCTCACCTACATTCTCTTCATTATTTGTTTTAAGCAGGAACATTGGTTACCTCCCCTTTAGATTTTTTGAAATTTAGTTTTGAAAGAAGTCCCACAACTCCTTTTGGTAAAAACAGTGTTACTACTACAAATAATCCACCTAAAGCGTATAACCAAACCTCTGGAAGAGCCGAAGTAAAATAAGTACTTGCATAATTTACTATAAATGCTCCAACAATTGCTCCATAAAGTGTTCCTCTCCCACCTATTGCAACCCAAATTACAAGTTCAATAGAAAAGAGTGGAGAGAATACATTTGGGTTTATAATTCCAACTTGCGGAACATATAAAGCTCCTGCAACTCCAGCCATAGCAGCACTAACTACAAAGATAAAAAGTTTATATTGTTCAACTTTGTAGCCAATAAATCTTGTTCTACTCTCAGCATCTCTAATAGCAATGCATACACGTCCAAGTCTTGAGTTTATAATAAATCTTGCTATTAGATATCCTACAAATAAAGCAAGAAATGAGACTATTAATAAAGAGATTCTAGTTGTATCAGCTGATAAATCAAATCCTAAAATATCTTTAAAATCTGTTAGTCCATTGTTTCCACCAAATCCCATATCATTTCTAAAAAATGCTAACATAAGTGCATAGGTCATAGCTTGGGTAATAATTGATAGATAAACTCCTGTTACTCTTGATCTAAATGCTAAATATCCAAAAATAAAAGCCAAAAGTCCTGGAACTAAAACAATCATAAGCATAGTAAAGATTGGATTATCAAATCCATACCAAAACCAAGGAAGTTCTTTTAGGTTCATAAATACCATAAAATCTGGAAGTTCTGGATTTCCATAAACTCCCCTATCTCCTATTTGTCTCATAAGATACATCCCCATTGCATATCCCCCAAGTGAGAAAAATGCCCCATGACCAAGACTTAGGATTCCTATATATCCCCACACTAAATCAAGAGCAAGTGCTAACAGAGCAAATGCTAGATATTTACCAAGCAAGGTTACAGTGTATGTTGACACATAAAAAAGTGAATCTTTTGGTAAAAGTAGATTTGAAAATGCTACGTAGAATACCACAAGAGCAAGTATTGATAGAACAATTTTTCCACCTCTATCGTTGTTTAAAATCTGTAAAATTATAGGTTTTCTTTTGCCTGCAAGCAGGATTTCACTTCGTTTCATCATCTTTTCCACCTTAGTCTTGTGCATCTCGACCCTTTTGAGGGAATAGCCCTCTAGGTCTTTTTTGAATAAACAGAATTATAAATACAAGGATAAGTACTTTTGCTAAAACTGCTCCTGCAACTGGTTCTATAAATTTATTGATTTCCCCAAGTGTAATTGCACCAATTAGTGTTCCCCAAAGGTTTCCAACTCCACCAAATACAACAACCATAAAACTATCAACAATATAAGCTTGTCCAAGGTTTGGTCCTACATTTGTAAGTTGTGATAGGGCAACCCCTGCAATCCCTGCAATACCTGAACCAATACCAAAAGTCATAGCATCTATGAAAGAGGTTTTGATCCCCATTGCTTGTGCCATCTCCCTATTTTGAGTAACAGCTCGCACTTTTAATCCTAGTGAAGTTTTATTTAATACAAGTAAAATTCCAATAAATACCAAAACTGCAAAGATAATAATATAGAGTCTATTATAAGTTAAAGATAGAGCACTATTTATCCCCCAAGCTCCACTCATCCAAGATGGTGTTTTAACCTCTTGATTTAGTGGAGAGTAGATTGTTCTAACTAATTGTTGCAGAATCAAACTAATCCCAAAAGTTGCAAGTAGAGTCTCTAAAGGTCTTCCATATAGGTATCTAATAACAAGTCTTTCAATAATAATACCAACAATTCCACTTACTATAAAAGCACAAGGAATTGCTATTAAAATTGAATACTCCATCAGATTTGGCATTATTTGTTGCAAAGTATAAGTTGTATATGCTCCAATCATCATCATCTCACCATGAGCCATATTAATTACTTTCATAACTCCAAAGGTAATAGCAAGACCAATCGCTGCAAGAAGCAAAACTGAACCAAGACTTAGACCAAAAAAGGCTTTTTCAACAACAGCATAATATGATCTAATTGTCTCAACTGAACCCAATGAAGATTTTGCTGCTTTAATTAGTTCAGGTTGATTGTTTTCATTATTTATAATCTCTTTTAAAGCAATCATTGTTTGGTTTGATAGATAATCTCCTAGCTGTACAACTGCTAAAAGTTGTTCCTCTGTACTTGTACTATATTTTGCTTGTAAAATAGTATTTGCTTCAGTTAAAACCTCTTTTATATCACTGTTTGTCTCTTTTGCTAAAGCTTTTGTAATAAGCTCTTGTGAATCTTTATCTAGGTTTTTTAGAATATTTTTAGAAGATGCTAATCTCTTTTCATCTTTTTTTGAAAAAAGATTCATCTCTGCTAATTTACTATTAATAATACTTCTTAATTTATTGTTTGTTTTTACTTTTTCAAAAATCTTTTTATCTTGTGCTTCAAGCTCTTTTCCTGTTAAAAGAGATTTTGAGTAGTAAGTGTTTCCCTCTTTTTTCTCTAAAATTACAAACTCGCCTGTAGTCTCTAAATAGTATAAATCTCCCTCTTCCATTTTTGTTAGAAGAAGATTTGTTCTATCATCTTCGCTGTAAGTTTCAGCAAGTTGTACAACAACCTCTTGTTTATCTTTTAGGCTATTTGTTTTTAGTTTTTCAATATCTTGCTCAAAGTTTGCAAATAGTGAAGTTAGAAAAAATAAATTAAGAAAAACTATTTTTAAAATATTGATTTTCATTTAGATACCTTTTGTAAAAAGAGAGGGGTTTGTAGGAGATAAACTCCCCCTCTTTTGGTTTTTAGTAGTTTTGTCCTGAACACTTTTTAGTTTTAGTGTTGTAGTTACCACAATTAATTGGAGCTGTCCAATCAGCAATTACATCTTTAGATGAAGGTAAGAAATCTGACCATGCATCCCCATCAACCTCTTTTTTTGTTTGCCATACAGTCTCAAATTGACCATCCTCTTGAATCTCACCAATAAGTACCGGTTTTGTCAAGTGGTGGTTTTTAAGCATTTTAGCAGTTCCACCTGTTAAGTTTGGAACTTCAAGACCAATAATAGCTTTGCTAACTTTATCAACATCAGTAGTTCCAGCTTTTTCAACAGCTTTTACCCAAAGGTTAAATCCAATGTATGTAGCTTCCATAGGGTCGTTTGTAACTCTTTTATCATTTTTGATGAATTTTTTCCAAGCTTTAATAAATTTTTCATTCTCTGGAGTATCAACACTTTGGAAATAGTTCCAAGCTGCTAAGTGACCAACTAAAGGTTTTGTATCAATACCTGAAAGCTCCTCTTCCCCAACAGAAAAAGCAACAACTGGAATATTTTCTGCACTAATACCTTGGTTTCCTAACTCTTTATAAAAAGGAACGTTTGCATCTCCATTGATTGTTGAAACAACTGCAGTTTTAACTCCAGCAGATCCAAATTTTTTGATATCACTTACAATACTTTGCCAATCTGAGTGACCAAATGGTGTATAGTTAATCATAATATCTTCTGCTTTAACACCTTTAGCTTTTAAATATGCCTCTAAGATTTTGTTAGTTGTTCTTGGATAAACATAATCAGTACCTGCTAAAACCCATCTTTTAACACCAACTTCGTTCATTAAGTAATCAACAGCTGGAATTGCTTGTTGGTTTGGTGCAGCACCTGTATAAAATACATTTTTAGAAGACTCTTCACCCTCATATTGTACAGGGTAGAATAATAATCCATTTAACTCTTCAACAACTGGAAGAACAGATTTTCTTGATACTGATGTCCAACAACCAAATGTTACATCAACTTTCTCTTTTGTTAATAATCCTCTCATTTTTTCTGCAAACAAAGGCCAGTTTGAAGCTGGGTCAACAACAACAGCTTCTAGTTTTTTCCCTAACACTCCACCTTTTTTATTTTGCTCATCAATAAGCATTAAAACAGTATCTTTTAATGTAGTTTCACTAATTGCCATTGTTCCAGATAGAGAGTGTAGAACACCAACTTTAATTGTATCAGCAGCTTGGGCTAATGTACTCATAGCAACCAATGCAACAATCGATAAAGATTTTGCAAACATCCTATTCATTTGTACTCCTTTTAATATTAAATACCTTTTTTGATATTTCTTAAGTGAAGTATAAAAGAGTTGTGTTGCTTTAGTGTTGTTTTTTGTGTTTCAAATAGATTTTGTTGTATATTAAACATACAGATGATTTTAGAAAAACCACTATTCAACCTTTATGCAAAGCTCTAAAATTTTTTGATAGTTAAACTCTTCAACAAGTTTTTCTATCTCTTTTTTAGTCTTTAAATTAAGCTCTTTTTCTTTTAAAAGCTTTATTATTGAATCTCCATCAAGATTTATTGCATAATCTTTTATTTTTATGGCAAGCTCTTTTTCTAGAACTATTGCCTCTTCAAAGAAATCAATTTTCTCTTCATACTCAAACTCCAAGTTTAAAAATTTCTCTAAAGTATGGGTTATATCTCTCTCTTCAAAGGGTTTTGGAAGAAAATCATCAGCGCCACTATTTAATGCTTTTTGTCTATCATCTTCAAATACATTGGCAGAGATTGCAATAATTGGAATATTTTTTAAATCATTATCACTTTTTATTTTTAGAGTTGTCTGTAAACCATCTAAATTTGGCATTAGAATATCCATAAAAATCAAATCAAATCTCTGTTCTTTGCACAGTTTCAAAACCTCTAAACCATCTTTTGCTTCTGTGGTTGTTATGTTATAAGAGTTAAGAAATTGAACAAGCAGATCTCTATTTGCTTTTGTATCATCTGCAACTAATATTTTGGCATTTGTAGGTTTTTTTATTTTGATTATCTTATCTGCTTCTATCTCTTCAAACTCTATGCTCTCAATCTTCTCATAATCAACTTCAAAGCAGAAACAACTACCCTCATCTTCTTTACTCTCTACACTTATTTTTCCACCCATTTTTTCAATTAACTCTTTTGTAATGGCAAGTCCAAGACCAGTTCCAGCTTGTTTTTGTTTATGTTCATTTATCTGTTCAAAAGGTATAAAAATTAGTTCTAAAGCTTCTTTTTTTATTCCTATTCCTGTATCTGTAATTGTAACTTTTAGCTTTGAATCAAGGGCTTCAACAAGAACTGTTACAGAACCTTTTTCAGTAAATTTTAGAGCATTCCCTAAGATATTTATAAATATCTGTCTTAGCCTTTTTTCATCACACTTTATATATTTTGGAACACTATTTTCTATTTTTAATCTAAAACTTAGTGCCTTATCTTCGCATTTTGAAGTAAATAGAGATTCTATCTCTTCAAGAAGTTTATAAAGATTAAAATCATTTGCAACAATATTTACTTTTCCTGCTTCAATTTTTGCAAACTCTAAAATCTCATTTATTAATGAAAGAAGGTGTTGACCACTTCTATGAATAGTCTCTATATTCTGTTTTTCTGAGTTTATTAGGCTTTTTGATTTTTTAAGTAGAGTTGTAAAACCTAAAATTGCATTTAGTGGAGTTCTTAATTCATGGGACATATTTGTAAGAAAAATTGATTTGGATCTATTTGCATTTTGTGCTTCTATTGTGGCTTTTTTTAGTTGATTTTCATACTCTTTTCTTTTTGTTATATCTGAAAATACTACAACTGAACCCTCCAAAATTGTAGAGTTATTACTAAAAATAGGTGTACTTACATAATCAATAGGAAACTCTTTGCCATTTTTAGAGATAAAGGTTTGATTCTCTTTTGAAACAAGCATAAGTCTCTCTTTTTGTTGGGCAGCTTTATTTGTAAGGTGTTTAGTTATAGTTTTATTTATATATTGTCCTATTAACTCTTTTGAGTTGTATCCTAAAAGCTCTGAGGCAGTTGGGTTTACAAAAATAAATCTTCCTTTAGAATCAAGACCAAAAATACCCTCACCTGCCAAATCAAGAAGTCTTTTGTTCTGTTTTTGTGAATCTATAAGTTTTATGGCATTATCTTTGAAAACTTCAACTGCACCAATCATCTCACTTATTTCATCCATAAAGACTTTTTGAGGTAAATCAATATCCATCTCATTTTTTGCTAGTTTTAACATCCCTTTATTTAACATCTCAACAGGTTGAATAATTCTATAAAGGATTATAAAAATAAATGAAAAAACAAAAAGAATTATTAGAAACAGTACTGCTAGTGAGAGGTAAGTTTCCATTTTTTTTACTGTAATATGAGCTTCATTTACTTTAGTTTGAGTTCTTGTTTCAAAGGCTTTATAAAACTCATTTAGAGGTTTCATAATAGCAATTTTTGCTCTATGGTATTCATCGGAGTGCATAATCTCTCTAGCTAGTTTGAAATTGGGCTCTTTTTTTATGGTGTAGTTTCCATTTCTATCTTGAAAAATACCTTTTATGGCATTCATTGCTTTTGTTTCAAGATTTGTTAAATCATCTGACTCTTTTTGAGATTTGAAAAGAAGTGATAACTCCTCTTCAGGGAAGCCTGCTTGTTTCATAAGTGTTCTAAGGGGAATTTTTTGACCGTCTAAAATTGGATTGCTTCCATCAAGGGTATAAAAATCCCAAAAGATTCTATTATAATATTTTGGTCTTGGTTTAAGACCATTTCTTATATCCAAAACAGTGTGAAACTGCTCTTTAAACATCTCTTTACCAGTTATAACATGGGTTCTTGCCATTCTTGTCAAATCATCACTACTTTGTCTTAACTCATCTGCTAGAATTAAAGAACGATGTTGCATTTTATAGGCATTTTCTAGTTGATCAACAGCCCTTTGGTACTCACTTAAAATGAATACAACACTAATAAGAGTAGCACTATTTATGATAAGTAAAAGAATGAATAGTTGTTTAAGTTTCATACAGCTTGTCTATTTTCTTTCTCTCTTTTTGAGTTATAATAACTAAAATTAGAGCTTAGATTAGAGATAAAATGGATAAAAAATATACTATATTGATAGTTGATGATAAACTTGAGAATTTACAATATCTTCATATAGTCTTAAAAGATGAGGATTATGATATTAGGGCAACTCCTGATGCAATGATGGCATTAGAAGCTGCAAAATTAAATACTCCAGATTTAATACTTTTAGATATAAAAATGCCAAATATTGATGGCTATGAGTTATGTAGAATGATAAAAAAGCAGGAGAGTCTAAAAGAGATACCAATAATATTTATCTCAGCTTTAGATAGTGTAGAAGATAAAGTAAAAGCATTTGAAGAGGGTGGTGTTGATTATATTACAAAACCCTTTGAACCAAAAGAGATACAAGCAAGGATTAAAACACAACTACAAATCCATAAAAGCAAAATAATGATAGCAAGGCTCTATGAACAACAAGATCTATTTGTAAAGAAAATAATGCATGAGATGAATACTCCTGTTTCAATTATCTCTTTAAATACAGATTTAATGGAGAGACAAAATGGACCTTCAAAGGAAGTTGAAGCTATAAAGGCTTCTGTTAAAACTCTCTCTTCTATTTATGGAGATTTATCCTATAAAATTAAAAAGGAGACTAAAGAGTATAAAATCTCTCAAATAAATCTTCTTGAATTTATTAGCTCAAGGGTTCAGTTTTTTGATGAACTTGCAAATACAAAAGATATTCATTTAAATTTGGAGTATAACAAAAACTGTGATGTTTTTATAAATAAGTATGAGCTTGAAAGAGTTATTGATAACACCATAAGCAATGCAATAAAATATAGTAAACAAAGTAGTGAAATAAATATCTTTTTTGGAGAAGAAGCTGGAGATACAATTATTGAAATAGAGGATTTTGGAGTAGGAATTGAAGACCTTGATATGATATTTCAAGCCTATTATCAACAATCAAACAAAAGATTAGGACTGGGATTAGGTTTAAATATAGTAAAAGAGATTTGTGATAAATATGGTATTGATATAGATGTTATGAGCAAAAAAGGTGTTGGAACAAAATTTGTTTTTGATATAAAATCTATTGTAAAGAGTAGTTTATGAAAATATTTTTGCTTGAGGACGATTTTTCACTAAATAGACTTATTTGCAATGCATTAGAACAAAGAGGTTTTTTTGTTACAAGTGTTGATGATGGTTATGATGCAATGACAAATATTTTAAACAATAAGTATGATCTTTATATTTTAGATATAAATGTTCCAGGTTTCTCAGGTCATGAGGTTTTAGAACAAATTAGAAAAAGCCACGAGAAGTTGCCAGTTATAATAGTAAGTGCGCAACTTGATATTGATAATATCTCAAAGGCGTATGATTTAGGGTGTAATGATTATTTAAAAAAGCCCTTTGAATTAGAAGAGTTGATTTTACATGTCAAATATCATATAAAGAGCATTTTGAAAAGTGATGTTGATAAGGATGTTATAGAATTAGGTTCAGGGTTTAGTTTTAATCTTAAAGAGCAAAGCCTATATAAACATAATCATGAGATTATATTAACCCAAAAAGAGAAACTGCTTTTAACTCTGCTTATAAACAATTTGGATAAAACTGTTAGTTCTGAAATGATACATGAATATGTTTGGGACAGCAAAGAGATGGAAGCTGTTAGTATGAGAAGTATGGTTCATAAACTCCAAAAAAAATTAAAAAGTGGAATGATAGTAAATATTAGAGGTATTGGTTATAGACTCATCAGTGCAAAAGTTGAGTTATAAAAAAATCTTATAGAGCAATATAAAGCCTTTTTATGTTAGGATTTTATCTTGCAAAACGCCAATTATTTACTAAATATTTTCAATTATAAACTCTATAAATATACAAATAGAACATATATCAACTTTGTTGAGGATATCCTCGACTTTGATTTTGACAAATCAAAAATAAAAATTGTATATTTAAATGAATATAGTCACAGCAAATTTTTTAATGAACTTTTTTTGGTTGAAGATAATGGAGATATAAAATTTCTTCATAAACATAATCTTATAAAGTTTATATACTCAAAAAAGTGTGAAATAAACTCCTTACTAAATATAAATATAAAAAACCAAAAAACCTATGAATTAATAAGAGTTATAGAGATACTTCAAAAGAGTTTTTTAATAAGTAATGATTTAAAAGATTTAAAGAAGATAAGTCATGAAGATATATTAAAACTTCATAAAATACTTTTTAACAGCTTTTTATCAAAACCTATAATCAGCCTTATAATAAATAATACAAACTATCGAGATAGAAACAATAATATTTTGAAACTTTCTTATCTTGTCCCTAAAAATCATTTTGTAAACTATATTAAAATAAAAAATATTTTAAGTATTCATCCTTTTGCAACTGATAAGTTATTGCAAGAGGAGTTAAAAAGAGTACATGGGGTTGAGATATCCACCGTGCAGATTTTTAAAATCAGGAAAAAATACTTTATTCCAAATAGATTTGAAAGATTTATAAACAACAACTACAAAAGGTTTGAACTCTATTTCTCTACACCAAAACTTCTATCAAATGACAATATCAATTCTTATAGTAATCTCTCTGCGGCATATGAGTTAATTGCTGTTACAAAAGTTAGTTATAACTACAGTGAAACAAATACAATTTATATAGGTTCAACAAAGAATTTATATAAAAGATTAAACGAGTATAAAAATGGTAAAGGGCACTCTTCAAAAATGAGAGAATTCCTAAAAAATAATCAAATTTATTTTAGATTTATAGAGACTGAGAACTATAAGCATTTAGAAACAGTATTATTACATGAATTTATATTTTTTTATGGAGATATGCCCCTTTTAAATTTTAATAATGCAAAAAAATAATCCTATAAAGTATGTAACATTTTGCAAAATAAAGAAAATAATTTTATTAACCTTAATGAAAAGATAAGATAAGATAAGATACTCCATTATTAATAATAAAGTGGGGTATAAATAATGTTGAAAAATGTCAGTACAAGAGTTAAGCTTATGCTTTTTCCGGTTATGTTTATAATAGTAATTATTACTTCAAGTATTACGTTTAAGCATTATTTTGGTGTCTCAAATACGCGCAATGACGCTGCTGTTAAAACAGAAATCTTTCTACAACAATTTTTAAAGACAAGAATTGCAGTTTATCAGTTTATGAAAAATCCCAATGAAGAATCATCAAAAAATGTTACAAATTTGTTAACAACATTTAGTAGTGAGATGGAGGCTTTTAAGTCAAAACTCTCTAAAAAAGCCAATCGTGACATATGTGATGATATACTAAAACATGTTGGAACATATAAGATTTACTTTGATTTACTTAGTAAAGCAGAGCTAAATAATAATGCAAATACTTCTGAATATAAACAAGATCTTGCCAATATGATAAGTGCTAGTGATAGGCTTGAAGAATCATTAGAAAAAATTAACAAAAGTGCAACAGAATTAAAAGAAGAATCTATTGTAACTATGGAGGGTGTCTTAATGGCATTAGCCATGTTTTTTACTGTAATTTTTATTGGTTTTTCTATCTTTATTGTAAAACTTATTATCTCTTCACTTGATGATTTTAAAGTTGGTTTGGAAAACTTTTTTAACTACTTAAATAGAAAAGCAGAAAAAACTACTCTTTTAGATGACAAAAGAAAAGATGAATTTGGGAAAATGGCTAAAATGGTCAATGAAAATATAGTTAGAACAAAAGAGTCTGTTGAAGAGGATAGAGATGTTATTCAAAAAGTAATTGAGGTTTTAGGTGAGTTGGAAAAAGGTGATTTATATCAAAGAGTAAAAGCAAAATCATCAAATCCTGCTTTAGAAAAGCTTATCTCATTGCTTAATGATATGAGTTCAAATCTTGAATCAAATATTGATAGAATCTTAAAAATACTTGCTCAGTACTCTGAATATAAATATGTAAACACGGTTGAAACTAAAAATCTTAAAGAGCATCTTCTAAGATTGGCTGAGGGTGTAAATATGTTAGGTGAATCAATAACAGGAATGTTAATTGAGAGTGACAAAAATGGAGCTATTTTAGATAATAGTTCAAATGTATTATTAAAAAATGTTGATATTTTAAATCAAAACTCAAATGAAGCAGCAGCTGCTCTTGAAGAGACAGCGGCAGCTTTAGAACAAATCACTGGAAATATTGTAAATAACACAGAGAATGTAGTGAAAATGTCAAACTATGCAAAAGAGTTAAGTAGATCTGCAAATGAAGGACAAAAACTTGCAACAAAAACAACATCTGCAATGGATGATATAAATAGTAAAGTTAACTCTATTAATGAAGCAATTACAGTTATTGATCAAATTGCTTTCCAAACAAATATTCTTTCACTAAATGCTGCTGTTGAAGCAGCAACAGCAGGAGAAGCTGGAAAAGGTTTTGCAGTTGTAGCTCAAGAGGTAAGAAATCTTGCTTCAAGAAGTGCAGAAGCAGCAAAAGAGATAAAAGAGTTGGTTGAAGATGCTACAGTAAAAGCAAACTATGGGAAAGAGATAGCTGATGAGATGATAGTTGGATATGAGGGATTAAATAAAAATATTAAAAATACCCTTGATATTATCTCTGATGTTGAAATGGCAAGTAAAGAGCAATCAACAGGGATTGAACAGATAAATGATGCGATAACTTCTCTTGACCAACAAACACAACAAAATGCTGCAATTGCAACACAAACCCATGAAGTAGCAATGCAAACTGATGAGATAGCAAAAACAATTGTAGAAAGTGTTAATGAAAAAGAGTTTAACAAAAATTTGAAAATTGAGCCAAAAATCAAAAAAGATGAAGTTGAGAAATTAGCTGATATCGCATAAAGGGTCTAAAATGGAAAATGAACTCTCACCTAGAAAAGTTACAAAATATCCAGTAGATACTTTTGCAAATCAAGTAGATGCCTTAGTATATACAGTTGACATGGAGACTCAAGAGATTCTCTTTTGTAACGAAAAGTGTATGGAGGAGTTTGGTAATATTATTGGCAAAAAATGTCATGACCTATTGGAAAAAGTCTCGGTGAGTAGCTATTTAGACTCTTTTGATGATATACATTGGGGAGAAGATGTAAGTGAGTATATGCACTCCCTAAGTAATAGAATATATCTATTTAGTGAGAAAATAGTTGAAGATTATAAGAAACTAAAAAAAGTAAAAGTTAGAGTTGGTGTTGATGTAACAACAAAAAAAAGTAATGGGAATAAAAGTAAAGATAAAAATCTTAAAAACAGTGATGTAATTGAGGCAATTTTAGATGCAACCATAGAGGGTATTTTTGTCTATGATGAGAAAAGAAAGTGCATAAAAGTTAATGATGTTGCCTCAAAAATATTTTGTTATACAAAAGATGAAATATTGGGAAAAGATGTATCAAATTTTGTAGATCAAACATCTGTTCCAACAGTTAGAGAGATTCTTGCAACAGGATATGAAGAACCCTATGAAGCCACAATGATAAGGAGAAATGGAGAGAAATTTCCTTGTGTTTTAAGGGGTAAATATATCTATTTGAATAATGAAAAAGTAAGAGTTGTTGCAATTTTGGATATAAGTAATGTAAAAGAGAAAGAGGGTGAAATTGTAAAACTTGCTTTTTATGACTCCTTAACAAAACTGCCCAATAAAGTACTACTTAAAGATAGGGTAGATCAACTACTAACAAAGTTTAATAGAACAAATCACTATGGTGGACTTATTATAATTGATTTAGACCATTTTAAAAATATCAATGATACAAAAGGGCACTTTATTGGAGATAGAGTATTAGTAGAATTTGCGAAGAGATTACAAGCTTTAATAAGAAGATATGACACCATCTCAAGATTTGGAGGGGATGAGTTTATAGTATTAATTAATACTGAGTTTAGTGATAGAATTAAAGCCACTAATAGCATAAAAGAGATTGCAAAAAAGATATTAAAGAATATAAAAAAGAGTTTTAAAATAGATGAAGATGAGTATATTTTAACAGCAAGTATTGGTATCTCTATTTTTGATAAAAATTTTACCTATGATGAAATTCTAAAGTGTGCAGATAGTGCTATGAATTTTGCAAAAAAAAGAGGTAGAGACAACTACAACTTTTTTGATTCAAAACTCCAATTAGAACTTGAGAGAAAGGCAATAATAACTACTAGATTAAGGGATGCCATAAGATATAATCAAATATCAATTGTATATCAAAAACAGGTACATTTAGATAAAAAAGTAGTTGGAGTGGAAGCCTTAGCTAGATGGGAAGATCAAGAGTTAGGATTAGTAAGTCCAAATGAGTTTATTCCTATAGCAGAAGAGAGTGGGTTAATCATAGAGTTTGGTTACCATCTTATTGAAGAGGCGGTAAAGCTTTTAAAAACGTGGCAAGAAAATCATGAAAAGTCAAACTGGAGAGTCTCTGTAAATGTAAGTTTGAGTCAATTTGTAAAAGATGATTTTATAAAATATATTGAAAATATGGTTAATATATATGGGATTGACCCAAAACTTTTAAGGCTAGAAATTACTGAAAGTTTTCTTTTAAGTAATGGTGATAATGCTATCAAGAAAATTGATTATCTAAAAAAATTGGGACTTAGTATCTCAATTGATGATTTTGGTACAGGTTACTCCTCTTTGGGATATTTAAAAAAATTATCAATAGATGAATTAAAGATTGACAAGATATTTATTGATGATATTTTAGAAGATAAAAATGATGAAATACTTGTTTGTGCTATTTTAGAGATAGGAAATAAATTTGATATAGATGTTATTGCAGAAGGTGTTGAAAACAGCCAAACCCATGAGAAGTTGAAATCTCTTGGTTGTAAGTATTTTCAAGGGGATTACTTCTTTGTTCCACAAACAAGAAGTGAGCTATAAAAAGGCTTCTTTTAAGAAGCCTCTTTTTAGAAGTTTTGTACGTTTGCCCCTGATTCTCTGTCAGCCATAGAGATATCAGAAATAAATTTTTGCTCTTTAACGCTTGGTAGCATAAGACCTTTTGATTTATGTTCTCTAATTTTATAGATACCTTCATCATTTTTCTCTGAGAAATAGTCATTAAACTCTGAAGTATAAGGCATATCCCATACAATAGCACCCTCAGTTGGACATGCTTCAGCACATCTTGGAGCATCTGCATGATCAACACACTCTACACATGTTTCAGGTTTTACATAAAAGAAATCATCGTTTGGATTTTTTTCATTTCCCTCTTCTAAGATTGCCGCAACTGGACACTCCGAGATACATGCCTCACAACTTATGCATTCGTCAGTTATTCTTACTGCCATTTTTCATCCTTCACTTTAAATTATAAACTTAAAGATGCAAAAACCATTCCTTAATGGTTATTTTAGATGGTTATACCAAGCAGATAGATTACTTTTTTTAAATGATTTTTTAAGATAAAACTCTTTTGCAGAAGTATTGTCATTATCACATACAAGTTGAAGTCTTTTTATATGGTGCCTATGTGCATACTCTTTTAAATATTCAAAAAGGTAAGTTCCCACACCCATATCTCTATAATCATCATTTACTATGAAGTCTTCAATTAGTCCTGTTTTAGCTCCAACTGCTGTTGAAATAATTGTTTGCAAAGTAACCATTGCAACAATCTCTCCCTCAAATTTAGCCAAAACTATTACAGAGTCTCTTTGTTTGAGAAGAAGTTTTAACCCCTCTTTATGTTTCTCTTCGTCAAAAGTAAAATCTTTTTCAATTGCAAAGAGTTTTTTCAAAAGGGGTAAAAGTGAATTTATATCTTCCTCTGTAGCATTACAAATTTGTAGATTATTTTTTAATATCACCGTAATTAATCTCTTTTTTATCAGTCAAT
The DNA here is from genome assembly GCF_013201825.1 of Halarcobacter ebronensis. Classification (NCBI taxonomy): domain Bacteria; kingdom Pseudomonadati; phylum Campylobacterota; class Epsilonproteobacteria; order Campylobacterales; family Arcobacteraceae; genus Halarcobacter; species Halarcobacter ebronensis. The sequence continues at coordinate 45,056 of NZ_CP053836.1, forward strand.
TTTTTATCACTTGGCTTTTTATATACCAAGTCTACGTCCTTCTGCTTAGTTATATAATCTTTTGTGATTATACATGAACCTAAGTTTTTTTCTGAAGGAATTGTATATTGTAATGGTAACATAATTTTCTCTATAATTCCCCTAAGCCCTCTAGCTCCTACATCTTTCTCAACAGCTATTTCTGCTATCTCTTCTAGGGCATCGTCACTGAAATTAAGTTCAACACCATCTAACTCAAAAAGTATCTCATACTGTTTTGTAATGGCATTCTTTGGCTCTTTAAGAACTCTTATTAAATCTTCCCGTGAAAGTTTATCAAGTTCTGCAATTACAGGTATTCTTCCCATAAATTCAGGAATTAAACCAAAATTAATAAGCTCTTTTGGCTCTATCTCTTTTTTTTCATCCTCTTTATTTTTACCATTTACAAATCCCATTACAGAAGATTTATTTTTGTCCTTATCTTTTCGTAAACCTACAAAAGCACCACCACAGATAAAAAGAACATGGGTTGTATCAAATAAAACAGTTTCAGCAGTTGAGTTTTTTCTACTCCCTTTTACAGGAACATAAACATCAGCTCCTTCTAAAATCTTTAGAAGACCTTGTTGTACACCCTCTCCACTTACATCTCTACCACTTGTGGCACTCTCACTTTTATTTGCAATTTTATCTATCTCATCAATGTAGATAATTCCTCTTTTTGCTTTTTCCAAATCAAAATCAGCAGCTGCAAGAAGTCTTGAAAGAATTGATTCCACATCTTCTCCCACATATCCAGCTTCTGTTAAAGCAGTAGCATCAGCAACGGCAAAGGGAACATCCATAATTTTTGCCAAAGATTTTGCAAGTAGAGTTTTCCCTGAACCTGTTGGTCCAACTAACATAATATTTGATTTTTCTAGTTCAACATTTTTTACAATTGGTTTATCAATTCTTTTATAGTGATTATATAAAGCAACAGCTAGTACTTTTTTTGCATCATCTTGCCCAATTACATAGTCATCTAAATGCTCTTTTATTTTCACAGGTACACTAAGCCCTTTTTGAAACTCTCTTTTTGAAACTTGAACAGCCTCTTTATCTAAAACTGTAGAGCACATTGTGATACACTCATCACAAATATGTGCAGTTTCGCTACTAAATATTTTCTTAACTTCATTTATCTGCTTACCGCAGAAATCACATCTAGTTGTTTTATTTTCCATGGCTATCTATAAATTCGTCAATACTCACTTTAATATTCTCTAAAGAGTGAGTTTTGATAAATTTTTCCTCTTTTTTTGTTAATTCCTCTTTGTTTAAAAGTGTAACTCCACCTTTAAGACCAATTGTAATCTCGTTTGCAACCATTCTAAAAGTATCTCTAGCAAAGTCTACACCCATAAAAAGATACTCTTTATCTTTTCTATACTCTTTTAATACAGGAGGTATAGCGTACCCACCCATAGCTTCAGTAAGCCAATCAACAAAATCTGCATCTGAGATAATAAAATTCATTTCAGGTTTTGTTGAACCCATTGGTTTAAAAAGAATAGGCAAATCTAGACTTAGACTCTCTTTTTCTACTCTTGTATATTCAGCTTTTGAAGAGTCATATTTATAAATCATAAATCTATCATAATCTGCTGTTATTCTTGAAACACCCAGAATTAAAAAGTGATCACAATCGCTATAGATTTTTTGAAGTGAGTCATCTAACGTTGTATCAATTATATATTTTGGTTTAATCTCACTTAACCATTTGTATGTTTTTGGTATCTCATACTCTTTTGAACTAAAAATGTGATTTGTCATTTGAATAATGAACTCTCGACCTTTCCTTTGTTCCAAACTCATTGCAGCTCTACTATACTCATACATAAGTCTTTGACTCATTGCTCTTCCATTGTTTAGTGCTAAAATCATAGAGTCACTATCATATGGTAAGCTACTTCCATCTTTTGCAATGGTTCCTTCAAATATACCCATTCCTAAAAATGGTATAAGTTCTCCGCTTTTTAATTTTTCAACTATCTTATCCATGACAACCAACTCCCGTGTAGGATTGATATACCTTATTTAGTTCAACTCGAATTCTCTCTACGTCAAGTAGAGTCTCTAAGTCATTTGGCATATCAATATGATAGATAGCTCCATCTTTCCCGATGATAAACAGAGCCTTTGTTAACTTATCTACAAAGGTACCACTTACAATTTTCGTTCCATACATATCTCCAAACTCATTATTTATGTCAAAAACAGGAATAATTTTCTTAAATTTGGGTAATTCTAGGGGTGAATTAAAAAATATGTAGGTGAAGATTTCAACCTTTGCTTCACTCATAAATTCATCAAAAGCTAGAATCTCCTCTTTAAAATCTTCAAAATTGGGAAATGATAAAAAAATCTGAATCATTCTGTTAGCATTTGCCTTTTTAATAGTAAACTCTTTTCCATTAATAGCTTCAACATCAACATTTTCAGCCATATATCCAATATCAATTAGCTCATCAGTTAATTCAAACTCTTCATTTTTATATTTCATGTGCAATCCCATATTTTTTTATTTTGTAGCCAATTTGTCTAAGGGTGATTCCCAACTCTTTTGCTGCATGAGATTGATTAAAGTTATTATTCTCTAAAGCTGTCTCTATAGCCTCTTTTTCAATCTCATCTAAACTTTTGTTTTCCATTGGAATTGTTTTATACTCTTTTTTTAGATTATCATCATTAAGTGCAGGAAGAAGAAGTAACATATCAAATTTGTTTATCCCCTCTTCATTTCCCATTAAAACAATTCTCTCAATTGTATTTTCAAGCTCTCTAACATTTCCTGGCCAAGGATAATGAGCTAAAATATCCATAGCTTCATCAGTTATTTTTACTATTTTTTTATGGTTTTTCATAGATCTTTCAAGGAAGAAGTTAACAAGTTGTTTAATATCATCTCCCCTTTGTCTAAGTGGTGGCAAATCAATAGGAATAACATTTAATCTATAATATAAATCCTCTCTAAATTTACCATCTTTTACCATTTGTTCAAGGTTTCTATTTGTTGCTGCAACTAATCTTACATTTACTTTTATTGTTTTACTTCCACCAACTCTCTCAAACTCTCTCTCTTGTAAAACTCTTAAAAGTTTTACTTGAGCAGATGCTGAAATATCTCCTATCTCATCTAAAAATAGAGTTCCCCCGTCAGCTAGTTCAAATCTTCCTTTTCTAGTCTCTCTAGCATCTGTAAAGGCACCTTTTTCATGTCCAAACAGTTCACTTTCAAGAAGAGTATCTGTAATAGCTGCACAGTTTAATTTTATAAAAGGCTCATCTTTTCTTTTACTTCTTTTGTGAATTGCAGCAGCTACAAGCTCTTTACCTGTTCCTGTTTCACCTCTTACTAGTACTGTTACATCAGATTGAGCAATTCTTTGTATTACTTGGAAAACTTGTTGCATTTTTGGGCTGTCTCCAATAATATCTCCAAAGTTGTGAACTTTTGAGTCCCACTCCATTTTATAATAGAGTTTTAACTCCATTAATCTCTCTTTTTCCCTATTGTTTAGTTGAAAAGAGTAGATAGATTGGGCAAAAATAGAGGCAATAATTGTTAATATTCTAATACAATCTTCAAAGCCAATTTCGGTACTTTTTGTTAATGCAGCACCTAAAACTCCAATGGTTTCATCTTCTACAATTAAAGGGACTGCTACATATGATAAGTTATTAAAATCTTTTTTTCCTGATTTATTCAAAAATAGTGAATCACTATGAATATTTTCTACAACAACAGGCTCTTTTGATTGTGCAGCAACTCCTGTTACTCCTTCACCCATCTTATAAGAAGCTAGTTTTTTTTGAATTGAAGAGAGTTCAGCTGAAGCAAATACATTTAACATTTCATCCTCTTCAAGCAGGTGAACTGTACAGTTTGTTAAATGTAAAGAGTTTTTTAAAATCTTCATTGATTTTTCTAATGAAGTGTGCAAATCATAATTATTTGCCATTATTGATGCAATATCGTAAAGAGTTGTTAACTCTTTAGTTGTAAGACAGAACTCACAAGCTGACTTATCCATTAATGCCATAGTTGAACTCCTTTTGTAGATGGAAAAATAAGATTGTATATTTTGTATATTATAGTATAAAAATTAGGGCACTTTATGAATTATCTTGTCTATAAAATACCCAGTGAATGATTAATCAGAAATCTTTTTACAAACTTCTTCTTTTGGTAAATTTTTAGGTCCTGGTTGAATCCACCATGTCTCACCATTTGAAAGTTCTACCTCTCCACCCCAGTTGTTTTCTGTATCAAATTCTAGGCTCTCTATTGTCTCTTCCATATCTTTCTTTGCAACATAAAAATATATTACACCATCATCTTCTCTAAGCATTACTTTTGCCATCATCTTCTCCTTTTTTTGATTTAATGTTTGTTTATAATGAAGTCTCTAACTCTATTTAAAAAGCCTTTCTCTTCAAACTCCAATTTGAAAAAGCCTTTTTGTATCTCTTTTACCAAAATATGTTTTTGGTATTTCTCTTTTTGTTCTACATAGTCGCTTCTATGGTGAGCTCCTCTACTCTCTTTTCTTTTTTTAGCTGAAAGAATTACAGCTTCTGATACTTCAAGAGCGTTTCTTAACTCCAAAATTGAGACTAACTCAACATTATTTCTTCTCTCTTTATTTATACAATGTAGAGAATATGATTGATTTCTTAAATATTTAACATAGTCAAATGCCCTAACAAGACTGCTTTTACTTCTAATAATACCCACATCATTAAACATTGAATTTCCTAGTGAAACTCTAATTGCATTAAAGTTTTTAGAAGTGTCTCCAGCAAATATTTTATCAACAATTTTAATATCTTTGATTACATCATTGTAATCTATTGGTAGGAACTCTTTTCCTTTTGCATATTGTAAAGCTTTTTGTCCTGCAAGTTCTCCAAAAACAGTACCTTCAAGTAAAGAGTTTCCTCCAAGTCTATTTGCTCCATGGATACCATTAGCAGCCATCTCTCCACAAACAAAAAGACCAGCAATTTTTGTTTCACACATATTGCAATTAACTCCACCCATTGTGTAGTGTGCAACAGGTTTTATCTCCAATAACTCTTTGCTAATATCAACACCAACTTGGTTAAAAGCAACACTGTATAAAGAGGGAAGTTTTTTCTCTATCTTCTCTACTCCTAAATGTCTTAGATCTATATATACTTTATGACCTTTTTCCTTCTCTTCTAAAATAGCTTTTGCAATTTTATCTCTAGTGTCAAGCTCATTTACAAAACGTTCCCCATCACTGTTTATAAGATAACCACCTTCACCTCTAGCTGCTTCTGTAACAAGATAGTTTGTTTTTGCAATACCTGTTGGGTGAAACTGTACAAACTCCATATCTTTTAATGCAAGTCCAGCTCTTAGAGCAACAGCAAGCAGGTCACCTGTATAATCTTGTGCATTTGTAGAATTTCCTCTGTAAATCCCTGCATAACCACCGCCAGCAAGAACAACTGCTTTAGCTGGATATACTAAAACTGTTGAGTCAATTCTTCTAAGAGCCACAACTCCACAAACAGATTTTTTATCTTTTGTTATATTTAGAACATAGGTATTTACTAAAAAAGTTATACCACACTCTTTTGCTTTTTTTATAAGAGCTTGAGTAATTGCTCCACCTGTTTTATCCCCTACATAACAGGTTCTATTGATCCCCGCTCCACCAAAAGGTCTTTGGGCAATATTTCCCTTTTCATCTCTATCAAAAGGTACCCCATATCTAACAAGTTTTGAGATAATTTGAGAAGCCCTTTTACACATATAAGTAATATTTTTTCTATTACCTAATCCTTTAGAAGATTTAAAAGTATCTTCAATATGAGACTCTATTGCCTCTTTGTCTTCAGGTTTTAAAACTGCATTTATTCCACCACTTGCCATGGCAGAGTTTGATTTAAAGATATTTCCTTTGGTTATAAGTGCAACTTTATTTGTATCTGTTTTTGCTTCAATAGCAGCCATTAATCCAGCTACTCCACCCCCTACTACAACTATATCATATATCATATTTTCATACTTTATATATCAAGTCGTAGTTTGCTCTAGGGCTAGCTTTGATTTTTGTAATCTCTAAATTCTCTTTTATATGAACAGGCACTTTTGAAGCAAAAAGTGAACTAATAATTCCAGGGGTTGATCTTACAAATTGAAGAGCTAGTTGAATATCATTTTTCAAAATCATATTTGGATCAAGCAAGTAACCAGTTTCAGGTTTGATTGATTTTTTAAATAGATTCATTTGAAGAAGTGATGAACTAGAAATAACACCAATTCCCAATCTATGTGCTGCTTGTAAAAGAGTACATTTTTCATGTTTTACATATTGGGTTGGAAGGGTATATATAGAGGTTTTCCCCATATTAAATGGGCTTTGAATATACTTAAATCTATGATCTTTCCCTCCAACTTTTTTTGCAATCTCTACTAAATCTTCTAAATTTATTAGTTCATTTATAGTTCCATCATTTATAAAACCATTCCAAGTGGCAACACCATAATAGTTTATTAAACCTTGGTCTGCCATTTTTTCAAATTTTTTAAAAATTGATTCAACTCTTTTTAGAAATTTACTTTTTCCAAGTTTAAGTAGTTGCATCTCTGGATTGTGTAAATAGTAGATATCAAAAGAATCAATACCCATATTTTCCAAAGATTTTTTACATGACCACTCAATAAAATCTGCCGTCATGCAGTGTTGGTCAAGTTCTATATCATCTTTTGTTGCAAATTTTTTTTCAATAATATTCTCTTCAATCCACTCATATGGATTTTCAGGAAAAGGATACTCAAGTTGAATAAATCCACCTTTTGAACAGATAATTAACTCTTCTCTTTTAATTGCATTTTCATCAAACAGCTCCTTTAGAGCTATTCCTATCTCTTTTTCGCTTTGACCATATCTATAATTACTTGCACTATCTATAAAGTTTATACCATTTTTGATAGCTGCTTTTACCCCTTCAATATAGTGAAATAGATAATTCTCTTCTTTATAAGGTTCTTTATTAAAGGTTCCAAGTCCAAGTTTCGAAAATATAAGATTATTGTGTTTTATGTAGAAGTCTTTGTAAGTTGAAAATTTTTTTGCATAATCTAATGTTGCTTCTAATGTTGCTACGTGCATAAAACCATTTCCTTTTTCTTTTTTTGCAAAAAGAAAAGAGTAAGGGGCATTGAATTCCTTACTCTTTAAAATCTAATTTACAAAAGGTATAAAATGATATGCAAGAACTGTTCCTTAAAATCAACCCTTTTTATGCCTATAGTTTGAATAAAGTATGGCACCACTTATATAAACAATTAAAACAAGTGGGAACAAAATTTTTTCTATATCCATTATTACTCCAATCTTTTTGAAGTAATTGCAAGTTATATTCCCTTTACTCTATGATTTGGATTCTACTACTTAGATTTGCTAAACCACAAACATAAACTGAACTAGTAACCACCCCATCTATCCCACATTTTGCATACTCTTGTACATTTGAGAGATTTATTCCCCCTGCTGCAAGAACTTTAATATTTGGGAAGTTTACATTTTTGTAAGATACTATTTTTTCTAAAGTTTCTAAATCGACTTTATCAAGTTGTATTGTATCAGCACCATATTTCATAAGTTCAATGGCATCTTCATAACTTTCACTCTCAACACCAATTTTTTTCTCACTGATTTTACTTTTAATATCTTTTATAGCTTCATAAAACTCTTTATTATCTTTATAGATTAATCTATGTCCATCAAAAAATAGTATTGATTCTGAAAGCCCAAGTCTATGTGGATTTGCTCCTCCACAAATAACTGCTTTAATACAAAATCTCTTTGAAAAAGGAAAGGTCTTTCTTGTTGTAAGCAATTCACATGAACTGTTAACTTCATCAATCTTTTTTTTCATTTTATAAGCATGGGTCGAGATTTTGCAACTATATTCCAAAAACATCTGTGTAGATCTCCAAGCTTTGTGAATATCTTCATACTCTCCACTATATTTTAAAAGAGTATCACCTTTTTTTATAAAGTTACAACTTTTTACAAAAGACTCAACTTCACAGTTAAGAAGTTTTGCTATATTTGCAGCCTCTTCTGTACAAGAGACCACAATATCCTCTCTTGTATAGACTTCAAGTTGTGCTTTTTTATCCTTACATTTTTGTAAGCTTGTAGTTAAATCAAAATATGGAATATCCTCTTGGATATAATTTTCCAATTCTGAATTTGTTAAATTAAACATAATTCCTCATTTATTTTTATTTTTCAATATATCACTTGGCACTTTAAAAAGGCATAAGTTACTTTGACAATTTTGTCTTTTTGTCAAAAAAGTTTAGGGCAATAAAAAACAAAATTGAGATAAAAACCAATATACCACTTAGTATAAGGGCTAAATCATAATCTCCATCAAATACTGCATTATAAATTGCCAGTGAGATAGTATCAGTTTTTCCTATGATATTTCCCCCTAACATCAAAGTTATTCCCACCTCTCCCAAAGCTCTTGCAGTTGAGATAAGTAGTGCAACAATAAGAGCATTTTTAATTGTAGGTAAAATAACAAAAATAAAGGTATGAAAGTTTGATTTGCCACTTAAATATGAGGCCTCTTTTATCTCCTTTGGAAATTGTTCAATCCCTGCTTGTAAAGGTTTTACCATAAGAGGAAGACCTGCAATAAAAGCAGCAATTATAATACCTGTAAAACTAAAGATTATCTCAATATTCAGTTTTAAAAGAAGCTCTCCTATAAAACCATGTTTACCTAAAAGTAGAAGTAGAAAAAATCCTACTGCAATTGGAGGGAAAATAAGTGGAAGGGTAACAAGGGTGTCCAAAAGCCATCTAAAAGGAAGAGTTTTTTTAGATAACAAATAGGCAATTGGTACACCTATTAGTAAAAAAAGTATTGCAGTTACAAGAATTGCTTTAAAACTAAGCCATAAAGGTGTTGTAAGCTGTTCAATTACAATACCTTCCACCTCTTATAATCCATAAGTATTAAAAATCTCTTTTGATTTCTCATTTTGTAAAAACTGAATAAACTCTTCGCATTGTTCATTACAATTTTTAAGTTTAGCTACACCAATCTCTATTTTAGAGTATGAGTTTGAGTTAACTATTATGTATCCACCAATTTTATCTTTGTTCTCTAAAGCTGCTGTAAGATTTATAATACTTGCATCAACCTCTTTTGTAATAAGATAGGTTAAAGATTGGGGTACAGTTGCAACCACATAGAGTCTATCTTTAACTTTGTCATATAGGCTTTCATTTTTTAAGAACTCTTCACCAGCAATTCCATAAATAGCCTTTTTAGGTTGTGGTATTGCAATCCTTTTTATCTCTTTATCTAACAAATCTTTTGAAGAGTTTAAGGGTTTAATACCTTTAGCATAAGCAATTGCAACTTTGCCCTCTCCAAGAGTAATAAATGAATCTACTTCTAAGCCACTTTTATTAAGGATAAAATTTTTATCTCCGATAACTAATGCAATATCGGTTTGTTTTGCTTGAGAACTAACTTGTTTCATATTCCCAAAAAAACCATCAATTTTTTTACCATTTTTTTCATACTCATTGATTATTTTAGTAACCACTTTTTTATATCCTGCACCAGCAGCAACTTTTAAATCATCTGCATATACAAAAAGTGTACTAAGTAAAATTATAATAAGAATCTTTTTAAACATTTTTTTACCTTTAATTTTGTTTTATCATAGGAGCAAAAGCCTTAGTGCTTACACTAACACTTTGTCCTATTTTTAAATCTTTTGCTTCATCATTATCTATAACTACTTCAACAATTTGTTGTCCAATAGCTACAATTGCAATATAAATTACATCCACTTTTTTTATATCAAGGAGTTCCCCTTCTAAAGAGAATTTTGCACTTCCTGTTGTTTTAAGTAGTACATCTTTTGCTTTACCATCTTTTACAACTCTACCTTGACTTAGCATTATCACTCTATTACTTAATCTATATATTTCACTTGGATCATGGCTTACCATAATTGTTGTGGTTTCAAACTCTTTATGCAGTTGTAAAATCTCATTTTGAAGTTTTGTTCTCATATTTGGATCAAGAGCTGAAAGTGGTTCATCCATCAAAAGTAGTTTTGGTCTATTCATTAAAGCTCTACAAAGACTAACTCTTTGTTTTTGTCCCCCACTTAAACTACTTGGATATCTTTTTGCCAACTCTTTTAACTCAGTCATCTCAAGAAGTTTATTTGCAAGTTCTTTATCTTTTTTTGCATATAAAAGATTCTCTATTACGCTCATATTAGGAAAAAGTGCATAATCTTGAAAAACAAAACCAATTTTCCTTTTTTGAGGAGGGATACAAAACTTTTCATCAAGCCAAACTTCATTATCAATTTTAAGAGTTCCTTTTGCTTCTTCAAGACCAGAAAGTATTCTAAGAAGTGTTGTTTTACCACTCCCACTAACTCCTGCTAGAGCTATAAAATCTCCACTTTTAATCTCTAAATCTACATCTAAAGTCATCTTTCCTGTTGAACCATGTAGCTCTTTTTTAATATCTATTTTTATCATTAAATACCACCAAATTTTTTATTTTGTTTATGGTTAAAAATATAGACACTTAAAAGTACAAAAAAGCTAATTATTACCATGATTCCACTATAGATGTGAGCTGCTGTATAATCCATGATTTCAACAAATTCATAAATTGCAACAGAAGCAACTTTTGTCTCATCTGGAATACTTCCTCCTACCATTAAAACAACACCAAACTCTCCAACTGTATGTGCAAAAGTTACAATTATGGCAGTCATTAAAGAGGGTTTTATATTTGGTAAGGCAACTTTTAACAGGGTTTGCATTTTACCTTTCCCACTAATATAACTAGCCTCTAACATATTTTTACTAACACTTTCAAAGCCGCTTTGCAAAGGTTGCACCATAAAAGGAAGAGAATAAAAACAACTAGCAATTACAAGACCTGTAAAGTTAAATACAAGTTTGTAACCTAAAATATCCTCAAAAAATTTCCCCAAAGGAGAGTTATGTGATAAAGCCCAAAGAATATAAAAACCTAAAACAGAAGGGGGCAATACAATTGGAAGTGCTGTTAAAGCTTCCATATATGGTTTAAATTTTGATTTTGTTTGTGATAAGTACCAGCTAAGAGGCATCGCAATTACAAACAAAATCAAAGTTGTTATTCCTGCAAGTTTAAAAGATAGCAGAAAAGGACCAAACTCTATATTTCTTAAAATATCAATCATCAATCACTTCCAATATTGAGAGATCACTTGCTTTTATCAGTAGAGTAAGTTTATCTCCAATTTTTATATTCATTCTTTTTGCTGAGTCAGTAGTAATTATACTTTGCAGTTCAATCTCAGAAGCTTTTGCATAAATAACACTTAAAAGTTCACCTTCATCCATTTTAAAAACTTTTGATTCTATTTGATTTGAGTAACTTAAGTCACCACTTAAATTTTTTGCAACTGCAATATGAGTTGGTTTAACTGTTAAAAATACACTTTGACCAACTTTTGTATTCTCTTTTAAATCTAAACTCATCATTTTAAGTTTCATACCCTCTGATTCAAACTCCACAATATTGAGGTTTTCAATATTGTGAATTTTTGAAATAGTCGCAACTATTTTATTCATGGAACTAAGTATCCATATTCAAGAAGTATTTTTTTAGCTTTTTCACTTAACATAAAGTCATAAAATGCTTTTGCCTCTGGATTATTTTCTGCTTTTTTAAGTAATACTATTCCTTGGTTAATTGGAGTATATAGTTTTGGATCTACATCTTCCCAATTTACACCTTTTTTATACTCTTTCATTTTGTCGCTATAAAGTGTTGATTTTGCAATAAATCCAACATCAGTAGCAGTTAATGCATAAGTAACTGTTTGAGAAATAGATTCTGCAAATACTAAGTTAGCTTTAACTTTATCATAAACTTTTCCATTTGTCATAGCTTCAACAGCAGCTTTTCCATAAGGAGCAGTTTTAGGGTTTGCAATTGCAATTTTTTTAATATCTGATCCTGTTACTAAGTCTATCCCTTTAGAGTAGTCAAGTTGTTTGCTACTTAAATATGCTAAAGAACCTTGTGCATAAACTACAGGTTTAGTTACGGCTAAACCATCAGCATATAGTGCGTCTGGGAATTTCATATTTGCTGACATAAAGATATCAAATGGAGCACCATTCTTAATCTGAGCAGTTAATTTTCCACTACTTGTTAATGTTTCATGGATTTCAATATCTGGATAGATTTTATTAAACTCAGCTTTAAGCTCACCAATAGCATAACTTACATTTGCTGCAATAGCAACATTTAATTTATCTGCAAACGCACCACTAATTAATAGTGAAACTACTAATAAAATCTTTTTAATCATATATTCTCCTTTATTTTGGCTATTTACCAATGATTATGTCACTTGCTTTTATAACGGCGCTAACTTTAGTACCCTCTTCTAAGCCTAAGGCTTTAACAGAACTTGAAGTGATAACAGATGCAATTTTATCGCTTCCGCCAATGGTTATAATTACTTCTGTGTTCACTTCCCCTTCATGAATACTCTCAATAGTTCCTTGAAATTTATTTCTAGCACTAATGTTTAGAGTGAAATCGGTTGTTAGTAATACTGTGCTTGATTTAAATATAGCAGTGGCTTCATCTCCAACATGAAGACCTAAGTTAGTCACTGCACCTTTTGTAATTGTAGATACAAGTGTGTAACCACTTTTTAGCCTAATATATACTTCTGCATTAACGCGTCCTTCATTTATATATTCGACTACTCCGCTAATTTGATTTCTTGCACTTATTTGCATTGCCAATCTCCCAATGTTTTTTAAGGTTCCAGTGTCAATATCAGCCATATTTTTTAGGTTATCAAGAAATTTTTTGTGTTCCTCTTTTAATACAAGATAAGTTTTTAGAAGATTCTCTCCATATTTAGTTAAGTTTGTTCCTCCACCACCTTTTCCTCCTGTTTCAGTATGAACTACAGGGTTTGATGAGAGGTTGTTCATTGTATTAACAGCTTCCCAAGCTTTTTTATAACTCATAGGAACCTCTTTAGCAGCTTGACTAATTGAACCACATTTTTTTATGGCAAAAAGAAGGTCAATTCTCTTCTCCAATAAGAAGGGTTGATTTAATAACTCTAAAGTTAAACTTGATGATATTTCCACTTTATATCCTTTTATATATAACGGTTTTTAAAAAAAAACTAAGGAAATTTTAGCATTATGTTCCTTAGTATATAACGTTATTTTAAAAAAAAACTAGAGGATTTCCTCTAGTTTTAAAGATTATCTTACTGCATCGAAGAAGTAATCTGTTTTTGCAATACCTTTAGTCTCTTCATCAAGTTGATCTAAGATTGCATTTGTAATCCATGTTAATAGATTTAATGCACCTTCGTATCCACTTATAGAGTATCTATGTAGGTGGTGTCTATCGAAAATTGGGAAACCAATTCTAATCAATGGAATACCAGTATCTCTATAAAGCTCTTTACCATAAACATTTCCTATCATGAAATCTACTGGCTCAGTAAATAGTAATGATCTTAATGCCCAAAGGTCTTTATTTGGCCAAAGATTACACTCATTTGCACTATTAGATTTAGCTAAGATAGCTTTCATCTCATCTTCCCAACCTTTTCTTGGTGCATTATTACATACAACGTGAGTTGGGATAGAACCCATTTCAACTAAGAAAGAAACCATACCTAATAAGAAGTCAGGATCTCCCCAGATTGCAATTTTTTTACCATGCATATATGGATATGAATCTTGCATTGCATCTACTAATCTAGCTCTTTGAACTTTTAATTCCTCAGGAACCTCTTTACCAGTTAGTTCAGAAAGTTTCATAACGAATTCATCTGTTCCGCTTAAACCAATTGGATTACAAGTTACATAATCTTGTTTCCATTTGTTTTTAATAGTTTTAGCTGTTGATACAGTTGAATATTTTTGTAATGAGATAGTTGCTTTCGCATTAATTGCAGTTTTTGTATCTGCAATAGTTGTACCACCTGCATATAATTTATATTCACCAGCACCAGTATCCCATTGATCTTCGTGGTCACCAATCATAATGATTTTGTCACCGAAAAGTTTAGAGATTTTTTTAATCTCTCTTAGAGAACCGATATATGGTTCAAACCCAGGGATAATATTAATTCTCTCTTCATCTTTAGCTTCAGCTTTTGGAGGATTTAATTGCTCTAAAATTGATTTCATCATATTGTCGTAACCAGTAATATGTGATCCAACAAATGATGGAGTATGAGCGTAAGGAATTTCGATATTATCTAATTCCCCTTCAGCCTCTTCTCTTGCACCAATAACGAATGCATTTAAGTCATCCCCAATAACCTCTGCCATACATGTAGTAGATACAGCGATCATTTTTGGTTTATATAAAGCATTACAGTTTCTTAAACCATCTTTCATATTTGCTAATCCACCGAAAACAGCCGCAGATTCAGACATTGAGTCAGATACACAAGGAGTTGGCTCTTTAAAGTGTCTAGTAAAATATGATCTGAAGTATGCAACACACCCATGAGAACCATGAACGTAAGGCATTGTATCTTCGAAACCTAATCCAACCATAACTGCACCTAATGGTTGACAAGCTTTAGCTGGGTTAATTGTAATTGCTTCTCGGCTTAAGTTTTTCTCTCTATAATCCCAAGATTTAGTCCACTCAGCAATCTCTTCTACTTTTTTAGGATCAACAGCACCTGTTGTTCCTTCAAATTGTTTTTTATTTTCAAAAACCGCTTGATATTCTGGTTTTAAAAATAGTTTTTGTCCGTTTACTATATTTTCTACGTCTTGCATTCTATTCTCCTTACGCTTCTTTATCCCATGGAGCTTTAGAATGTCCCCATACTGGTGAGTTCATAGCTAAATCCATGTCTCTAGCAAAAATTGCGAAAGCATCATAACCATGGTATGGACCACTGTAATCCCAAGAGTGCATTTGTCTAAATGGTAATCCCATTTTTTGGAATACATATTTCTCTTTAACCCCAGCAGCAACTAAGTCTGGTCTTAACTTTTTAACGAAAGCTTCTAATTCATACTCATTAACATCATCATAAATTAGAGTTGATCTTTCGATATCATGTTTAGTTCTTTTATAATCATCACCGTGAGCGAACTCATAACCAGTACCGATTACTTCCATTCCTAAATCTTCGTATGCTCCAATTACGTGTCTTGGTCTTAATCCACCAACATAAAGCATAACTTTTTTACCCTCTAATTTTGGTCTATATTTAGCAATAACAGCATCAGTCATTGCAGTATATTTAGCAATAACAGCTTCTGCTTTTTCTTGAATTGATTCATCAAAAAATGAAGCAATTTTTCTAATAGACTCAGTTGTTTTAGATGGTCCAAAGAAGTTATATTCCATCCAAGGTATACCAAACTCTTGTTCCATATGTCTAGAAATATAGTTCATAGATCTATAACAGTGAAGTAAGTTTAATTTAGCTTTTGGTCCATTTGCCATCTCTTTATAAGATGCATCCCCTGACCATTGAGAAATTACTCTTAATCCCATCTCTTCTAAGATAAGTCTTGTTGCCCAAGCATCTCCACCGATGTTATAATCCCCAATAATTGATACATCATAAGGCGTTGATTCGTAATCTTTTCTGAATGCAGTATCTGGCATAACGTAGTCTCTGATCATGTCGTTTGCAATGTGGTGACCAAGAGATTGAGAAACCCCTCTAAATCCTTCACATGAAACTGCAACTGTTTGATGACCAGTCTCTTTTTTATGCACTTTTGCAACAGCTTGGATATCATCACCAATAAGTCCAATTGGACACTCAGATTGGATAGAGATACCGTTGTTTAGTGGGAATAACGAATCAATCTCTTCAAGAGCTTTTTTAAGTTTTTTGTCCCCTCCAAATACGATGTCTTTTTCATTGAAGTCTGTAGAGAAGTTCATTGTAACAAAAGTATCTACACCAGTTGTTCCAATATAATAGTTTCTTCTACCACCTCTTGAATATTGTCCACATCCAATTGGTCCGTGAGAGATATGAATCATATCTTTAATTGGTCCCCAAACAACCCCTTTAGATCCCGCATATGCACAACCTCTTTGCGACATTACACCTGGAACTGTTTGTTTGTTTGATCTTGTTTTATCACAAGCACCTTTAACACCTTCTGGTGCATCTACACCCAAGTGCTTCGCTCTGTTCTTCGCAGCTTTTGCAGGATAAGCAGCTAGTACTTCCTCAATAGCTTCGTTTTGTAGACTCTCTAATGTTTCTGGTCCCATTTTTTCTCCTTCTTACTTAGGCAAGCAAAAGAAGCTTACGCTACTTTTACTCTATATAGATTCATGTCATCTAATTTTTTACATAAATCTTTAGTTGCTTCACCATCTACAGATTTAGAAATTTCTGAGATTTGGTATTTATTTGTATAATAAACCATTTTGAAACCATTTTTTTCTTGTACTTCTGTGTTGTTAAAGTAATCAACAAGTGCTTTATGAGCAAAAGAACCTTCAGCTACTTCAATAGTTTCTAATAATTGACCTTCTCTTGTTTCAGAAGTTAATGTAACAGTTTTTCCTGCTGCATCTAATCCATCTTCAATTTTCTCAATAACTTTATCAAAACTTACATCGTTACCCATATCTGCTGGGAAGTGGTATCCACATATAAACATTTTCTTCTCCTAAAATTTTGTCCCAAAATTTGAGGGACCTTTTATTTTGACTTCTTTTGACAGTGGAAGTAAATTCCACTTAAAGGTCCCCTAAAAAAACATGAGTTTTTTCATGCACCTTTTAAGAAGCAAACCCTAAAGAGGTGAACGAGTTCACCTTAACTCTTTGCCTAAATTTGCTTGTATCTATTTATTCAATAGGACGAAGCTATTACGCTTCTTTTTGTCCAACTGCACCCTCTTCTACTTCTTCTTCAAGTCCAAATTCCATTAATAGGTTTTCTAGGTCATCCATTTCTAATGGAGCTGGAATAACTTTCATATCATTTTCAATGATTTTTCTAGCTAATTCTTTATATTCCATAGCTTGGTCAGAGTTTGGTGAGAATTCAACAACTGTCATTCTTCTTAACTCAGCTCTTTGAACGTGGTTAGATCTTGGAACAAAGTGAATCATTTGAGTACCAATTTGTTGTGCTAAGTGTTTAGCTAGGTCATACTCTCTATCTGTCATTCTCGCGTTACATACTAAACCAGCAAGTCTAACTCCACCAGTATTTGCATATTTTAAAATACCTTTAGAAATGTTGTTAGCTGCATACATAGCCATCATTTCCCCAGACATTACGATATAAATCTCTTGTGCTTTACCTTCTCTAATTGGCATAGCAAATCCACCACAAACAACGTCTCCAAGAACGTCATAAGATACGAAATCTAATTCGTCATCATAAGCACCCTCTTCTTCTAAAAAGTTAATTGCAGTAATAACCCCTCTACCTGCACATCCAACACCTGGCTCTGGTCCACCAGACTCAGTACACATAATATAACCCTCAGTAATTTCAGTATTATCTGGGTGAAATTCATCTGCACCTGGTTTACATACATCTTCTAACTCTAAATCTTCAACTGTTCCAGCTTCAGAAGCTAATTGCATAATTGTTGATTGAGCTTTTTCGTGTAAGATTAATCTTGTTGAATCCGCTTTTGGGTCACATCCAACGATAAGAATTTTTTTACCATAGTAGTGACACATTGCTGCTAATGTGTTTTGAGATGTAGTAGATTTACCAATCCCACCTTTTCCGTAAAACGCTATTTGTCTTAAATCTGACATATTGTCTCCTTTAGTTATTATGTTTACGAAAATGTATATTGCACTTAGTGTTCCACAGAGAAGTTTTTTTCAAAAAAAAATTTAGAAATTTTATTTAAGCTCGATTTTATGGACTTTTTTTATTTAAAAATTTTCAAAGCACCATAAATAGGAGATTTTTTCTCTTATTTACACTTATGCAAATATGATGTAAATTTTGTAAAAAATGATAAAATTTAACACTTTTTGATATTTTTTTTTGAATAAATCAAACTTCTAAAAAGGTAATTTGTGTAAAATCTAAAGTAATTTCTAAAAAGGATACCCTTTAGCTTTGGAGCTCTCAAACCTTATTATATATGCTCTTATTATATTAAGAGAATTTACTATTATTTTTGTACTTATTCATATGATATATAAAAGAAGAGAACCAAGCAGTATGATTGCTTGGCTTCTATTTCTTATTTTAGTTCCTTACTTAGCCCTTGTTCTATACTTTATTTTTGGAACAAGAAAGGTAAAAAGTAAATATAAAAAAGAGAATATCTCCGTAAATAGAAAAAACCACACAAGTAGTACTGAAGAGTTTGAAATATATAAAAGTGCAACAAATGGGAAGATGGAACTCTTTTTTGACTATATAGAATCTTATAATGAGTTTGTAAAATCAATTAATGAAGCAAAAAAGAGTATCTATATCTGCACCTATGTTTTTAAATATGATAGTGTAACAAAAGAGATAATCTCTTTACTAGAAGAGAAAGCAAAACAGGGGCTAGAAGTAAAAATATTAATAGACTCTTTGGGTTCTTTATATACATATCTTTTTCAAAGTAAATTTAAAACCCTAAAAAATTTAGGAGCAGAGATAAAGTTTTTTATGCCAATTTTCCAAATACCTTTTAGAAACTATATAAATTTAAGAAACCATAGAAAGATATATATTTTTGATAATCAAAAGGTTTTAAGTGGTGGAGTCAATCTTTCAAATGAGTATTTTGGAAAAGAGTATATTAAAGATAGATGGGAAGATATACTTTTCTCTTGTAAAGGCTCTTGTGTGGAAGATTTTTTTACTATCTTTGCTTCAGATTGGTATTATGCAACAAAACAGAGATTAAGTTTTGATTTGATTCCAATATATGAAGATGGAAATGATAAGATAAAAGTTATTCCAAGTGGACCTGATGTTAAAACTGATGTTTTATATGAGACAATTTTAAATAAAATCTTTATGGCAAAAAGTAGAATTTGGATTGTAACTCCATATTTTATTCCAAATGAAACCCTTACAAAAGCTTTGATAATAGCAAAACATAAAGGGGTTGACGTAAAACTTATAACTCCAAAACACTCAAATCATATTTTGGCAGATTTAACAAGAAGCTCTTTTTTGCGAGAGTTGCAAGATAACTATATAGATATTATGTTATATAGAGGCAGAATGTTACATGCGAAAGCTATTTTATTTGATGATAAATGGGCAATGGTTGGAAGTGTAAATATAGATAATAGAAGTCTTTTTCTAAACTATGAAGTTACAACTTTTGTCTCTTCTATTGAAAGTATCTCTAAAATTGAGACTTGGATGGATGAACTTGTTGAAAACTCTATTATAGGTATAAATAGTGCATCCCATGCAAGAGTTCTTGTTGAAAACTTAATGAGAATAGTTGCTCCTCAAATATAATGTTAAAACCAAACAAAACAGTAACTCTTTTTAAACATCAAGAGATAAATAGTATAAATAGCTTAAATATTCTTTGTTGGAATGTGGCTAAACTTACAAAAAAAGAGGAGTTTAAAACCTTTTTTAAAGAGTTAGTCAAAAAAGAGGCTTTAAACTATTTTGTTTTGCAAGAGGTAAAGAGTGATATAAACTTTAGTTTGGAAGTTTTTGACTCTTACTCTTATGTTCTCTCTCCTAATATTCAAACTAAAAAGAGTATTTATGGGGTTATGAATCTTTTTTCTATCTCATGTAGTGATAGTTACTCTTTACTTACTCAAAAAAGGGAATTAAAACTTGCAACCCATAAGACAGTTTTGATAACAAAACATATAATAAATGATAAAAGTGTAATGGTTGTAAATATTCATGCTTTAAATTTTGTCCCTTTAAAGGATTTTGAGTATGAGTTGAATCTTTTAAAAAAAGAGTTGCTAAACTATTCTGATGCTTTGATTGTTGCAGGGGATTTTAATACTTGGAATAAAAAAAGAGTAGAACTGTTAAATAGTTTTTGCAAAGAGCTGTTTTTAAAACAAGCCATCTCAAGTGATGAAAAAGATATAAAAAAGATTTTTAAAAATAGTTTGGATTATATATTTTTTAGGGGTTTGACTTTTGAATACTCAAAGGTAATTAACACCTCTTTATCAGATCACAATCCTATAATTGCATCATTTATTATATAAGGAGCAAAAATGAAACTTAAATCTATCGCAATAGGTGAACCTAAAAGTTATTTTAGAGGTGAAAAAGAGTTTGAAAGTGCCTATAAAAAAGATATTTTTTTAAAAAAAGTTAGAGTTACAAAACTTGGATTAGAGGGTGATTTTCAAGTTGATAAAAGATTTCACGGAGGAGAAGATAAAGCTATTCATTTTGGCTCAACACTACATTTAGATAAAAATCCAGATTTTGATAAGCTCTTTGTAGGCTGTAATATTTTTGTTGATGAGATAGATGAAGATAGTATTTATGTTGGAGATGTTTATAAAGTAGGAGAGTGTTTAATAGAAGTTACACAACCAAGACAACCTTGTTGGAAAATTGGAGCTCTTTTTGGAAAAGAGCCAAATAGATATATTGTAAAAAACAGTGCAACAGGATGGTATGTAAGAGTTTTAAATGAGGGTGTAATAAATGAAGAAGATAAAATGGTTTTAGAAAAAAGAGTATCAACTTTTTCAATAAAAGAGCTATCTTTTTATCTTAAAAATCCACCTAAAGAAAAAGAGCTTATAAGCATTATTTTAAATACTAAAGCTTTGGCAGAAACTTATAAAAATGATTTTAAAAGGGCAATTATGCTTTAAAAACAATCAATTTTATTAAATTCTTAATAATAAAAGAGCCTAAAAGTAATTATAAAAATGGTACGTAGAAATTTTTATAAAATCTTTATAAAACCTCTACAGCAACCATATAGAAGTCTCTCCAAGATTTCAGAAGTTTCTCTAATTTGTTCTTCATAATTGTATATACAACAATTGTAACCATTTTATAACCACAAAGTTCTATATTTACATTCACGAATTTAAAAAAAGGACTATAGTAATGAAAAAAATAAATTTATTACTTGCATTAGCATTGGCAACATCAATCGCTTCTGCAGCGGATATTAAAGGTAGTGGTGCTTCTTTCCCATATAGTGTATATCAATCATGGATTAAAGCTTATCATACTTCAACAAATGTGGAAGTTGATTATGTAAAAAAAGGAAGCTCACATGGTATTGCTGATATGAAAGCAAGAGCTGTTGATTTTGCTGGAACTGATGCTCCTTTAAATCCAGATCAATTAAGTGAAGCAAAACTTTACCAATTTCCTGCAGTTGTTGGTGCAATTGCAATTAGTTATAATGTACCAAATGTTGGTGAATTAAAATTAAGCAGAGAAGCTTTAGCTGAAATTGCATTAGGTAATGTAAAATATTGGGATGATAAACTTATCACTTCTACAAACGCAGGTGTTAAATTACCACACGAAAAACTGACTTTTGTACACAGAGCAGATGGTTCAGGAACAACTTTTAACTTTACTTATTACCTAAGTAAAATCTCTAAAAAATGGAGAGAAGCTTTTGGTGCTAAAAAATCTCTAAATTGGCCAGGAGACCATCATATTGGTGGAAAAACAAATACAGGTGTTGCTGCTTTAGTTAAACAAACTCCATATTCAATTGGTTATATTGACTATGCAGATGCTAAAAACAATGATTTAGCAATGGCAACAGTTGAAAACAAAGAGGGTAACTATATTAAACCTGAATTAAAATATTTCCAAGCAGCAGCTGCAAAAGCTGATTTAGATCCAGCAAAAGATTTCTATGCAGTAATTGGTGACCCAGCAGGTAGCGATGCATACCCAATAGTAGCGGCTACTTTTATTCTTTTACCTCAAGAAAAAGCTGATGTTGATAAAAAAGTTACAGCATTTTATGATTATGCATTTAAAAATGGTGCAGAATTGGCAAGTGAATTAGGATTTGTTCCTCTTCCAGATGCATTAACTACAAAAATTAGAAAATACTGGTCTGAAAAAGGCGTAATGTAATTTTCTCTATGACAGGAGCCAAAGGGCTCTTGTCAAAAAAATTTATGGTTAGGAAATATGGAAAAAATTTTTAAAAATCTCTCTTTATTAAGTGCATCAATTGTACTTGTAATATTAATTAGTATATTTATTACACTCTTTATATCTTCAAAAGATGCTATTCATGAGTTTGGACTAGGGTTTATATCTAATCCTGCATGGCAAAAAGAAGTTCCTTTAACAAAAGAGGAATTAGCAAAACATAAAACTGTTGATGAGTATAGTCTTTTCCCTGATGAGGAACCAACAAAAACTGTTTTTGGTGGATTAATTCCAATTGTAGGAACTCTTTTATCAACTCTAATTGCAATAGCTTTTGCTCTTCCAATTGCTATGGGAATAGCTGTATTTTTAGCTGAAATTGCTCCAAAAAATATCTCCAATGTTGTGGGTATTGCAATAGAGTTACTAGCCGCCATTCCAAGTATAATTTTTGGTATGTGGGGACTTTTCTATTTTGCTCCAATTATCCAAGATTTTGTTGGTGGGTATCAAGTCTCTTTATTAACAGCAGGGCTTGTTCTTGGTGTTATGATTCTACCTTTTATGGCAGCAATTACAAGGGATAGTATGAAAACAACTCCTGATATCTTAAAAGAGTCAGCTTATGCTCTTGGTGCAACTAAGTTTGAAGTTATAAAAGATGTAATATTCCCTTACTCAAAGGTTGGTATTATAGGTTCAATTATTTTAGCTCTAGGTAGAGCTTTAGGTGAAACAATGGCTGTTGCCTTTTTAATAGGTTCAGTTTTTGAACTTCCAAAGGCTTTAAACTCTCCCACAATCTCAATTCCAGTTGCCCTTGCAAATAACTTTGGAGAGGCAACGGGACTTGGAGCTTCATCTTTGTTTTATTTAGCATTTATGCTTTTTATAATTAGTTTTATAGTTATCTCCATTGCGAAATTCTATTTTCTAAAAAGGGTTAAAAAATGAGACTGCTACTAAATAGAATAGTTTTATTGTTGGCAATTTTGTCAGCTTTTATTGGGCTTGCTTTTTTGGCATGGATTTTAATAACTCTTTTTTTAAAAGGGATTACCTCTTTTCACTTTACACTTTTTATAGATGATCTAATCTCAAATGGCTTACGAAATCTAATTATAGGTCAGTTTATTATGGCTGGAATTGCCTCTTTAATTGGTATTCCAATTGGAGTTTTAGCTGGAATTTATTTGCAAGAGTATGGGTATAACAACAAATTCACAAGATTAGTTAGGGATTTAAATGACATAATGGTTAGTGCTCCTTCTATTGTAATTGGAGCTTTTGTATATGCTGTTGTAGTAATTCCAACAGGAGGGACAAGTGGTTTTGCAGGAAGTATAGCACTAACAATTATGATGCTTCCTATTGTAATTAATACAACGGATAATATGTTAAGCCTTGTTCCTATTGAACTTAGAGAAGCTGGTATTGCAATAGGGGCTAGTAAATATAGAGTTATTATAGATATTATAATTAAAGCTGCAAAAGTTGGGATTATGACGGGACTTCTTCTCTCTTTTGCAAGAATTATAGGGGAGACTGCTCCACTTCTTTTTACAAGTGGAACAAGTAACTACTTTACTTTGGATTTAACAGAATCTTTCCCCTCTTTAACAGTTAGTATTTATGATTTAGCAAATGATCCAGTCCAAGCAAGTAGAGATTTAGCTTGGGCAGCCTCTTTTATATTAACACTTCTAGTTTTAATAATAAATCTTCTTGGAAGATATTTAACAAGACACAAAGGATAAAGTATATGTCAATAATGAATGTAGAAAAATTTAGTTTTACCTATGCAGGAGCACCTCAAAAATCTTTGATAGATATTAATTTACCTATTAAAAAAGATAAAATAACTGCACTTATCGGTCCTAGTGGTTGCGGTAAATCTACACTTTTAAGGGCACTAAATAGAATACATGACCTCTACCCAAATAATAAATATGAGGGCAAATTGATGCTTAAAAATTCAAAAACAGATAAGATGGAAAATATTTTAGATATAAAAAAAGAGAACCATTTTATAAAACTTAGACAAAGGGTTGGAATGATTTTTCAAAAACCAACTCCTTTTCCAATGAGTATCTTTGATAATGTTGCCTATGGCCTTAAAATAGCCGGAGTTAAAAATAAAAGTGAACTTTCAGATAAAGTTGAAGAGGCTTTAAAAGGAAGTGCTTTGTGGAATGAAGTGAGCGATAGACTTGATAAAAATGCTATGGGACTTAGTGGTGGGCAACAACAAAGATTGTGTATAGCTAGAGCTGTTGCAGTTAAACCTGATCTTTTACTTTTTGATGAACCAACCTCTGCTTTGGATCCAATTTCAACTGGAGCAATTGAAGAGTTAATAGTGGAACTAAAAAAAGATGTAACCATTGCAATAGTAACTCATAATATGCAGCAAGCGTGTAGAATTAGTGATTTCACTGCATTTATGTATCTTGGAAAGCTTGTTGAATACAATGATACTGAAGAGATTTTTATTAATCCTGGTGAAAAGCAGACTGAAGATTATATTACAGGGAGATTTGGATAATGTTAAAAAGATATGCAGAACAGTTAGAGGATGTAAATAGCGGTGTTTTAGAAATCGCAAACTCTATTTTGGCTTCAAATAGGACTATTCTAAAAGCTTTTAATGGATGTAAAGTTGAGTTATTAAAAGAGGCTGAAGAGTCTTTAAAAATTATCTCTCAAAAAGTGGCTGATATAGATAATATCATAATCAAAACTTTAGCTCTTTTTGGTCCTGAGGCTACTGATTTAAGATTTGTTGTCTCCTTTTTTAAGATTACAAATGAGCTTCAAAGAGCCTCTTCAAATACGAAAAGTTTTATAAAAAGTTTTGAGGTCTATTGTAACAATATAAATGAAGAGGATACAAAAGAGTATGCAATTCCTTTACATAAATCCTCTTTAGAGTGCCTTGAAAGCGCTGTTAAAATGATTGAGTGCAGTCATGATGAGGTTAGAGAAAATTTTAACAATGTAATTGTTGCAGAGAAAAAAACAGATGAACTTTATAACCAGTTTCAAGACCATATTCTTTCACAAGATAAAAAAATTGAAGATTTTAGTAAATATACTGAGATTTTAAATGCACTAAGAAAAAATGAAAAAATTGCTGATAGAGCGCTTGATATAGCTTATCTTATTCTTTTTGCAAGAGTGGGTGGAGTTTTAGGTGAAGTGGAGATTTAATCTTCACTTTCCAAACTAATATTACCTTGTATATTTATCACCTAAAGCTGTATATAAAACTCTTTTCCCATAAAAATCCCCTAGCTCTTTTTTTTCAAAAGAGGCTTTATTTACAAAATCAGCATATTTAGAAGAGTGATGTATATAATCATCTTTTAAACTCTTATAAAGAGTATCTCCACTTGTAAACTCACCTTTTTCTTCTAATGTGTCATATACTTTATTTAATATCTCATCATCTTTAAAACTGTATGAAGATAAAGAAGCAAAAGGAAGCAGCTCTAAAGCTTCCTTTTTACCCAGTTCTTTACCTTGAGTCATATCTTTGTAAATAGCTCTTTCATACATGATTTTAAGAGTAACATATTCGTATTTATTTAATACCTGTTTCTTATGCATATATAGATATAACATAGGTTTTGGTAAAGTTGTTCCAATATATGAAGGTATTGCTTCAGGTAAAATACAATAATAAAACCCATCTTCTAAATCATCACTTATCTCATTTTTTGAATTGACTTTTTGTATCTTATTTGTATTTAACCAATTGTACTTGTCATTCCAAGCAATTATTGAGTTTTTTATATATTCAGGGATTTGCTCATAATCTTTTACATACTTTTTAGTTAATAAAGTAGTTTCACTAGAAGTATTATAACCTCCTCCAACATCAGAATGTGCTCCGGGAAGAAAATACTCTTCAAACTTTTTACCTCCACTTAGAGTTGAGCTTTGGGTTTTTTGTATTTCATTGTTTATATTTTCAAATATAGAGTAGGCATCAAAGTTAAATCTAAACTCATCTTTTGCCATAAGATGTACAACTTGTCCTATTTTGTCTTCATTTTCATCTTTAAAAAAGTTTAGATTTAAGGATTTGAAATCATTTGCTTGTTGTAAACCAAAGTGAGGTACAGTATCATATAATCCTGCAAATCTAAAGTTTATAGATTCTATGATAATCTTTTTCTTTCCAAAATATGGATTTTCTATTCTGCTTCTACCTCCTCCATAATATCTTTTTTCTGTATTTAAAGGGTTGTAAAATCTTTTCCCATCTATTGATACAATTCCATTATCTCCAAAAAATGGAGTAAATATATTTTTCTCTTTTTTCATCTTTATACTATAGTTTTCACCACTTTTTTCTGCTTCATTTAAAATAGAACAAATAAAGTGTCTAGCAGTTGCAGCTCCTCTACTAAAACCAAATACATCAAGATATAGTTCATTTATATATCCAATTGATGAGGATCTTAGTTGCTCAGAGATTTTGATACAAGCATATATAATATGTGCTTCGATACCTGTTTTATCTTTAGTTAGATATTTTTCTCCTCCAAAGCCTGAACCAAATAAAATAGAATCCTCCCCATAATCCTCTTTGATATATGGATTATGAGTTCCAGCTCCACTCTCATATAGTTTAAACCTGCTTGTTGGAAGAATTGTTTTATCTCTTTTTACATCTGCTCCATCATAAAGATTATAAAGTCTGCTGATATTTGATTCTCCATTTGTAAAACTACTGTCTTCATCATCATCTGCTAAGATATTTTCCCTTATATATCTTTCTCTGTTTTCTTCTTCACTTGTATTTAACTCTTTTTTCACCTCAAGAAAATACTCAAACACTTTTTTAGCATGTTTTGCTTTTGTGCTTTCTAATAGCTCTTTTTCTTCTGTTTCAAGATTTGAGTTTTTATCAAAATATCTTATCTCTTTAGGGGCTTTATCTATTTGAGATAGAAGTATGATTAGAACTTGGTCATTTAGTTCTGGATTTGGTTCTGATACTATGTATTCTTGGATAGTTAAAATTTCTTCTATTGATTTTTGAGGAATTCTTCTTGCTCTATTCTCTTCAATAAACTCAGCAGGTTCTTTTAAAAACTCTGTATAGTTCCTATAAAAATTTATATTATGGATATTGTTTTTTGTTCCATCAAAAAAAACTCCATATTCAACTATAAGTTCAGGCATATATGAAGCTGAAGTATTTTCTTCATAAAGAGTTACTTCCAACTCTTTTATTTTTGAGTCTTTTTTTATATTATATACATAAGGCATAGATACTATTATATAAGCTTGCTCTTTTTCTAAGTAGGTTATTTGTTCTTTATCTATTATTTTTTGACAACTATCTTGGTTAAAAGATAAGGCTCCTATACTTTTTTTATTTGTATTCTCTTTTAGGTTATCTTCTAATTTTTGATTATAGGCATGGGTATAGTTTTTGGCTTTTAATATTGTTCCATAAGAGCTTGCATTATTTAGGCTTAGAGAGCTTAGTTTTACTATCTTTTTATCTATATCTATACTATTTACTGCTTGTAGCTTATCTTGTATTAGATTTTCACTCTCTTTTTTTATGGCTTTTAGTAAGGAGTCTTTATATTTATTTTTTACAGTTTCTAAGATTTTTTCTTTATCTTTTTCTTCCCCTACAAGTTTTTCACTCTCTTTGTCACTTATTATAATATAAGCAGTTCTAGTTCTAAGACTTGTACTATAGCCATGTATCTCTTCTCCTGTATCTTTTATAGAATATCTATATAGGTGCACCCCCTCATCTTGCTTGAAAAAAACTTGTCCTATAGTTATATCATTACTGCTCATATGTTACTCCTAGTTTTTTTAATTTTCCTATTGCTATTTCATCACCATCTTTAGCTGCTTTTTTATACCAT
Organism: Halarcobacter ebronensis; assembly: GCF_013201825.1. Classification (NCBI taxonomy): domain Bacteria; kingdom Pseudomonadati; phylum Campylobacterota; class Epsilonproteobacteria; order Campylobacterales; family Arcobacteraceae; genus Halarcobacter; species Halarcobacter ebronensis. The sequence goes on from NZ_CP053836.1 coordinate 73,118, forward strand.
TTAATTGCATTTTCTTTATCATTTAAATCAACTTCATATGTATAACCTATATTATAAGTTGAATCTACATATCCTAGCTCACTAGCTTTTTTATACCATTTTATTGCACTATCAAAATCTTTTAGTGATACTGCATAAATATTCCCAATATTAGCAAGACAAGAGATACAATTTAAATCTTTATAGCCTTTGTTAAACCAATATATAGCCTTTTCATAATCTTTTAATACTTCCCAATATATAAAACCTAATCTATTTGCAGATTCTTCACTTTTTAGTTCAAACCCTTTTTTATACCACTCTATAGCTTTTTCATAATCTTTTAAATCTTCATAAACTGTACCGATGCCACCAGCACAAGTTGCATTACCTAAGTTTAAACATTTTTGAAAATATTCTTCTGCTTTTTTTAAATCTTTAATCTCTTTATTTTTTCTATATAAAATACCTAGATTATAATACCCTCCAGATTCTCCTAATTCTCCAACTTTAAAAAAAGTATCTATTGCTTTTTTTAACTTTTCTTGTTTTAAATATATTGTTCCCATTGCCAATAAAGAATAAGTATCCCCACTATTAAAAGATTTTTCATACCACTTTAAAGCTTCTTTATAAGCAAATTTGTTGTCATAGATTACACCTAGATTATGTGCAGCTTTTACCTCACCATTATTTGCTGCTATTTTATAATACTCTATTGCTTTTTCTTTATTTCTTAAGAAGTTTGAATATAAACTTCCAAGTTGAGTATAAGATTCAATATTACCTTTGGCTCTACCTTGATTAAAATATTTTTCAGCTTTTTTATAATCTTTACTTCTCATATAATACAAACCAACACAGTTGTAGCCTTGTATCTCTTTATCTTTTATTAGTTGTTTATAGTTTTCTAAATCTCTATTTGTGTAGGTTTTTTTATTGCATTGGTTTATGTTGTAGGTACTTTTTTTTAGTTCTATCTTTTCATTTGTGCAGGAAGTTAGTAATAAAGATAAAAGAAGTAAAGATAAAACTTGTCCTATGGTTATATCATTACTGCTCATATGTTACTCCCAACTCTTTTAATCTATTTATTGCATTGTATTTTGCATTTGTATTTACTGCTTTTTTGTACCAATATATTGCCTTATCTTTATTTTTTATATAATTTTGATAAGTTAATCCAAGATTATAAGCAGCATTTTTATTTCCTTTTTGAAAAGCTAATTCGTACCACTCTATAGACTTTTCATACTCTTTTATACTTGTATATACATTTGCAACATTAGCAAGACAAGATATACAATTTAAATCTTCATAACCTTTGTTAAACCAATATATAGCTTTTTCATAATCTTTTAAAACTTCCCAATATATAAAACCTAATCTATTTGCAGATTCTTCACTTTTTAGTTCAAACCCTTTTTTATACCACTCTATAGCTTTTTCATAATCTTTTAAATCTTCTTCATAGTGTGCACCCATTGCGCCAGCACATAAACCGCAACCTAATTCATAACCTTTTTGAAAATATTCTTCTACTTTTTTTAAATCTTTAAATTGTTTCTCTTTCCCATAAAAAACCCCTAAACTATGATAAGCTTCTAGTTCTCCCAACTTAGCAGCTTCTTTAAAAGTCTCAATAGCTTTTTCATATTTTTTCTGTTTTCTATATATATGTCCCATTGCCAATAAAGAGTAAGTATCCCCACTATTAAAAGATTTTTCATACCACTTTAATGCTTCTTTATATTGTGCCTTTTTGTCATAGATTACACCTAGATTATGTGCAGCTTTTGCTTCACCATTATTTGCTGCTATTTTATAATACTCTATTGCTTTTTCTTTATTTCTTAAGAAGTTTGAATATAAACTTCCAAGTTGAGTATAAGATTCAATATTACCTTTGGCTCTACCTTGATTAAAATATTTTTCTGCTTTTTTATAATCTTTATTTCTCATATAATACAAACCAACACAGTTGTAACCTTGTATCTCATTATCTTTTATTAGTTGTTTATAGTTTTCTAAATCTTTAGTTGAGTAGGTTTTTTTATTGCATTGTTTTATATCATATGTGCTTTTTTTTAGTTCAACTTTTTCATTTGTGCATGAAGTGAATAAAAATATAAGAGTTAGGAGAGAAAGAGATTTTATAATAAGATTCAATTTATACCTTTATTAATAATTTTTAAAAATATAAATTATAATTAAAATTATATTTTGGTTTGTTTAATTAACATGGTACAGTTATAAACTTTCTACTTTGTAGAGTTTGTTTCTTAACATTGCTTCGCAAGTTTCGCTTAAAACTCTTTGCTTATAGATTTTCTACTTTGTAGAGTTTGTTTCTCAACCTAGCGGTTTCGCTTAAAACTCTTTGCTTATAGATTTTCTACTTTGTAGAGTTTTTTTCTCTCTTTTGATGAAGGGATATCAAGCATTTTTCTATATTTTGTGATAGTTCTTCTAACCATTTGTAAATCAAATTTTTCAAATATCATATCTAGAATATCTTGATCTGTTAGTGGGTTCTCTTTATTCTCATAATCAACCAAAGATTTTATATAACTTTTTATTTGTGATGAGCTTAAATCTTTGTCATTTACTGCATTTGTAAAGAAGTGTTTTAAAGGAAATACACCTAAAGTACACTCAATATATTTATTAGCAACGGCTCTACTAATTGTTGATTCTGCAAAGCCTAACTCTTTTGCCAACTCTTGCATAGAGTAAGGTCTTAATTCCCCTCCAACAAAAAATCCTATTTGTTTTTCTACTATTAAAAGAACTATTTTATAAAGGGTAGATTTTCTTAAATTAAGCAAATTTACCAAATCTCTTGCTTCTTTTAGTTTCTCTTTTATGGTCTCATTTTTTGAAGAAAAAGGATCTTTTACCTCTATATCTGGATAATAGGCATGATTGATTCTCACATTTATATCTTCCCCAATATCCACATAAAAATCAGGGATAATTTGTATATTTGTATTTATAAAATCAATTGCTGGAGGATTGTTGAAATATTTGATTATACTTTTAGCATCCTCAAATCTATGGTGAGCTGCATATTTATCCAAGTGAGCTATATCTTTTATAATCTTTTTTATAAAGTTATAGAGTTCATCATCAATTTTTTTATCACAAGCATCTAGTTGAAAAAGAAATGATTCTGATAAATCAATTGCACCAACTCCAGCTGGCTCCAATCTTGAGAATCTTTGTCTGATGGATTCAACATACTCTTTATATACATTGCAAGTAATGGCAATTTTCTCTATATCTCCATCAAAATAACCCTCTTCATTTATATCACAAAGTATCTCTAAAGCCACTTTTTGTGAGTTTGGAGTTGGGAAATTTGGTGCGCAAATTTGTTCACTTAATTTATCATATAAAGACTCATCATATAAAGCTAAAGATTCAATAAACTCTCCACTTGTACCTTGTGGCATAAAATTATTATAAAACTCTTTTGGTTTTTTAATCTCTAAAAAAGGGTTTTCATAAGAGACATTTTTTAGATGTTTCTCTAGGTCTTGAAGTGAAGTTTGTAGCATTGGAAGCCACATCTTCAAAGATAAGTTAAGATTTTGCTTTTGAGCAACCGAAGGTGATAATGTAGGTGCCATACTGTCATTATGCCCAAATTCATAAAGAATTTGGACTAATATTATGTATATTTTTTAGTATTTGATTCTAACTACACCGTTTGGTTTAACGATTTTCATTTGACAAGAAAGTCTAGTGTTATCTGTACAAGTACCAGCACATGACTCTTTTATTACTTTGATCTCTTTTTCGTTAATTGGTGATAGAAATTCCATACCTTGCTCAACCTCAACTACACAAGTACCACACTCACCATCTCTGCATCCAAATGGTAAAGCTGAACCTGAAGCCTCAACTACATCTTGAATTGTACTTCCTGGTTTTACATTAATTGCTAAGAAATCATTAATAATCTCTACTCTAGTTGTCATTTTATTTCCTTATTATTTTTTTTTGAATGGTTTAACTAAAATATCACCTTTAACTAACATCATTGGTGCTATTCTAACTTTTGGGCTAATTGTAAATTGTTGACACTGCTCAGCCTCTTCAGCAGTAATCGCTTTATATTGAACAAGAAGATCTAACTCTTCATCTTCCATATAGCTTGTTGGCTCTTCATCCGCAAGGTTTTCAACACTGATTAAACATTTAGAAAAATCTTTATCAGCAGGTACTGGAACACCTTTCTCTTTTGCTAATCTTACGATTGGTTCACCAATTTTCGCATCATAAACACCGTCAGTCTCAGTATCAAAATGCATAAAAATAACTTTTGCCATATATCTTCTCCTTTCTTTAGATTGGTTCTATACCAAGCCATACGAAAAAGTTCTTTAAACTCTTTCATTTGACTTGGTACGGAAAAAGTACTTAATCTTTTTTGTAATGCTTTTCCCTATGTTTTCTCATATATTCAAGCTCTTCTTCCACTTCATTTCTATAATCTTCCATCGCTTCAAGTTCATTTTCCCTACAGCCAACAACCTCAACAGGTGCTTCCTTTACACCTAAAAAATGAACTTCATATACTCTGATTACTTGAAGAAACTCTCCTATAGATTTTACATAACCAATTGCCTCTTTAGGCATCATAAGAGTACCTATAGGAGCGTGGGGGTAGGTTCCATCATTTACAATATCTTTGATAAGTTTAACTTTTTGTCCAATTCCAAATTTTGGTTCTTCTTCATCTTTTCCTGATCTTTCAGCCGTTACACTATCATGTAAAAAAGTATCAGGATTTACAATGTTTTCATGGTCAATTCCATTTTTAGCAGCCACAAGATCCTCCTTGCGAAGTTCCACTTGTTCCACAAGAAGAGCAGCCATTTAGTTTTCCAGTTTCGTACATATTCCAAACATCAGCTGCACTTGGTGCATGACCATTTTTATAATCTCCATAAACCCTTAAAAGTGAAAACTTTAGAAAATCTAAAAGTTTACTCTCTTCAGCTATATTCCCAATACCTTTTCTTATTAATGTTCCATACTCTTTCATCATATGAAATCTTTTTACATTAATTAGTGCTTGGTCAAACTCGATATTAAAAAATTTGAAATAATCCTCAGTATCTGTTAACTTGTAAAACTCTTCTACAGTTGCCATAATATATCCTTTATAATCTATAACTGCTTTTTTAGGATTTGTTAAAATTCTTAAAAGTAGTATTTACGCTGGTATTTGAGTTCTTAAACTCTCTATCCAGTTATTAATTCTCTCTTTTGTTTTACCTTTTTCATTATGCTCATCAATAGCTAATCCGCAAAGTTTTCCATCCTTTTCAGCTAATGAATGTTCATAAGAGTAACCCTCTTTATCTACAAAACCAACTACATTTGCTCCTAAATCTGAAAATGTATCACAAAGTTTTCCTAATGCAGAACAAAAGTGTTCACCATGTTTTACACTATCACCTGCTCCAAAGAAAGCAACAGTTTTTCCTGAAAAATCTGGTTTTTCATCTTCTAACTCTAATAAAACATCAACCCAAGAGAAGTGAACATCTCCTTGTCCCCAAGTTGAACTTCCAATAAATAGAATATCAAAGTCTTCAAATTGCTCAATATCATCAAAGTCTTCTTCCATATTAATTACATCATCTTCATCAATATCAAACTCTTTTACTAACGCTTTTGCAACTTTCATTGAAGTACCACCAGCTGTTCCACAAAAAATTCCAACTTTAGCCATTTTTTCTTCTCCTTAAATATTTTTAGCTTTTATATTTTTTATATCTTTCGTTTGCTTTCATAAGAAGCTTTTCACCCTCTTCTTCTAGATTTTCTAGTGTTCTAAAAGAGTATCTATGTGCATCTTTAAAGCCTTTATCACACAACACAATATCATCTGCAAAAACAACAACTCTACCAAAACCTTCGTGGCTCATCTCCATAACCACTGAACACATAATCCCTGTCATCTTTTCAAAAGCCAGTGCTACAGCTTGATAAACAAGTCTAATATCTTGAGTTTGCATCTCATCAATATCTGCAATAATAGGGATGTTTCTCATCTCTTCTTTTGTTTTTACATATTTCTCTACAAGTAAATCTTCATCAGATTTATTAACCCAAGTTCCAAATTGATCAAGGGCTCTTATTTGACCAATTAGAGTCTTTTTAAATAGTTCTTTAGTCTCCATTACATAGCCTTTTTTTCAATTATTTTTTTAATAAATGGAGGTGGATTTGAATTTAGCATGTTTTGAAGTTTTTTTGTCTCTTCTTCAATGCTAACCTCTTCTTTGTATTTGATAGTGAAAATTCCACTATTAATTAGTTTTGCTGCTGCAATAGCACCAACTTCTGTGAAATAAACAATATCTACACCTTTTAGCATAGCTACAGTTTTATCTGTGTCTTTCTCTAAAACTTTTTTTATTTCACTCATATTTATACTATTTTTGCTAATTTCATAAACAGCAAACTGTTTCGCACTCCCAAAGTGTGAATCAATATTCTCCAAATCTTTTGTAGCAAAAGCTACTGTGATCATACCTTCGTTTGAATTGTTTGAAGTAATTTTTATACTACTCATGGTAATGTCCTAAATAAATTTATCTAGATACTTGCAAAAAGTGTTCCACAGAAAAATGAGAAGAAAATCAGTTGGGTTTAGCGCTCTTTATTAGGGCTAAGAAGTCTATTAGGTCACTTAAAAAAAAGGCTCTATTATCAATTAGCGCAAAGTAGACATTTATAAAAGTATTTTGCTCCATAAAACTTTTTGCTGTACTTATAAACTCAGGAGGAATTTGTCTATTTATAGCTTTGTCTTGGATTAGTTCATAACAAACCTCTTCAAAAAGAAAGAAGATTTCAGCAGTTTTTGTTTGGGTTAACATATAGATATCACTTCTATAAAGTTCATATTTTTTAAATAAGTTTACGTAGGTCTCTTTACTCATCTTATCTTCCCACTGCTTGTAGATACAAAATATTATTTGTTGTTTTTAGATTTCTTTGACACTCATCATCAAAAAAAGCACCAATTCCACTGCAACCTATATCTAAAGAAGTAGCGCGTAAATTTATAATATGAGCTAAAAAACCACTTATTATATAGTCTTGAAAAAGGTTTGACTCTTTTTTTGATGTGAATATTAGAGTAAAACAACTGCTCTCTCCAAGCTTTTGATTAAAGGCAAGCCTTGTTGAAAGCCCCTTGAAATCGCCTTTAGAAATCAAGTTTACATTTTTGTAAACTCCAAGTTCTAGATTTTTGACATTGTTGTTAATAAAAAAAACTTCAATACCTAAACTTTTTGAACGTTCAAAAATATCTTTTGTTAAAAAGTCAAACTCCTCTTTGGTAATAGGTTTTTTTTCAAAGGCTCTTATTGATCTTCTTTTATCAATACTTCTTTGAATACACTTTTTATCCATATCATCCAAAAGATGAAGAGGTTTAATCTCATCAAAGATTAGATTTTCAAGTAGTTTTGAAAACTCCTCTAAAAAAGGATTTTTTATAAAATAGTCTGTAGAAGATACTGTAACTAATCTCTCTCTTAAATTTTGATATTTTGTATCTTTTCCATTATCTACTAAAATTGCCCCTTGAAAAAACTCTTGTTCCTCAAAACCAAAAGCCTCATTTAGTCTCTTTTTATTAAAATTAAATGAGAAATCAAAAGGAATAGCTTCTTTTTTTAAAGCACTACAAATTGCTCCTAATTGGTGACCAGTATCTAAAAGTAGATATCTAATTGCTCTATTTTCATATTTCCAAGAGGTTCTAAAGTAGACATTGCTTATTAAAAAAATAAACTTTTTTGAGTCTGTTTCAAAGTAGTATTCAAGACCATCATTGCTTAGTTCATGAATAAGAGTCAAAGAATCATTAAGAGGTTCATAGTGATATACTCCACTTAAAAGATTTTTTATACCTCTTATTTGAATATAGATTTCGCAAGGATAAAGTCCTCCTGCACTTGGAGTTACTCTTAAAACAACTTCTTCATTTCCATAGACTTTTTTATCAGTAATTTTCCCAAAATCTTTTATAAATTTAAGCTCTTCAAATTCATCAAGATGGTATCTTCTAAAAAATTTTGGATAGGTTTTAAAACTTTTTGGCTGTGTTCTCCAATCTATAAATTGAGTTTGTAAAAAAGAGTTTTTTATTGTTATATCAGTTTTTTGTTGGAACTGTTGCACTTTTAAGCATCTTATATATTTTTGGAGTTACAGCAAGGTCAATTGCCTTAAAACCATCAAGATTTTCTAAAGAAACATCAGCACCATTTTCCAAAAGTAGTTTTACAAAATCTTCTTTCCCTGCACTTGCGCAATACATTAAAGCTGTAACTGCGTTATCATTCTTTGAGTTTACATCAATTTGTGCATCAATTAGTGCATAAAAACAGTCATACGATGAGGCAAAACAAGCATTCCATAAAGCACTGTTTCCATCAACATTTTTGAGATCAAGATTAACACCATTTCCAATTAATGCTTTGACAATCTCAATATTGCCCTCCCTAGCAGCTTTCATAACAGCAGAATTCCCATGTTTGCCCTGTTTATTCAGGTCATTTATATCATACTCGTTATTTCTTAGCCACTCTTTTAGATTGTCTGAAAATGACATTTTATGCTCCCATCCAATTTTCATGGGTATGACCCTTTTGTCTAAAATTAGCCACTTCATCAAGTTTTGTTTTAAACTCCTCTAAATCAAAACTTGTCTCAATATTTGAAGGGATTTGAATATATTTTATAATCCCCTCTTTATCCACAACAAAGATTGATTTTGCAAGAAGATTATCGTTTATATTTACTCCAAACTTTAGGGAAAAATCTTTGAAATTATTTGAGATAAATCCCTCATCAAGCGAATAATCAGCTTTTATTTTTTCAATATTTTCATTAGCACTTTTTGTGATAATATAAGTTACCAATTTAGATGAATACTTTTGAAGTATATTGTGAAGAGCATTGTTGTAAGCTTTTATACAAGGAAGAGTAATAAGCACTTGAATTTTAGGAGCCATCATTCCAATAACTTTTGTTTCATTATTTAACATCTCAACTCTAACAGCTGGTGCTTCTGTTTCAACTTTTCTCTCTTTTTGTCCTAGAGTGTAAATTTCATCTTTGTATGTAACTTCCATTTTATAAAGTACCTTTAATGTGTGATTTGGTAATTTGCATCTATTTGCCAAATTTATGCAATAAGCGTTCCTTTAATAAAAGAAAAGATAGATAGTTAAGTACCATCTATCTTTGCATTAGTTCAATTTTATAGAATATCTTTGTGGGTTATTTGACAGTTTGTATCTATAATCATTAGAGATTTTTTTAAGTTGTTATTTTCATCTAACATTTTAAATATTTTGGAAAACTCTTTATACTCCATAGTAATTAGATTATTTTTTAAATCAAATTTTTCAACAACTTTTTTACAAGAATCAATACAACTTGAAGTGATAATAAAAGCATCGGCTCTATCTTTAAAAAATTCAATTGCATCACTTAGTTGTTCATTAAAATCTTCAATATTTGGAAGAGTTATAACAACTTGAACTTTCTGTTTTGGAATCCCAAGAAGTCTAGTCTTTCCATCTATCATCTGTAGAGTAATTGCAGGAACTATTGGTCTTTGTAGATTAATGCTCATCATAATTTACCTCATGTCTGTGTGTGTTGATTATATTTGCCATTTCAAAAAGCAAATATGCACTTCCTTCGTATAAAATATCATTTTTTAGTTGATTCCCAACACCTTCATAATCTGGAAAACCTCTTAACATTAAGGCTTTTTTATATTTCATTGTATATCTCTCTCCATGGAAGCTGGTAATCAAAAGTTCACTATCTTGAAGATATTTTTCCACATCTTCAAAGTCTCCAATTAAAAGATTCTCACACTCTATTTCATCTAGAAGATCATTTCTATGGGTAGTTATTATTGCTTTGATATTTGCACCTGCCTCAATAATTGTATTTGCAATACTAAGACATTGATCAGGCTCCAAAGCTAATACAACAGAAGAACTTCCTATGGCAAAATGGGTATCTAAAAGAGCATCTTGAAGTCTTTTTCTCCATCTAACAATACTTGGATGAGGAGTGGTAACTCCTTTTATTTGGCAAAGAATTTTAAAAAATCTATCACTATTTTCCAAACCACCCAAAGAATCAAAATGAAGAAGGTTTATGTTTTCATTCTTCTCTTTTAGTTTTGTTCCAGCTTTTTTTACGCTACTTCCAATAGATATAACCAAAGATGAATCAGCTAACTCTTTTATCTCATCTAAAGAGATACCACCAGAACTTAAAGCTCCTTGTTTAAGCCCTAAATGTCCATCTAAAGAGTCACTTAAATCAGGAAGAGCCAAAACTTCATAACCAAAAAGTGAAATTGTATCTTTTATCTTTTCAACCTCAATAGGCTTAAGATTAACGTTTGGGATTATAACTGCTTTTTGTGGATTAATCGTGGTTTTTATCTCAACTAATTGATCAATAATAGCTTCAATTGATTTTGCAAAACCGCTCTCTATTGAACCTTCAAAATCTGGAGTATTTACATAACAGATAGTTTGTTGTTCTTGTAGCAATAAAGAGGCACCTTTTATATCATCACCTTTTGTTTCAGTAAGTCCCGTTGTAAAAAGACCAACTAAATCAGGTTTTACTTTTTGAGTAATATTTTTTATTGATTCTGAGATTGCATAATCTCCTCCGTCAATTACAGCAGTTATATCATTTACAGCTGTTGTTTGAACGGCTATTGGATCATTAAAATGTCTAGTAAAAAATACTTTTGTAAAAGAGGCACACCCTTGTGCTCCGTGCATAAGAGGCATACAGTTTTTAATACCTAAAAAACATAGCATTGCACCCATTGGTTGAGATAGTTTAATTGGATTTAGTTGTAAGGGTTTCGAACTAATCGCTTCCATGCTAATTCCTCTTTTTTCTTTTCTTTTATGCAAAAAGTGTTCCTAAAATAGAAACTTTACATTGAATATATCTTATTTATTTTGTAATATTATTCAAAATAGCCTGTTTCTTTGATTATTTTTATTTAAGAAAAATAGGAGTAAAATTAAAAATTGATAAAAAAGAAGGCGAAATATGGATTCAATATCAACTAACTCTTTACAACCCCTTGAAGAGTTAAGTAGTACGCAAACAGTTCAAAACAGTGGGATTAAACCATCTTCAAATGAGTTTGAAAATCTTTTATCAGATGTAAATACAGAGTATCTAACAGCAACATTATCTTTAAATAGTCCATTTAATATAAGTGATTTTTTAGAAGTTTCCAAAGAAGTAGATGATGTAAATGCAGAAGCTAATAGCAAAATTTTTGAAGGTTTGGAAACACAAAGAAGTTCAAATATTCAAAATAATGCAAATATTATGAAGGCAATATTAAGCGTTTGATTAAAATTAATTTAAACTTAAACAAGTTATAATTTTTGCAGTAATTATTAAGGGGTTCTTATGTCAATTAATGAAATAGCAGATCAGTTTAATATTGGTTTCTTTTCAACAGTTAATCAGAATCAAGAACATATTGATTTAAATGTTCAAGAAGACTCTGAATTGGATGGTTTTAGTGAAAAACTTAAAGAGATAAGTTCTGAAGCTATTTATCGTGCTCCTGAAACTATGTATTTTGATGGACTTGATTTCTCTGACCCTAAAAATCCAAAACCTATACAAATCCCAGTTACAGGTTATTTCCAACATCCATTTTTAGATGAGGATGGAAACTGGGATGAAGAGGCAGAATTTGCATCTTACAAAGAGAAAGAGTTGGCATACAAACAAGAAGTAATAGAAGATTGGCTAAAAAAAATGAGTGTTGATCTACAAAATCAAGCTGACTTAATGAAAGCATTATTGGCTAAAGCAGAATAATTAAATCTATTTGGCCTTAACATTTGACATAAGCAATGAGATCCATTTTGTTGAGTGGTTTGAATCAAAAGCAATTTTTAGTGTCATAGTGATTGGAACTGCCAAAAACATTCCCACAATTCCTAAAATCCATCCCCAAAGAATAAGAGAGAAGAATATAACAAGAGGCGATAATCCTAACTCTTTTCCCATAAATTTCGGTTCTACTATATTGCTTATTGTGATATTTATAAAAACATAAAGAACTATTAAAATGATTGTTGTATTTAAATCTGCACTTACAAGGGATAATAATACAGCAGGTATAGCTGCAATAATTGAACCAACAACAGGCACAAAGTTAAAAAGCATAGCAATAACTCCCCATAAAATTGGGTAATCAATACCAAAGAAAATAAGTGTTATGGCAATAAAAAAGCCAGTAAAAAAGCTTGTTGAGGTTTTAACTAAAAAATATTTTTTGATATTAAATGAAAAAAGGTGTAAATTTCTTAAACTCTCTTTGTCTTTTTCAAAAATAATTTTTAATTTTCTTTCAAAAGATTTTGACTCTGCTAAAATAAAAGCAATACCAATAATAATAAGTAAAAATTTTGAGAGGAAAGTTCCAATACTTCCTATTAAGTTTGTTGTTATTCCAAAAAATGAGCTAAAGTTTAACGCATCTAGGATTGTTTTTTTCTCTACAGAAACTCCATAACTCTCTGCAAAAGCAATAGCTTTTACAACTAAAAGTTGTAACTGTTTTTCATATTGGGGAAGGTTTGATAAAAAATCTTTTAATGAGATATTTACTATATAAGCAAGTATTAGTGAAATAAGCGTAAATATGGCAAGTACGACTAAATATGAGATGATTTTTGGGAAATTTTTTCCTTCTAAAAAAGAGATTACTGTTGATATAATTGATGAGATAAAAATTGCTAAAAATAAAATTATTACAATTTCACTAGCAGCTTTTAGTCCAGCTAAAATAACTACAATACAAGCTAAATAAAAAAAATATTTTCTTATATGTATATCTGTCATAATACTCCTTTTATGTGCAAAAGTATTATAACTGTTTTAATATAAATTTGAAACATATGGTTTAAAAGTAAAGTTATTCCTAAATTTTAGGAATAACTTCTTTTACAAAAAAAGATTAAAAACTATGAAGTAAAGAATTTCTAATCTCACTGTATTGGGAAATAAAATTTGAATAAGCTTCAATTACCTCTTGTTTGTATGTATCTTGAGAGTTTTGAGAAGCATTTTTAGCTGCATTTGATACAATATTTATAATAGAGTCAAGATTTAATGGTGTTGTTTCTTTTTGTTGTTGTGTATTTGAAGCATTTTCGTTTTTATTTTCCTTCTCATCTGTATCTTCCTTTGTTTGAAGATCACTCGCATAAATCAATAACCCATTAATAATAAGAGAATCAAGATTACCATTTTGAAGATTTTCTATATTTTCAGTAATAGCTAAATCACTCCAAACTGCCACTTTAGGATCACTTATGGTTTGAAGTTTATTATATATTGCTTCGTTTAAAGTATCATCTTTTAAATAATCCACTTTATCAAGTTGGGCTTTAAACGCAAGTAAATTATCTGTATCTTCTTTATTTAGTTTTGATACATTTTTTAAATTATCTTCTAAAATCTTTTTTAATTCATCTAAATTTTCTTTTGCTTCATCAAAAGTTATTTGTCTTAATTGAGCAGCGGTATAGGTACTGTAATCAGGTTTAATATCTTCTTCACTTTCAGTTTTAACTTCGTTAGTTGATTCAGTCTCTTTTATCTCTTCTTTTTTTATATCATCATTTTCATTTTTTTTCACATCATATATACTAAATTTTTTTCCAGCAATTGTTATCTCATCCCCTTGTATAATAAATCCAGCAGAAAATCTTGAACTTTCAGGATCTTTATATTTTTGAACACCATATTTCTCTATAAATTCAAGTGCATCTTCAATTGATTGTAAAATTTGTTTGAGATCTGTTCCTTGAATAGTATAAGAAGTACCTCCCCTGTAGCCAACTTCACTACCATCTAGATCTACAGGATTAGAATAATCATAAAAGACCTGGCTATTATCCTCATATTTAGAATATATAGCTCTATTTATCTGATCATTATCAAAATAATTAACAATTTTAAATTTATCATTGAAATTAAGTAGGTCTTGTATCTCTGTGTTTTCTCTTGTTATTTGACCATACTGCTTATCAAGCATATCTTCTGTAATCTCATCTTCATTTAAAAATAAAAATGATTCCTCAAAACGGACTTGTTGATCTTGTGAGCCACCTCTTACTTCAATATCATCATTAAGAAGAAGTCTTTTTTGATAGTTTTTAAAAGATTCCGAATTTATAGTATCTTTAGCCTCTTCCATTCGAGCTTCTAATATCTCTTTAATCTCTTCATAATTTGCTTTAATTTCATTATAAGAGAGTTCACTTAACTCTTTTGCACTATAAGTTGAATAATCACCCTCTACTTTTTGGGTAAAAGCTGTAAGCTCTACATCATATTCTTTATGTACTTTAAAAGAATTATTAATAGTATCTGTGGAACTTCTTTTTTGTATATTTGAAGAGATTTCATTAAAAAAATTATTAGATGATGAGATTACCATGGCATATCCTTTAATTAGTATTTTTTACTATAACTAGAGCTTTCTTAAAGTTAGATAAAATATTACTAATTCCGATATTTATTATATATGGTAATTTTATATATTTTTATAATTATTTTAATTAATAAGTTCTTCTCCCCAAGGTTCAGGTGTTCCAACAACTTTAAATACTTTGTTATTAACTGCATAACAAACATCTTTTGCCAAGTTTACAAGTCCTTTATAAGCTCCATAACTTATTTTCTTTTCTTGGTTTACATCAACAAAAGCAACCTTTTTCTTTATGGCTGTATACAGACTTCTTCCCCCTGCAAGAAGAATATCCACATTATGCTCATCTATTAGTTTTGCTTGTTCTACTCCTGGATTAGTCATTAAAATATCCACATATTTAGAAGCAATCTCTTTATCCTCTAAGGTTGCTTTTCTAACACTTGTTGCAACTACTTCCAAACCAATATCTTGCAACGCACTTGCTATTGACCAAGATTTATTTCCTCCAGTATTTAAAATCGCTTTTTTACCCTCTAGCATTTTTCTATAAGGCTCTAATGCACTCTCTAGTTTTGCTTCCTCTTGGGCAATTACCTCTTCAGCTCTTTGTAGTAACTCTTTGTCTCCAAAAGCATTTACAATACTTCTAATTGCATTACTTGTATCTCTTTTCCCATAAAACGAAATAGAGATATATGGAATTTGATACTTCTCTTGCATTTTTCTGCAAAGTGTTACTAAAGATTTTGCACATACAATTACATTTAGTTTTGCTCTGTGAGCCATTTGAATATCTTCAACTCTTCCATCTCCAGCCAAAGTTGAAACAATTTTAATACCAATTTTCTCTAAAATAGGAGTATATTGCCACATATCTCCTGTTACATTATACTCCCCAATTAGATTTATTCCATATGGATGAATCTCTTCAGGTTCCCTTGTTCCAATTAGTTGATGAAGAACTGATTCTCCACCAAGTCTAGAACCTAAATTTTTACCTCCAACAAAACCTGGAGAGTGTATTACAACAACAGGAATATTATGTTTTTTCTCCATTCTTGCACACACATTATCCATATCATCACCAATCATAGCTGTAACACAAGTTTCATATACAAAGATTGCTTTAGGATTTTTATGTTCAACTATATATTCAATAGAGTCTTCTAATTTTTTGTTTCCACCAAAAATCACATCATTTGTATTTACATCTGTTGTAAATCCCGTGACAGTATTATTCTCTCCCCTATGAGAGGTTAGAGTCTGTCTTGTCTCCCAAGATGCTCCAATACATGTTGCAGGAGAGTGCACTAAATGAACTACATCTGCATAAGGAAAAAGTGAAATTTGTGAACCTTCAAAGGCGCATCCACCAGAAGTTGCACCTGGTTTTGGTTTATCACAAGAAGATTTTTTTGTTTTATTATGAGAACATGCACTCTCATTTAATAGATCCCTAATTAGTTTTTTATTTACCATAATTGAGCCTTTATTTATCCATATGTAGTTTACATGCAAAAGTTATTCCAATGGGATTTTTATGGTAAAAACTGCTCCTTTATAATCTAGATTTTCACTATTTTTTGCACTAATATTGCCTTTAAAATGTTCAGAAATAATTTTTTGAGACATATAAAGTCCGATTCCTGTCCCTTGTGAGTGATGTTTTGTTGTAAAGTAAGGATCAAAGATTTTAGATATATTTTCTGTTTTTATCCCCCCTGCATTATCGGAAATAATTATAAAGTAGTTTTTCTTATCTTTATAACTTCTTAGTTTTAGAATATTTTTTGCAGTTGGATTTTTTTTAAACTCCTCTTTTGCATTATTTAAAAGATTTAAAAGCACTTGTGTAAATTCACTTTCAACTCCATATAAAGGAAAATCTTCAATCTCTTTTTCAATAGTTATATTGTATTTATACAGTTGAGTTTTTATAATTTTTAGGGAACTTTCAAGGGCATGACTAATAAAAAACTCCTTTTTAGGAACATTTGGATTATAAAAATTTCTAAAATCCTCAATTGTTTGAGAGAGATATTTTGCACTTGTAACAATCCCTTCAAGATTTTTTAATTCTTGTTTCTCATTTGTTTCTTTTAGCTCTTTTTGTAATTGAATAGCTGTTGCTGCAGTTGTTATTATACTTAAAGGTTGTCTCCATTGATGGGAAATATTACTTAAAAGTTCCCCTATTGTAGCCATTTTTGATTGTTGAAAAAGAAGTGAATCTTTTTTTCTATTTTTTTCTAATTCCTTTTTTAACTCTTTTTTATAGTTTATAAAATAATTTTCTAATATTTTTGAAATAAAATGGGAGGAGAAAAAAATTAAAGCAGTTATTATTAAAAAAATCAAAGAGAGTTTATTAAAATAGAGAGTTAACAACTCTTTTTGATTATAAAATAAAAAAGAGATAATTGAGATATAAAATAAAATAGTTACCATTGAAGGTACAACTTTTATAAAACATAAAACTCTTTTTTCTTGAATCTTCATCTATCTTCCCTTTAAAAAGTTTCCCATTGACCATCTTCTTCCACTACTATTTCAGGCTTTTTAATAGTTGATTTTTTAACCTTTTCTTCTCTTTTTTTAGGTATCTCTATTGTATCTTTTCCTTCAAATTCTTTTTCATCTGCATTTTTTACTATCACATCAGCAATATTTAAAGTATCAGTAGCTATCTCTTTGGCCTTTGCAGCAACTCCTGCATTTACTTGAGTTTGTTGATCTAATTGATTTACAGCATCATTAATTTGTTCAATCCCTGTTAGTTGTTCTTTTGAAGTCTCTTCAACATTTTTAATTAATTCAGAAGTTTTTATTATGTTTTCATTTAATACATGGTAACCAGAGATCATATCATTTGCAATATTTTTACCTAAATTTGCTTTTTCTGTAGCTATTAATACTAAATCTTTAATCTCTTTAGCAGCTTCGGCGCTTCTTGAAGCCAGATTTCTAACCTCTTGTGCAACAACAGCAAAACCTTTTCCCGCTTCCCCAGCAGTTGCAGCTTCAACAGCAGCATTAAGTGAAAGGATATTTGTTTGAAATGCAATTTGATCAATTACAGAGATTGCTTCATTTATTGCAGTTACTTGTTCATTTATCTCATCCATAGCAATTGTAGTTTGGTTTGCAAGATTTTCTCCTGAATTAGCAGATTCTTTTAATTGACTTGCAAAATTTGACATTTGAATTATATTTTGAGTGTTATTTGAAATATTACTAGTTATTTGTTCCAATGCTGCTGCAGTTTCTTCTAATGATGCAGCTGCTTCATGGGAAGAATCACTTAAAGAGTGCACATTATTTAAAAGCTCTTTTGCACTTCCTTGTAAAATTAATCCATTTTTTTTATTTTCTACCAACATCCCATTGATAATATTTGCTAAATGGTTTAATCCTGATGAAGTTTTACCTACATTATCCCCTATTCTATGTCTAAAATCTAAATTTGCATACATTTTTAAAGCATTTTGAATATCATTTATATTTGAGCAAATATTTAAAGCCATAATGTCAATCATCTCATTAAAAATCTTTTTCAATTCTTCTAAGTTTTCATTATGGGTACTTTTTTCTATTTTCTTATGTAGATATCCATTTTTTACTTCACTAACAATATTTTTAACATTTTCTATTAAGATACCATCAGCATTTATCTCTTTTTCTGCATCTCGTATATTTTGATTTATTATTTTTGCCATTTGGGCAAACTCATCTTTACCCTTTTCATTTAGATATGAAGATGATTTTGTTTTTCTATTTAGAAAATCAAAAAATGATAAAAGACCCTCTTTAAAACTATTTAACGCTTTTATTATATTAATAGAAATAGCAATGGTTACCAATATAAAAAGTATAGTTGAACATAATACTATTGTGATTAAAGCCCAATGTAAAGAGCTAAGTGCTTCCTCTTTTAGTTTGATTGCACTTTCATTTATAAAATTTATATCTTTTTCAATTTTTGAAATAAATTCAAGCATTTTTTTCATTTTATCTTCTTCTCTTGAAGTTAAGGAATCAAGAGAGTTTATATAATTTTGAATATTTTCTGCAATCTCATCACAAATTTCTCTATTTTTAGCCATTGTTAAGGTCTCTTTAAATGCCAATATTTCCTCTTTTAATGAAGTAAAACTTTTTTGTGCTAATTCCTTTTTCTCTGAAGAGGGGCTTTCTACAAATTGGTAAACTTTGATTCTACTTTTTAATAAACCTTGACTTAACTCTTTTGTGGTAACGGCAGCTTCGTTTCTACTTTCTGATAGGGAACTATAATAAAAATAGATAAAACCAGAAAAGAGTATAATTAATAGATACATAATAGGGAATATAAATAGTTTCCCTTTCATAGATAAATTATTTAACATATATTTTCTCCTTATGTCAAATACATAAAAGTACATAAAATATGTACAAACAAACTTATTAAAGTATTAAGATAGATTAATAAATCAGCGAAATATGATTCTTTCTTGATTTTTGAATCAAAATAGTCTATAGGATATTTGCCTATGGATATTTGAAATAAAATTTTACATGATTTATTATTATTATAAACTTAACCTATAGGATATTAACCATGTTTACATCAAATGTTGATGATGAAGAGATACAAAAATTTTATAAGGAGGTTTCTAATACCGTAAAAGCGTTAAGAATTGAAAATAAAATGAGCCAATTAGAATTGGCATTAACAATTGGTCAAAGGGGTAATGCTTTTTTTAATTATGCTGAAAATAATACAAAAAACAAACATTTTAATCTTGAACATTTATATAAAATATCAAAAGCTTTAGGGATTAGTCTATCTCAATTTTTTGAATTAGTTGAAAAGCAGAATAATAGCTAAAAATTTTTTATAACTTGTCTTTGGATTAAAAATAAAAAATATTTTATGGAATACTTTTTGCATATTGTTTTATGAATTTAAAAAAAGGGGTATTAAATGTTAGCGATACCATTGGATAAAAACGATTCAACTACAATATCAGATCTATTTGGAAATGCTCCATATTTTGCTTTACTTGATATAAAAACCAATAAGTATAAAGTTGAAAAAAATAGTGGCTGTGGAAATGGCTTAGAGACAGCATCTTTTGTTAAAAATAGTGGTGCAAATGCAACAATATTTTTTCATATGGGAGATGGGGTATTTAAAAACTTTTATGAAAACAATATCAAGGTATATTGTGTGGAGAAAAAATATCTAACAATTGAAGAGATATCTAAAAAAGTTGCAGAAAAAAGTTTAGCTGTGGTTACAAAAGAGAATGCAAAAGCATTACTTGATTCAGGAACTGCAACTTGTAGATGTGAGTGTAATGATTAAGGATATAAAATGGCTGTGATTATAACTGATGAGTGTATAAACTGTGATTCATGTGTTGAAGAGTGTCCAGCAATGGCAATTGTTAGTGCAGATGATTCTCCACTTGATGAACCAGAATTTACATATGTAAAACCAGAGAAGTGTATTGAGTGCGTTGACTGCTCAGTTCCTAAATGTTTTGATGTATGCCCTACTCCAGGAGCAATAGCTTGGGATATGCCATATACGCAAGAGTATGATGATTATTATATGGAGAGAAATGGTGAAGGTATTTACAATATTAGAGTGCATAAGTCTAAAGGTGTATTTTCACCAGCTAATCAACCAAGACCATATAGGGATTCAATCTCTATAGAAGATAGAGTAGAACACAAAGCATTGGAATTTTAATTAATGCAAAAAGATTTAGAGTATTACTTATCACTAAGTTACCCTTTTGAGTGTTATAGTGGTGAGCATGAACTAGGAGATGCCTTTTTAGTTCAATTTCTAGATTTTGATGTAAAAGCAGCCAGCGATGATTATGATGAGGCAGTAGAGTTGGCCCATGAGTATTTGGCTCAATATATAGCAAATGAATTAAAAGCTGGAAGAGAACTTCCAAATCCAGGTGAAGGGATGGGATTTATGAAACATAGAGAAGCATTAGCCGCATATAAAAGCAGAGATTATGAGACTGCATACACTATTTGGCAAGAAGAGGCAAAAACAAAAAATGACCAAGCTATGGCAAATTTGGGGATAATGTACCTAAAAGGCGAGGGAGTTTCAAAAGATTATGCAAAAGCAAAAGAGTGGTTTGATGAGGCAAGTAAATATGATAATGATTCAGCAAATTTCAATTTAGCTTTAATGTACCAAACAAAAATTGGTGTTGAAGAGGATATGGAAAAAGCTAAAGATTATTTCAGACGAGCAGTTAGAAAAAACCATACTCAAGCAGCATTTAGATTAGCACTTATTTTACTTCAAGATAGAAATAACCTTGAGGGTGTAAAAGAGGGATTTAACTGTATGCTTAAAGCTGCAAAAAATGGTCATGCAATGGCAAATATTCAATTAACAGGAATCGATAAACCTTTACGCGAAGATTGTGAATTAAATGACTACTTTAGAGCTCAGTCAAAAGAGAAACAGCTTGAAATTATAAATGATGCTTTAGATAGATATATTAAACCTATTTTATTAAAAGATGGCGGAAATGTAGTTTTAGTTGATTTTATAAATGAGCCAGAGTTGGAATTAAGACTTGCATATCAAGGGGCATGTGTTGGGTGTTCAATCGCTTCAACAGGTACTTATACAATGATATCAGAGACTATGCAAAAAGTTATTGATTCAAAAATTAGGATATTTATACTATGAAAATTGCATTTGCTTCAAAGGATAATATTTATGTTAATGAGCACTTTGGTTGGTGTAAAGAGTTTCATATTTATGAAATAAAAGGGGACTCTTTTTTATATCTTAAATCAGTTGACTCTTCAATTGAGATTGATGATGAGATAGATAAACTAACTTACAAAATTGAGTGTATTGAAGAGTGTGATATTTTATATGTACAACAAATAGGGCCAAAGGCTTCTATGATGGTAAAATCTGCACAAGTTTTTCCTATGCAAGCAAGTAAAGAGGGTGAAAAAATTGAGGATGTGTTAAATAAATTAATACAAATGCAAGAAAACCCTCCAATTTGGATGAGAAGGTTAATAGCATAAAAGATGAATAATACAGATCCAATTGAAATAGCACCAAATATATTTTTTATAGGGGTTTTTGATCCAGATATTAGAACCTTTGATATCATAATGAAGACTGCAAATGGTTCTTCATATAATGCATACTTGATTAAAACTTCTGAGGGTGTGATAATTGTTGATACTGTTAAATTAGAGTTTCAAGAGCAATTTTTCAAAAAAATTGAGAAACTCTGCTCTTATGACGAAATCAAATATGTAATTTGTCATCATTTAGAGCCAGACCATGCAGGTGCAATTCCTGAATTAATGGAGAGAGCTTCTAACGCAAAAGTTCTAATCTCTCCACAAGCAACAGCAATGCTTAAAGCAATCACCCATAAAGAGAATATAGATTTTGAAACAGTTTGGACAAACAAAAGTCTAAAACTTGGAAATAAAACAATTACATTTTTGACAACACCTTATCTTCATTGGCCTGAGACTATGAGTTCATATATTGTTGAAGATAAACTTCTTTTTTCTGGTGATGTTTTTGGAAGCCACTACTATGATAAAAGAGTTTTTGATGATTTAGTTGGTGACTTTTTTTACGCTTTTAAATATTACTATGATCATATAATGAGACCTTTTAAAACCTATGCTCTAAATGCTATAAAACTATATGACAAATTGGAGATTGACATTATTGCAACATTGCATGGTCCAATTTTAAGAGATAATCCACAAAAGTATATCAATTATTACAGAAAGTGGAGTCAACCAAATCAAAAGGTTATCTCAAATGGGGAGAAAATCTTATCAATTTTCTATCTAACAAGCTATAAAAATACAAAAGATATGGCTGAGGCAATCTATGAAGGGGCAGATAGTGTTGAGGGAATAGTTGCAAATGTTTATGATTTGGCATCAATTGAAGAGTCAAATATGATAAATATACTTGAAGAGAGTGATGGAATATTAATAGGTACTCCAACAATCAATGCAGATGCTCCAAAACCCGTTTGGGATCTACTTTCTTGTATGATGCTTTTGGAAAAAAGAGGAAAAGTTGGTGGTGCTTTTGGAAGTTATGGTTGGAGTGGAGAGGCTGTTGATATGATAATTCATAGACTAAAATCACTAAATTTTAGGGTACCACCACTACAATATATGAAAATTAAACTGATTCCTACAAAAGAGGAACTAAAAGATTGTTACAACTATGGAGTTGAGATAGCTGAAGTTTTAAATGGGAAAATGATAGAATTAACTATGAATTAGAGTTAATTAGTGATGAGTATAAAATTGCAGTAATCTTTGACTAAAACTAAAATGTACTTATACTCATCACCAATTGACTTTTTTGTAAGTTAAGTAGCTAAAAATCTTCAAAATAACATTTTGCTCCAACAATTCTAACAAAATCAATTTTTTTAAAAATATTTAATCCTATTTAAAATAAAGATTTAAATAAAATTTAATTTTATAAATAGTAAAGTATAACCTAACTAATTATTTTATAATCTTATCAAAAAGTTATTGGATAGCTTATTTTTAGGATTTTTTTGTAATTTATTGAAAATAAATATTTTTTTATATTTATAATCTTATTTTATGAAAGGTTAGAGTATGGAAAAGATAAAAGTAATAGACTCAAAACTAATAGAACATAAAAATGAAACTTATATATATAGACTTTTAACAGAATTTAATGAGATGATTTTAAAAATATCTGAAAATGATATAGAAAAAGAGTCTCTTATTAAATATATAAAGTGTCCCTTTTATTTGATATTAAATAAGAGTGTAGATAAAACTATAGATGAGAATGATTATTTTGAGGTATCCACCTGTGAATCAACAATTGATTTGGAGTGTAAGAGTACCTGCCAAGTCAACTTAAGATAATTCACAAAGTCCTGATACCTTATATACCACATCTTTTAGCTCATTTAACTTTTTTACAATAGCGTCATCACATGGTTTATCAAGGGTAAATCTAGTATCCATAAAATCATATATATTATCAATATTTGAGAAGACCTCTTTTAGAAGTTGTTCTTTTATTTTGTCCTGAACTGTCATTTTGCTTCCTCCAACTTTTCTATTAATATGCATTTTCTATTCCGATATTTTATCCTTTTTTTCAATGGAACGCTAAATGCATAAGTTCTAACAAATAAAAAAAGCCTAGCTTATAAAGGAGATACTATGAGCTGTTCTTGTACATCAAGTAGTACGCATGATAGTTTAGAGCAAGAGGTGATGGATAAAATAAATAACCATCCATGCTATAGTGAAGGTGCACACCAACACTATGCAAGAATTCACGTTGCAGTTGCACCGGCATGTAATATACAATGTCACTACTGTAATAGAAAATTTGACTGTTCTAATGAGAGTAGACCAGGTGTTACATCTGCAAAACTTAGCCCAGAAGATGCGGTAAAAAAAGTACTTTATGTTGGTGGTGAAATTCAACAACTCTCTGTTGTTGGTATTGCAGGACCTGGGGATGCTTTAGCAAATCCTGCAAAAACTTTTGAAACTTTTAGACTTTTACAAGAGAAAGCTCCTGATTTAAAACTTTGTCTATCTACAAATGGTTTAAGACTTCCCGAGTTTATTGACGAAATTGTAAAATATAATGTTGACCATGTAACTGTTACAATTAACTCAGTTGACCAAAGTGGAGAAATAGGTTCTAAAATCTACCCTTGGGTACATTGGAATCACAAAAAAGTATTTGGAGCACAGGGTGCAAAAATTCTTTTAGAGCAACAACTAAAAGGTATTAAAATGCTTGTTGAAAGAGGTATTTTAGTAAAAGCTAACTCTGTACTTATTCCTGGAGTTAATGATAAAGAGCTACCAAATGTTGCTAAAAAACTAAAAGAGCTAAATGTATTTTTACATAATATTATGCCTCTTCTATCAAAAGAGGAGTTTGGTACTTATTATGGATTAAATGGGCAAAGAAGTGCAAGTGACCAAGAGGTTATGGAAGCACAAGAGGCTTGTGGTATGGATATGAAACTAATGAGCCACTGTAGACAATGTAGAGCTGATGCAGTTGGTCTTATTGGTGAAGATAGAGGGGATGAATTTACTCCTGATTTGTTTAAAACTATGACTTGGCAAGCTTTAGAAGATAAATATGATATGCCTTCTCGTGCCAAAAAACATGAAATTATTGAAAACTGGAGAGCTGCACTAGAAGCGGCTAATGACAGAATTAAAATTGAGCAAGCTTCTAAAGAGCAATTAAGTTCAACAGGAGAGACAAAACTTGTAGCAGTTACAACAGCAGGTGAGGGAACTATTAACTTACACTTTGGTAGTGCAACAGAGTTCCTTATTTATGAAGTTGGTGACAAGGCTATCAAATTTGTAATGCATAGAAAAGTTGAAAATGCATATTGTAAAGGACCAGAAGATTGTGATGGTTCATATCCAATAGAAGAGATTAAACAGACTTTAAAAGATGTTGATTTACTTCTTACAGAAAAAATTGGAGATTGTCCTCAAGGTGAGTTAAAATCTATTAACTTAATCTCTGATGATTCATATGCATTACAACCAATTGAAAAATCTGTATTTGAAGCAGCAAAAAAATACTTCTTTGCAGATGTTCAAGTAGAAAAAGAGTTAGGGTAAACCTATCTCTTTTTACTTATATTGTGACCTTTTAGGATAATTTAGAAAAATCTGTTTTAATAAAATTTAAATCAAATCTAAGGGAATAGTTTTTGCATCTATATCTTTAATTCAACTAAAGGTAAATAGATGTTACTTATAAATGATACAACACTAAGAGATGGAGAACAAGCTCCATATGTAGCATTTAACACTCAAGAAAAACTAAATATTGCCCAAAAGCTTTATGAAGTGGGTGCTGATGAATTGGAAGTTGGAATCCCAGCAATGGGGAAAAAAGAACAAGATGATTTAAAAGAGATTTTAAATCTAAATTTACCTATTAGAATAATGAGTTGGAACAGGGCAACCTTAAAAGATTTAGAGGCCTCTTTAAATTGTGGGTTAAAAGCAGTTGATTTATCTATTCCTGTATCAGATATATTAATTGATGTAAAGTTTAAAGGGGATAAAAATAGACTTTTAAAACAACTAGAAGAAGTTGTTTTAGAAGCAAAAAAAGAGAACTTATTTGTCTGCATTGGGGGAGAAGACTCAAGTAGAGCTGATTTAGGTTTTCTAAAAGAGCTTATGGTTTTGGGAAAATCTATAGGTGCAGATAGATTTAGGTATTGTGATACTGTAGGGATTTTAACTCCACATAAAACCTACGAAAATATTAAAGAGTTAAGCTCTTTAAATCTTCTAGATATAGAGATGCATACTCACAATGACTTTGGAATGGCAACTGCTAATGCCATTGCAGGGTTTGAAGCGGGTGCATATAGTTGTAATACTACAGTAATTGGTTTGGGAGAGAGAGCAGGAAATGCCTCTTTTGAACAAGTTCTTATGAGTTTGGCTAGACTTTTTAATAAAGATGTAAAAATCAACTCAAAAAAACTTAAATCACTAATCCAAACTGTTAGTCAAGCATCAAATAGAAGAATTGATACAAACCTTCCAATAGTTGGTGAGTATATCTTTTCACACGAATCAGGTATTCATGTAAATGGAATGATGAAGTCAAAATCTTCATATGAACCTTTTACACCAAAAGAAGTTGGACTAAAAAGATGTTTCCCTATTGGAAAACACTCTGGTACTTCAACTTTGCTTTATCATTTAAGAAACATTGGAATAGAGCCAGACAAAGAGGTTTTAGAGGCTATTTTACCTATTGTTAGAGAGATAGTCACAAATAGAAAAAGAGTACTAGATACTCAAGAATTAAAAGAGTTATACTTATGTTCGTTGGATATTTAAGAAATGATTTTGAAGAGGATATTCAAAATATCCTTGATAGTGACAATCTTTTTGAACTAGAGCTTTTAAAACAGACCTATAAAGCTTTCCCTCAATACTGCTTTGCCGCTTATGAAGAGGGAAAAGTTGTAGGAGTTATTAGTGCCTATGAGTTTCAAAAACATATATTTATAAATGTAATTAATGTAATGAAAGCACATGAAGAGATTTTAACAAGACTTCTAAAGCTTTTAATACAAAATACAAGCAGTATGAATATTTTTGTACTAATTGATAATAAACAAAAACATTTTGTTGAGGCTTTTAATTTTAAAATGCACTCTTATTTTTATAGATTTATTCACAGTGGAGAAGCAGTTCCTTTTAACTTTTCAAACTCTATTGCTAAACAAGTTAGTGGAGAAGATTATGAGAATGTCTCAAAAAGAATAGATAAAGAGGTTTTTCTTGATAACAGAGAAGAGTATATATCAAAAGATTGTGTCTTCTCTAACTCTTTGAAACTTTCAACAGAGACAGGATTTTTACACTCTTATGTGGTAAATAAAAGATATATTCGAATCTCTCCTTGGCTAATGCAAAGTGAGTCATTTTTGGATGCAGAGAAACTTCTAAGAGGAGTTCTTTATTATAGAGGACTAAAAAAGATATTTGGTTTTGCTCCAAAAGATATTAATGAGATAGTTGAACTTTATGAGAGTTACAAGTTTAAAAAAGATGGAACTTATGCCCTTATGTATTTAGGTGAAATGCCAAATTTAAAACTTGAAAATCTATATGCAATTTAACAAAAAGGAGAGCTAATGTCAGAATTAACAGAAGATCAAAAAGAGATGAAAAAAGAGTTAGCAAAATACAAAAGAAAAGTTGTTGAGCTAGCTGGTGTTGTTCATGATATTGTTGAGGATACTATTTGGACTGAGTATACAAAACTTCCACAACTTAGTGAACAAATTGTTGCTGCAATGAAAGATGTTAATGATTTCAAAGCAGAACATCCATATTTAAGTTAATACAGAAGAGCTAAATGGAAGATTTAAAAAATAAAAGAATCTGTGAATGTGGTGAAAAGACCATTGAAGAAGCAGTTGAAATATTTAAAAATACTGATCTTCCATATAAAAAAGCAAAAAAACTTGTAACAGGTTGCAACAAAACCTGTTGTAGAAAACCTTTAATGGCTCTATACAATATGGTTGATTTTGGATATATCGATTATGAAGAGATATCTTTTTTAATAGATGCAATGAATGACAGGTTAAAGGATGACGATGGTAAGCAATGAGATTGATGATTTTATAAGATGGGTTAAATCAGCAGGTTTAACTGCAACCATATCAACACATATTGATGATATTAATATGATGACACATTTGGATCTCTCTAAAAAGAAAATTAGAGAGTTACCTGAATCATTTGGAGTATTGAAGAATTTGACAGTTTTAAAACTTTCAAATAATAGATTGAAAAAGTTACCTTCATCAATTGGGGAATTAAAAAAACTAAAAAATTTTCAATGTGAAAACAACCTTTTAGAAGAGATCCCTTCATCAATTGGAAATCTTTCTAAACTGATGATTTTAAATCTAAATGGGAATAGAATAGAGTCTTTACCAGAAGAGCTTTATAAATTAAAAGCTCTTACAAGATTGACTCTTGCAGCAAATAAAATAAAAGAGATATCACCCTCTTTAGGAGAGTTGACAAAACTTCTTTATCTCTCTTTAGATACAAATGAATTAGAGAGTTTACCCGATGCATTTTCAAATATGCAATCTTTATATTATTTGGATTTGTCGTTTAACAAATTAAATTATCTTCCAAAATCAATCTCTAAAATCGAGGAGTTGGAAACACTTCTTTTGGAAGGAAACAGGTTGAAAAACCTTCCTTCTTTGGAATCACATGATATGTTGATAAAACTTGATTTAAGTGAGAATTCACTTGATTCTTTGGATTTTAATATAAGTAAGTTGGAGGATTTAAAGATATTTATTTTGGATAATAACTCTTTAAAGGTTTTACCAAATGAGATATGTAGTCTAAAAAAACTTACAAACTTAAGTGTTAGTTCAAACGAGTTAATTGCTCTTCCAGAGCAAATAGGTGCTCTGCAAAATCTTGAAGAGCTTGATGTTGAGGACAATAATATAGAAAAATTACCTCAATCTATATCAACACTTAAAAATCTAAAAAACCTTTACCTTGATGGGAATAATAACCTATCAAGACCAGAAGGTTTAGATTTAGAATTTTGTGATGTGGATTAAGAAAGGAGATACAATGAGTGATTTAGAAATTATGGAAGTTGAAGTATTAACGCTTCTTCAAACAAATGCAAATGATGACTATGCTAAAAATACCCTAGCTCCTTGGATAGCTAAAACTTCGCTAAGAATGGGGCATCTTTATTCAGATTTAGGATTAATTAGCAGAAAAGAGATGGGTAGACTTATGACAAATAACTTTACTACTTTGGCTAAATTAAAACCAAAAGATATAAGATGGAAAAAGTTTATCTATGATTCTATTGGAAAAACAGCACCAGCATGTGCAACTTGCAAAGATATTACAAACTGTTTTCAATGCTCATTGGCTTCTTAAGAGCTTTTAAGCATTGAACTCTTTGTAGATATCTTTATTTTTAGAGTATATTTTATATATAACACTTTTATATGTAAACTCTAAATAGTTTGCTTGAAGCCAGAGTCTATTTGAACCTGAAGTTGCAAATCTTTGCTCTTCACTTAGGGTTTTTGTTAGATACTCTTCTGCTGTTTCATCATCAATACCATATATGGGATCACCTAAGATGGTGTGTCCTATTGAGTCTAAATGAACTCTTATTTGGTGTTGTCTGCCTGTTATTGGAATAACTTCCAAAAGAGTTAAATCTCTGTTTTTATTGTATTTAAGTGGTTTTATATAGGTTATTGAACTCTTCCCTTCATTTTTTTGGCAAGTTGTCATTCTAACTCCAATAGCTTCACCCTCTTTTTTTAAATTTTTATCAACTGTTAACTCTTCTTGGATTTTTCCTCTTACAATTGCTAAATATGATTTTTTATACTCTTTTTTTTCAAACATTGTTGCAAGAGCATTTGTAACTTTGTCATTAAGTCCTACGAGTACCAAGCCAGAAGTCTCTGCATCTATTCTATGGGCTTGATTCGCTTTCTCTCCTAAATGGTATCTTATCTCATCTAAAAGGCTATACTCTGTACTTTTTGAGATAGGATGAATCATTAAATTTGAAGGCTTGTCAAAAATTGCAAAATCTTCAAAAATCAAAAGAGGTTTTAATCCCCTTGTATGCCCCTCAAATAGTGCTATATATAGAGATTCTTCAGAAACTATTTCTGACATTTCATAGGATTGATTTTTAGAGTTGAAAACTCTTCCTCTACTTATTAAACGGTTTGATTGACGGGGGTTTAAGCCTAAATCTTGCATAAGAACAAGTTGTATTTTTTTGCCCTTTTGGACAATAAATTTTTTTAAAATAAATGGCACTCTTTTTCCTGAAATTTAGTTAAAAAGCAATCAAAAATTAAACAAAATCTTTGGCTAGTTTGGATAGGATATCATACTTAAAATTTAGAAAAAATTTCATAAAAAACACTCAAATATTGATTACAAGGGAATAGTAGATGGTTGAAAGATATGCCAGAGAAGAGATGAGTTCAAAGTGGACACAAGAAGCAAGATATGCAGCATGGCTTGAAGTTGAAAAAGCAGCTGTAAAGGCTTGGAACAAACTTGGACTTATCCCAGATGAGGATTGTGAAAAGATAGTAAAAAACGCTACTTTTTCAGTGGAAAGAATAGAAGAGATAGAGGCAATAACAAAACACGATTTAATTGCATTTAACACAAGTGTATCAGAATCTCTTGGAGAAGAATCAAGATGGTTTCACTATGGACTGACCTCTTCAGATGCTGTTGATACAGGTGTTGCACTTCAAATGAGAGACTCATTAAAAATCATTATTGATGATGTTAAGATGTTAATGGAGTCAATTGAGAAAAGAGCGCAAGAGCACAAATATACACTTATGGTAGGAAGAAGCCATGGAATTCATGGAGAGCCAATAACTTTTGGACTTACTCTTGCTGTTTGGTATGATGAGGTATCAAGACACCTTAAAAACCTTGAAGAGACTATGGAGGTTATAAGTGTGGGTCAAATCTCTGGAGCTATGGGTAACTTTGCACACGCACCTTTAGAACTTGAAGAGTATGCGATGGCAGAATTAGGTCTTAAACCTGAACCTTGTTCAAACCAAGTTATCCATAGAGACAGATATGCAAGACTTGCAACAGCTTTGGCTTTGTTGGCTTCTTCTGTTGAAAAATTTGCAATTCAAGTAAGACACTTACAAAGAACAGAAGTTTATGAAGCAGAAGAGTATTTTGCAAAGGGACAAAAAGGATCTTCTGCTATGCCTCATAAAAGAAATCCAATTTTAACTGAAAATATCACAGGGCTGGCAAGAATGATTAGAGCCTATGCAATCCCAGCAATGGAAAATGTTGCATTATGGCACGAAAGAGATATCTCTCACTCTTCAACTGAGAGATTTTGGTTACCAGATGCATTTATTACAGCAGATTTTATGCTCCACAGAATGAACAGTGTAATTGCTAACCTAACAGTTATGCCTGAAAATATGATGAAAAATTTAAACTTAACTGGTGGTTTAGTTTTCTCTCAGCGTGTTTTACTAGAATTACCAAAAGCTGGCGTAAGCAGAGAAGATG
This sequence comes from Halarcobacter ebronensis, assembly GCF_013201825.1. Taxonomy (NCBI): domain Bacteria; kingdom Pseudomonadati; phylum Campylobacterota; class Epsilonproteobacteria; order Campylobacterales; family Arcobacteraceae; genus Halarcobacter; species Halarcobacter ebronensis. The sequence goes on from NZ_CP053836.1 coordinate 104,343, forward strand.
CTTATAAAATTGTTCAAAGAAACGCAATGAAGGTGTGGGAAGAGATTCAACATGGTAAACCCACAACAAACGAACAAGGTGAATCTTTATACCTTGGACACTTATTATCAGATGAGGAGTTAAGAAGTAAACTCTCGGAAGAACAAATTAGAGAGTGTTTTAATTACGAATACTATACTAAAAATGTAGATGCAATTTTTAAAAGAGTATTCAAATAAATAAAAAATTTTAGATTATAAGGCAACAATATGGCAATAATGATTGAAAAACGAAACGGAAGAAAAGAGATTCTTGATATAACGAAAATCCAAAAGATGACAATAGCTGCAACTGATGGATTAGATGGAGTATCTCAAAGTGAGTTAGAGTTAGACGCGCAGATTAAATTTATTGATGGTATGAGTTCTTCTGATATTCAAGATGCGTTGATAAAAACAGCTGTTGAAAAAATTGATATTGATGTTCCAAACTGGACTTTTGTAGCTGCAAGACTTTTTTTATTTGACCTTTACCATAGAGTTGGAAAATCTACACATGGTATAAAAGGTGAACCTTATTGCCATTTAAAAGATTATTTAAAATATGGAAAAGAGGCAGGAAGAATTATTCCAAGTCTAGGAGAGGGTTATGATTTAGATGATTTAAATGATTATATTGACCCTTCAAGAGATTTCTTGTTTAACTACTTAGGTATTAAAACACTATATGATAGATATTTAATTAAAAATAGAAAAGCACAACCAATAGAGTTACCACAACAGATGTTTATGGCAATTGCTATGTTTTTAGCACAACATGAAGAGAACAGACAAGAAAAAGCAAAAGAGTTTTATGATGTTGTATCAAAATTTGAGGTTATGCTTGCAACTCCAACTTTAAGTAATGCAAGAACAAATAGACACCAACTAAGCTCTTGTTATATTGGGTCAAGCCCAGATAATATTGAAGGTATTTTTGATGGTTACAAAGAGATGGCATTATTATCTAAATATGGTGGTGGTATTGGTTGGGATTGGAACCAAATAAGAGCTTTAGGTGGAGTTATTGACGACCATAAAAGTGCAGCGGGTGGAACAATTCCATTTTTGAAAATCACAAATGATATTGCAATTGCTGTTGACCAACTAGGAACAAGAAAGGGTGCAATTGCTGTATATGTAGAACCATGGCATATGGATATCTCTGATTTTGTTGATTTAAAGAAAAACTCAGGGGAAGAGAGAAGAAGAACTCACGATCTGTTCCCAGCTCTTTGGATTCCAGATTTGTTTATGGAGAGAATTGTAGAGGACTCTTATTGGACACTATTTGATCCATATGAAGTAAAAGATTTATCAGAACTTTATGGGGATGCTTTTAAAGCGAAATATCAAGAGTATGAAAGAGATGAAAATGTTACAAAAGAGAGAGTAAAAGCAAAAGATTTATGGAAAAAGATTTTAACTTCATATTTTGAGTCAGGTTCTCCATTCCTTTGTTTTAAAGATAATGCAAATAGAGCAAATCCTAACTCTCATGTGGGACATATTAGAAGCTCAAATCTTTGTACAGAGATTTTCCAAAATACAAACCCTAACCACTATAAAATCAAATTAGAGTTTGAAGATGGAACAATAAAAACCTATGAAGAGCAAGATATTATTGTTGTTGATGGTGGGCAAAAGAAAAAAGCAAACAAAGTTACAGCTTTAGACTCTATTGATGGCAAAAGAGTATTTATTGTTGAAAAAGAGAAAATTGATGGAGATACAGCAGTTTGTAACCTAGCTTCAATAAACCTTGGAAGAGTAAATACAAAAGAGGATTTAGAAAGAGTTGTTCCAACAGCTATTAGAATGCTTGATAATGTAATTGACCTTAACTTCTATCCATTAAGAAAAGTAAAAGCAACAAACCTAAAATCAAGAAGTATTGGTCTTGGTGTTATGGGTGAATCTCAAATGTTAGCAGAGAATAAACTTGTTTGGGGAAGTAATGACCACCTAAAAAGAATTGATTCTATTATGGAGACAATCTCTTTTAATGCAATTAAAGCTTCATCTGAATTAGCAGTTGAAAAAGGGATTTATCCAACATTCCAAGACTCAAACTGGTCAAAAGGTATTATGCCTCATGATCACTCTCCACAAGCAGTTAATGCTCTTGTAGAAAAAGATCTATTTGATTCAGGGTATGATTGGGATGCTCTAAGAGAAAAAGTTAAAAAAGATGGTATGAGAAACGGTTATTTAATGGCAATTGCTCCAACTTCATCTATCTCTATTTTAGTGGGAACTACTCAAGCTATTGAGCCGGTATACAAAAGAAAATGGTATGAAGAGAACTTATCAGGACTTATTCCTGTAGTTGTTCCAAATCTATCTCCAGAGACTTGGACTTATTATACTCCTGCTTATGAAGTAGATCAATTAGATATTATAAGAGCAGCAGCTATTAGACAAAAGTGGATAGATCAAGGACAAAGTACAAATATTTTTATGTCTTTAGATAAAGCAAGTGGAAAATATCTCCATGAAATCTATACATTAGCTTGGAAATTAGGACTTAAATCTACTTATTATCTAAGAAGTCAATCTCCTGAAGCAGCAAATGATGTGGAAGATAGAAGTATGGAGTGTTCAGGTTGTCAATAAGACAACCTGCTATTCTTCTCTAAAAATAGCAAAAAATTCGAATAATATATAAAAAATTAAAGAGGTTAACCCTATGTCAAGAAAAACAATATACAATCCAGACTCAAAAGAGACCTTAGGCGAAAGAAGAATCTTCGGGGGAAATCCTGATGGTATGATTAACTTTACTAGAATGAAATATCAATGGGCTTTAAATCTTTGGGATATGATGGAAGCAAATACTTGGTTCCCAAGAGAAGTTCAGATGACCGGAGATGCAAAAGATTATAAGTATCTAACAAAAGCTGAAAAGAGAATGTATGATTTAGTTCTTTCTCAATTGATTTTTATGGATTCACTACAAACAAATAACTTGATGGATAACATTAACCCATATATTACAGTTCCTGAGATAAATGCTTGTCTTTCAAGACAATCTTACGAAGAGGCAAACCATTCAAAATCTTATGCAGTAATGGTTGAGTCAATCTCTGATAATACAGATGAAATCTATGATATGTGGAAAAATGATACTAAATTAAGAGAAAAAAATAACTACATCGCAGCAGTTTATGAAAATTTAGCTGGTGATATTACAGATGAGAAGATAGTTTTAGCTATGTTTGCAAATCAGATTTTAGAAGGTTTATATTTTTATGCAGGTTTTGCAGCAATCTATGCTTTAGGAAAATCAGGGAAAATGCTTGGTTCTTCACAAATGATTAGATTTATCCAAAGGGATGAAGTAACACACCTATTACTTTTCCAAAATATGATTAACTCAACTAAAAAAGAGAGACCAGAACTATTTACAAAAGATTTAGAAGAGAAAGTAAGAGCTATGTTTAGAAAAGCTGTGGACTTAGAAGCTTCTTGGGGTGCATATATTACTCAAGGACAAATTCTAGGGTTTACAGATGCTATTATTAGACAATATATTGAGTATCTAGCAGATAGAAGACTTGAAGCTGTTGGATATGCTCCTATGTATAATGTTAAGCACCCTATCCCATGGGTTGATGGGTATGCTTCTTTTAATGATCAAAGAACTAATTTCTTTGAAGGGAATGTAGTTAATTACTCAAAAGGGTCAATCAACTTCGACGACTTCTAGGCAAAAAGAGTTTTATTTATAGCTCTTTTTTGAAATTTCTGCGTTATCGTGGAAATTTCATTAGTCATTTACTACAGTAAACTCCTAACAAAAATTCCTCTCTAGCCTTGAACTTCCTAAAAAATAACTATCACTAAAACTCTTTTTGATATAATTAATTAAATTATCTAATATTTGGACATTTAATGAGTGAAACATTTGACAGTACAGTTTTTTTTGAAAAAGAGTATGAAAAAGAATTAAAAGTTAAAGAAGATATTAACAATAATATTACCAATATATTAACTATGTTAGCATTTAATTTGACAATATTTAGTTATTTAATAATTAATATGCCTTTACTAGAAATTAGAAATTATGATGATACTATTGCTTTTATTGTTGTATATCTATTTGGTTGGTGTTTTATAATTTATTCTTTAAATATCTTTATTCATTTTTATAATTATTATTCCGATAATTGTTTATATAAGAAAATCCCTTATTCTGACAAGTTAAATGAATATTTTAAAAGTCTAGAGGAATATGAAGAAAAAGAAAAATATATCAATGAATATTTATTAAGTTTTTATATTGATGCCTCTACATGGAATTCAAAGATTAATGAATATAGAAGTGATTTACAATACAAGATACGAAAATTATTGTTTATAAATTTTATTATATTAATAATTATTTTTATAGCTTATTATGTTATAATGAACGGAGAATTAAATATTTATACAATTAAAATAAAGGAATAAAATGGCATCTGATAAAAAAACTCCACCACCGCCACCGCCACCAAGATATGTAAGAGATGGAGCTATAAAAAAACCTTCTGTACCTCCAAAAGGTAAATAAGGTATTATATCCCAGACTTTGTTGAAGCTCTACCTTCAACAATTTGTCTGGTGGCTTTTTGTATTACTTTTTGCCACCAAAAAGTGATAGAAGCGCAACTCTTTGCAAAAGAGTGCATGAGAGAATAAAAGCTTTAGCTTTTAGCAAAAGATACCAAATAGATATATTCAATAACTTTTAATCCCAACATTAAAAAATTAAACTAAAAACTCACACCATTAAAACTTTTAATTTTTCTTATTATAAAGTTAATATTATGGAAATAGGAAACAACACTTCACTCTACGGCTATAATGTCGATTACTTTTCACGGGCAAATTTCCAAGAGCAAGCTGTATCTAATTCTAAAGGGGTACAACAAGATACAAGAGGTGTTGAAAATAATGAGTCCTCTTCCCAAACCAATAACAAACAAAATCAAAATCAAACAGGGCAAGATACAACAAAGTTATCAAATGAACAGCAAGTTCAACTTGCCAAATTAAAAGTTGTAGATGCACAAGTTCGTGCCCATGAAGCAGCACATCAAAGTGGTCCAGCTGCTGTTGGTGGTGCATCTTTTACTTATACAAAAGGTCCTGATGGCATTATGTATGCCATAGGAGGAGAAGTTCCTGTTCAAATTGAAACAAGTTCTGATCCCCAAGAGACAATATCAAATTTACAAGGTGTTATTGCAACTGCTTTAGCTCCTGCTGATCCAAGTCCCCAAGATATATCTATTGCTTCAAAAGCTAGAGTTTTGATGATGAAAGCTCAACAAGAACTTACCCAAGAGTTTAATGACAAAAAAACAGATTCTGATACATATGTAAAAAATGCCCTTGATCAATATGAACAAAATAGTAATAGCAGTGATTCCAAAGATGAACCACTAGAAATTACTGCATAGTAAAACTTTTTATATCTTATCTAATCAAAATATTTGTAAAATTTAGTATCAAAATAAAAAGAGAATATATGGCATTAGAGATAGAGAGAAAATTTTTAGTAGATATGAGTAAATTGAGTAATCTTCCCTTTGGCATAGATATAAAGCAAGGTTACATTAAAACTATTGATAATAGTGTTGTTAGAGTTAGAATAAAAGGCAATAAAGGCTTTTTAACAATAAAAGGTAAAAACAGTGGGGCAAGTAGGTTAGAGTTTGAATATGAGATACCATATGATGATGCAAATGAAATGTTAGAAAAACTCTGCTCTAAACCAATTATTGATAAAACTAGATATGAGATAAGATATGAAAATCATCTTTGGGAGTTAGATGTTTTTTATGGAGACAATGAAGGTTTAGTTGTTGCCGAGATTGAACTTGAAAATGAAGAAGAACAATTTGCTTTACCACCTTGGGTTACTAAAGAGGTTACAGAAGATATTAGATATTTTAACAATCAGCTTATGGAAAATCCATATAAAAACTGGAAATAGATTCAATAACAAACTCTATTTCTTCCCGCTCTTTTAGCCTCATAGAGCTTTTTATCTGCTTTAACTAGTAATGCATCAAATTTTGTTTCATTTTCTAAGGATACAACTCCACAGCTAACTGTAAAATTGATATTAAGCCTATTGTCTTCTATTTGTAGTTGTTCGGTCTCTTTTCTTATTTTTTCTGCAATATTATAGGCATCTTTTAGTTTTGTAGTTGGTAGTAATATTGCAAACTCTTCCCCACCTATTCTTGCAGCTATATCTGATTTTCTTCTTTTCTCTTTTAAAAGTTTTGCAAAGGTTTTTATAACTTCATCCCCAATTTTATGTCCATAGGTATCATTTATATTTTTAAATTTATCTAAATCAAAAAGTAGAAGGCTAATTTCTGTTTTTTCTCTTTTTGTTAAACTTATTAGTTTATCACTTATCTCAAAAAGTGCCCTTCTATTGTATAGATCAGATAAATAGTCTTTATTTGCCAATATTTCGAATCTTTTTTTAGATTCTTCTAATTCTTGTGTTCTTTTTTTTACTTTTATCTCTAACTCATCTTTTGCTTTTTCGATGATTATAATTTTTTCTTCTTCGAGAAGTTTTATTCTATAAGCAAGGGCAAGGGAGAAAAGAATCATCTCAATAAATGAACCCACAATTATCCCATGCCTTGATAATAAACTATACTCTAAAAAACCAAAAGAGGAGAAAGAAAAAAGTGTCGCCATAGATAAAAAAGAGCCTTGTGCTATTAGATAAAATATTGCTATTTTATTACCTTTTATATAACTTTTGTATCCCACATAAATAAGAAGTGGTAAAATAAAAGATGTTGTGGCATTCATAATTAATATGGCAGGTTTAAAATTTAATATTGACCAAAATGTCAATATTAAATAAAAAAATCCAATAAAATTTAGAAGAAAATAAAATCTTTTAGATATAGATTTTATATCCAATATAGAATTTGTAAAAAAACACAAAAATGCAACTAATGCTGGGATACTAGCTCCTATAAGATAATAAAAGTTAGCATCTAAAAATCTATTAAAGGGATAAAGTCCACTCATTGACGTTTGCCAAATGATAAATGATATGGAGTAGAGTACATAATATATATATGATTTATCCCTTGTATAAAAAAATATCATTAAATTATATAAAGCCAAAGAGAGTAGGGATCCAATTAAAAAGGCATAAATAGTTTTATAATTGTGTTCAAAAGTATCCATTGAAGTTTTATCCATAAGTTGAAAAGAGTTAAACATTGGATATAAAGAGCTAATTTTTATATAAATAGTTTTAGTTTCATCTTTCTCAAGCTCAACTTTGATATAGGCTCGTTCTAACTTATTTGATAAATTTTTTTCAAAATATCCTACACCAGCCTTTTTATGTTTTATTACAATATTATTTGAGAGAATATAAAAATCTATCTTATCTAAAATGCTTTCTGTCATCTTTAAATAAGGTTCAATCTTTTGTGTACTTTTATTTGTTATTGATAGTTTATACCAAAAATTTGAGTTAGTAAATCCATTACTTATATTGTTATTTGTAATTTTGAAACCATCTATTGCTTTTATATCTTCAATAGATAATTTATTGGTTTTATCTTCATATACAAAGATTTTAAAATTTTCTATTTTCTCGTTGTTTTTAATTATTATTGAGGGTTCTGCAAAGAGTGTGGTTAAAAATATGATAGAAAAAAATAGTGATTTAATCAAAATATTACTCAAAATAGTTATAGATTGCATATTTTATCAAAAAACAATTCAAGGAAAGTTAACAATTCAAAAATATTGTATAAAAGAGGAGTTTATTACAAATTTGTAAAGCTTATTAGAACTTTTGCTGCAACATAAACTTCATTTTCTTTGTAAATCAAATGTGAAAAATCTTTATTTATTGAAGTAAATGTTTTATTTTTTTGAATATATTTTTTAACCCACATTTTATTTTCATAATATACTAGATAAACAGCTTCATCTATAAGAGTCTTTTGCGAAAGATCCGCCACAATTACGCCTTTATGATTAATAACTGGTTCCATAGATTTACCATCAACCATCAAAGCAAAAAGTGATTTTTCATTAAATTCACTTTTTATTAAATGTTTTGAGAAACTTAGCTTTTTTACTTTGTTATCATCAAATATATCTGTATATTCTAAATTTATATTTTCCATATTTTAGTTTATCTAGCTATATATTAATCAAATATAAAAGGGATAATTGAAGTTATAAGTAAAAAAGCCATAACTATATTAAAAAGTTTTATATTGTTTTTGTTTTTTATAAATCTTTTTAAAACAACTCCACCTAAAGCCCATGCGTTACATGAAATGCTTGCAGATATACAAAATATCAAAGCTATTACAAAAACTTGCTCTATATTATTTTGTTTGGAACTTACAAATATAGATATAGCAGTAATAGACATAATCCAAGCTTTTGGATTAACCCATTGAAAAAGTGCAGCTTGTATAAAAGTAAAGGGTTTCCCCTCCTCTTTTATTTTTATATTACCTGTGCTAGTAGCTATCTTATATGCCATCCAACAAAGGTATAAAATCCCAACTATTTTTAATATTTTTAAAATAAAAGGAAACTTTTCAAAGGCTACACCAAGTCCAATGCCTACAAGTAGAATCATTATCGTAAAACCTAAAACTATACCTAAAATATGCGGTGTTGTTTTTTTATATCCAAATGTAAGCCCTGAAGATAAAAGCATAATATTATTTGGTCCAGGTGTTGTGGTTGCAGTTAATGTAAAAGTTAAAATTGAAAACAATAAAGTAAATGAATAAAAACTTTCCATTTATACTCCTTTTTTATATTTTATATATATTTTTTCACCAAAAGTATTTATCATTAAAGCTATTATTATAATAGTTGAAGCGATAAGTTTCATATCACCTATTTGTTCATTAAATATAAAATGAGAACCAGCAATTCCAAATATAGGTACTAGCAAACCAAGAGGAGCTACACTTGAAATTGGATATTCATGAATTAAACTATTCCAAATATAATATCCCAAAAGGGTAGTTGGATATACTTGAAAAGCTATAGAAAATATTCCTGTAGGATTTAAGTTCTCTATAAATTGCTCAAAAACTATCTCACCTCCTGTTAAATATGCCAATATAAATAAAGGTATTGGTGAAAATAATGATGCCCAAACCATAAATGAAAATAGATTTTTAGTACCTGCTACTTTTATTATTATATTAGTAAAACTTAATGAGATTGCCCCTATTAATACTAAGATCAATCCAATTATTGTTATTGAACCATCTGTAACACTTATAATTAAAGCTAAACCTAATAAAGCTATAGCAAAAGCTATTTTTTTTATAAATGAAATATGCTCATTTAACAGTAAACTTGCAAGTATAACAGTAAAAAATACACCCATTTGAAGAATAAGTGAAGCCATGCCTGCTGAGATTCCAAAATATATCCCTAAAGAAACTATCCCCCATAATCCAACACCAAATAAAATACCATAACTAAATATATATTTAAACTTTATATCTGGTTTTTTTATAAAAAATACAAAAGGGAAAGCACATAATAAAAATCTAATCCCAGAAAGTATAAAAGGATCAATATATTGTAGACCCAATTTTATAAAAGAGAAATTGATACCCCAAACAAAGGTAATAAATAGTGCTAAAAATAAATCGTTCTTTTTCACAGTAAATCCTTATATTTAGAATAATAGCATATAAAAAAGGTTTATTCTTTACAGATTATGTGCTAAAAATTATCTATTTTTGTTATAAAAATATTCATTTTATGTTAGAATATTTTTCATTAAGGAATATTATGCAAAAAAGAAGTACCTATTATAAAAATGTTCAAATAGCAAATGATACTATGTATTATATTTATGAATATATTGATAGTGATATAAATATAGATGAATTAGCAAACTCTTTTAATATAAGTAAATTTCATTTTCATAAGATATTCAAAGAAGTTATGGGATTAAATATATATGAAACTATCAAATCAATAAGACTTCAAAAAGCTTCAAGTTTACTTCTTACAAATAAGTACTCAACCATAACAGAAATAGCTAAAATGTGTGGATATAGTTCTCAAACCTCTTTTATAAGAACTTTTAAACAAAGATTTAATCAAACTCCAAAAGAGTGGAGAAATGGTGGATATAAAGTTTATTCAAATAATATTTTGAAAAATTCAGATTTTACTTATTATAGTAATAAGGATTTTAATTTTATTGAACCACAAATAGTAAAAGTAAAACCTAGAAAAACATATTATATAAGACAAAAAGGATATTTAAAAGATGAGGTAACAAGGGTTTGGCAAAAGATGCAGGCATGGGTTTATACAAACGCAATAGAAGATTATGAAGAGATTGCAGTTTATCACGATAATCCAACAATTACCCCTCACAGTGAGTGTTTTTATGTTGCAGGAGTTATACCAAAGGAGCTTAAAAATTTAGAAAATACTAATCTTCCCCATTTTTATACACCTGAGGCTTTATATGCTACATTTGAAACAAAAGGTAAATTGGGAGATATATTAAAATTTATTCAATGGGCATACCATGTATGGTTGCCAAATAGTGGTTTTGAAACTACAACAAACCCTTCCTATTCAATTTTCAAAAAAAACCATTTTTTAGAAAAAGATGGAGAGTTTGAGGCTACTTATTATCTTCCTATACAATATATTTAAGTCTAAAAATAAGATTAAAATAATTTAGTTTTTGATTTATTATTGTTGATTTATTGTATTTTTTTGTATTTCTTTGTTTTAAAAATATATTTGTTTCGTTTATATTTTTTCTACTTTAAAATTAGATTAATCCCTTGTAGTAATAAAAAAATTATAAAATTTTTTTTAAATAATGTGTAATAATTGTCACAACAAATTTATTTCTTAAGGATTACCCATGAAAGCATTAGCAGAAAAATATGAAGATACATTATACTTTTCAACATTTAGCATAGGATATTATTTAGCAGCATTTGCAGTATATATGTTAGTATTTTAATTGACACATTAATATTGTAATCAAATTGAAATACTCATTTAATAGAATTTCTTCCCTAATTCAATTTAAGGAGTAGAATATGTTAACTGAGAAATATTCTAATACAATACTTTTTTCATCGATTTCGTTACTTCATTACACAATGGCAGTTGGTATATATTTCGTTGTTATGTATTTATAAAATATAGCTACTTTACAAGATTATAAGTTGCAAAATTTTATTCTTTTCCCCTTCTTCTTAGCATAATAAGTTATTGCTATAAATTATACAAATAATCAATTTCCAAATTTAAAATAGATGATATAATTGCTTTTTAGGAGTTTATTATGAGCTTTTTAACTATATTAGCTTTTGCAGGAGCCATGTTTTTGCTTGCAGTAACACCAGGTCCAGGAGTATTTGCAACAGTCTCAAGAGCGCTTGCCTCAGGATTTACAAATGCAGCAATTTTAGTTGTGGGGATTATTTTAGGAGATATTGTATATCTTCTTATGGCAATTTTTGGTCTAAAATCGATTGCAATGTATATGGGAGAGTTTTTTATTTTTGTTAAATATATAGGTGGGGTCTATCTTATCTATTTGGGGTATAAAATATTAACTTCAAAACAAAGTAGCACAAATATAAAAGCAAAAAGTGAACTCTCATGGAAGAAGAACTTTCTAACAGGTCTTCTAATAACGCTTAGTAACCCAAAAGTTATTCTTTTTTATTTAGGTTTTCTACCAACTTTTGTTAATTTAAATAGTTTAAAAGTATTTGATATATTAATAATTGTATCTATAACTATTTTTGTAATTGCTTGTGTACTTTTAAGTTATGCTTATAGTGCAAGTGGTGCAAAAAAATTATTCAAAAGCAAAAGTGCGCAAAAAAAGATGGATATTGCAGCAGGATCAGTAATGATAACTGCAGGTGGAGTATTGATTTTAAAAGCATGACGAAAAGAGTTAAAACTCTGTTTCGTCGTGATAAAATTTGTTAACGCCATTAAAGCCTTCTAAAAAGTAAAGAAAAAAAGTTACATCTTTTATCTCCTCTTTTGTAATTTTACCTTTCATACTTGGCATTGTATCAAAGTGTTTTATAACACCTTCAAGACAGATTGTTTTTGCTTTATTAGGATTATATAGATAATCTATTACAAAATCCATTGCTTCATGAAGTTGGAACTCAATATCCTCTTTAGAGCCTATTTGGCTTTTTAATCTGTATGATATCTCATTTCCTGTAGGAGCTTTGAGTTTTAAAGTTTCGTTATTCTCCTCAATAAAATTTTTCATTAAAATATCTATTGGCATAGATTTTACATGGCACTCTTGACATTTTTTTTCAAAAACCTTTTCTCCCAATTCGTATCTTTGTCTATCAAATTCAGGCGGTAAAGCATATAAAGAGCCAAGAATTATAAACAGAAAAACAATAACTTTCATAGGAACTCCTTTTATAATTTAATTAATTATAAAGTAAAGATAATAGTTAAAACTGAGAAAAAATAATTAGATTAAATTGTTATTTTCTTATTTATTTATAGATTTTTGATAATTAATAAGCTAAAATGTACAAAAAACTAAAAGAATTATCATGGGCACAGAAAAAAAAGTAATATTTTTGGTCTTGTTGTTAATTGTTGTAATAATCTCTTGTGTTAATATTCATACTCCTTTGCTTCTTGCAAAACATACAAATGGAGTTGAAACTACTGAAGAGATAACAATAAACAAAGAAGATAAGAGTCAAGAGGCAGCTTCTACTGAAGAAGTGATAGTAAGCCAAGAGGAGCCTTCAACCGCTACTCAAGAGGTTCAAGTTGAAGTTAATGAACCAGAAAATAAAGAGGTTCAAGTAACACAAGATAATCCAGAAGATACGACAGAAAAAGTTATTAATGAAAAAGAACCAACTGAAGATCAAATGGAACCTTTGATTAAAACTGACCCTAGATATATTAGAGAAAATGATGAAAAACCAATTGAACAACTCTCAATTGTAACGCAACAGATTCAAATTGATATCAACAATTTTATAAAAGATAACCCAATTGTTTTTAAAAGAGCAAGCTATTCATTAAATGAAAATAGTATGAAAAGCATACAAATGATTGCAGATATACTTAAATTAAATCCAAATATTAAAATGGAAGTTGCAGGGCATACAGATGCTGCTGGAAAAGAGAAAGATAATAAAGAGATATCTTATGAAAGAGCAAGAAGGGTTAAAAACGCACTTGTTGATTTAGGTATTGATGAAGGAAGGTTGATTGTAAGAGGTTATGGAGAAGAGATTCCATTAGTTAAAAACAGTCCAAATGGTTACTCTATGATAAATAGAAGAGTAGAATTCAATATAGTTGAGGAATAAAAAGTGATAGAAATTGCATCTCAAATAGTATTTTGTCTGGTAATTGCAGCCTTTATAGGTTTTTTAATAGGTCTTTTAATTGGAAGAGCTTTTTGTGGAGATAGAAGAAATGTATATAACAGTGTTACTTCCCATGGTGGAGCTGCAGCTGGAAATATTTATAATAAACCACTAATTAGAAGTACTCCAAGACCAACAGGAAAAGATGACCTCAAATTAATAGAGGGAATAGACAAAGAGATGGAACAAAAACTTAATGTTTTAGGGATCTATCATTTTGATCAAATTGCTAAATGGAGTCCAAAAAACTGCCATTGGGTTGAAGAGTATTTTATACTTGAAGATAATCAAATTAGAGAACAAGATTGGATTGAAAAAGCTAAAAAACTCTCAAATATTAATTAATTTTACTATTTATTAGATTTTTTACACAAACTTCAATCATATTAAAGACTTTATCAAAACCTTCAAAACCGTTAAAGAAGTATGGGTCAGGAACATCTTGACCCTCAAAGCCAAAGTTTCCAAGTTTAACTACACTATTGCACCCCATTTTTTTTAGATTTGTAATATTACTCTCATCTAAAGCTACAATCAAATCGAACTCTTTAAAATCCTTTTGATTAACTTGTCTTGCCCTTTGATTAGAGATATCTATACCATTTTGTTTTGCTACTTTTATAGAGTTGTCACAAGGTTTTTCTCCTATATGCCAACTGCCTGTTCCCGCACTGTCACATCTAATATTTAAACCTTTTTGTTTTACATACTCTTTTGCAATACCTTCAGCAAGAGGTGAACGACAGATATTACCCAAGCAGACAAATAAAATTGAGTTTATCTCCATTTTTTCTTTAACCCTATATCTATATATTTTCTAATCTTTTTAACTTCTTCTATATACATATTGTAAGAGATAAGCTCTTTTTTGTCATCTCTTATCTCTTCTCCCCATGGAGTAATAACACCACTTCCTTTTGCCATATCATCATTTGCACTATTTGAAGCTAATACATAACATTGATTAGCAACAGCAAGAGCTTTTGTCATTGTCTCATAGTGCTCTTTCCTTTTTGCACCCCACATTGCTGGAACTAATATTAAATCAGCTCCTAAAACCTTTAGCCAATATTCAGGAAATCTAACTTCAAAGCATATTAATGCTGCAACTTTTAATCCATCAATATCTATAACCTTCATATTCTCTAGTTTACCTTTTGCAAAATTTTCAGGTTCATTTCCTAGTGGGAATAATCTATGTTTAGATTGTCTATGAACAACCTTTCCTTTATGGAAAATGTATAGAGTATTGTAGTAATCAATATCCTCTTTTTGCAAAAAGGTCATAGCAATTGTTTTGTTTTCAGAGAGTTTTTTAATTTTCTTTTTAATCTTTTGCATATAATCACAAGCTTCATCCATTCTATCATAACAAAAACCAGTTAAACATAACTCAGGAGCCAAAATAAATGAGTCATTTTCACAAGACTCAATAAGAGCCTTTAAATGTTTGTAGTTTGCTTTAAAATCATCTGTTGTTTTAATTTGTAGTGTTATTAATTTCATCTTTTGCTACTTTTATTAGATTGTTTATTTTATTTTCATACTCTTTTGTAAGACTTAAATCACTAGATTCAAATCTTGTAACTAATATAGGTGTAGTATTAGAAGCTCTTACTAAAGCCCACCCCTTTTCAAAAACTATCCTTACCCCATCAATATCTATAAGTTCAACTATCTTTGGAAAATCTTTTGGAGGAGATTTTAAAAGCTTTTTAAATTTTTCCATCAAAACAAACTTTTCTTCTTCTGTAGTTTTTATTTTTGTCTCTTCTGTTGAATAGATTTTGGGTAAAGAGTCTATTTGTTTATCTATATCCATTTTGTCTTTTATTAATTCTAATATTCTAAAGGTTGCATAAATTCCATCATCAAAGCCAAAAAATCTATCATTAAAAAAGATATGTCCTGAAACTTCAACGGCAAAGTCTGCATTTGACTCTTTTAGTTTCATTTTTAAATTGGAATGCCCTGCTTTGTACATAATAGCTTTTCCAACTTTATTTATTTCATCATACATTATTTGACTACACTTAACTTCCCCTACAACTTTGGGATTTTTGATTTTTTTAGCAAAAAGTATAGCTAATAGATCACCTTTTATATTGTATTTTTTTGTTAAAAATGCAACCCTATCCGCATCTCCATCATAGGCAAAACCATAGTTGAAGTTATCTTGTAAAGCATTTTTTAAATCTTTTAGATTTTTTTCTTCACTTGGATCAGGATGATGGTTTGGAAAAGTTCCATCAGGTTTACAATACAATCCCTTATAGTTTAAATTTAGTTTATCTAAAATTTGTGTCAAAACAGTGTCTGCAACACCATTTCCACAATCAATAACAAAACTATCTGAAAGGTTTTTTAGGTGTTGAAACTCTTTTACCATATAGTTTATATATAAAGATTTAACATCTATATCAAAGGTTTTGAGATTATCTTCAATTGCCATTTCAAAACTATTTAATATCTCATCTCTTAGATTATAAATATCTTGGGCAAAAAAGGGTTTTTTATCAAGGGTTATTTTAAATCCATTGTACTCTTTTGGATTGTGGCTTCCTGTTATCATAATAGAAGCACAAGGTTGAATTTTATTACCTTCTATATCAAAGTCTTGATAGTTTGAAAAATAGTTTATTCCTGTAGCAACCATACCCATATTTAAAACTTGGCATTTAGCTTTATTTAAACCACTACTCAAATATGAGAATAGTTTTGTAGAATGCTCTCTTGCATCATATCCAACTGCAATATAGCTATTTAAGCCATATTTAGAGAAAACCTTTTTACCAAAGTAATAGCCTATTAGTTTTACTGTATATTCATCAAGTTGACTATCTACAATGCCTCTAATATCATATTCCCTAAAAATAGTACTGTTTATCATTTCTTTCCCAAAAAAATTATTCTTTTATATCAAATCTATAGCTATCTTCTAGTTTTAGAAGAGTAACTTTTTTATCTACACCAGAAGAGTAACCACCAAGTTTTTTCCCACTTGCTATTACCCTATGGCAAGGGATAATTATAGCAATAGGATTTTTCCCATTTGCATTTGCTACTGCCCTTGTAGCTTTGGGATTTTTTAGAAGTTGTGCCTCCTCTTTGTATGAAATAGTCTCCCCGTAAGGAATTTTTTGTAAGATTTTCCAAACACTTTGTTGAAAAGGTGTTCCAACAAGTTGTAAAGGGAGAGTAAACTCTTTTCTCTTTTTATTAAAATATTCATCAAGCTCTTTTTGTAAACACTCAAAATATTTGTTATGTGCTGGAATTATCTCTGCATCAAAAAACTTTTTTAGTTTATCAAGATCTTTTTGTAGTTGTTTCTCCTCTTCACTATAGAAACTAAGAAGACAAATACCCTTTTTTGTTGAAGCTGCAAGCATATCTCCAAGGGGAGTTTTTATTACAGTTGTGGCAATAACATTTTTTGTTTTTGGTTTATACTCTCTCATCTTTTCCCCCTTATATAAATAAAATTATAACTAAGATATAATAATTTTTTCAAAAGGAAAGACAATGATAGAATTAACAAATCTTTATATGTTTATAATTGCTTCATTTTTACTCTGTTTAGCTCCTGGGCCTGATAATATATATGTATTGACTCAAGGTATAACAAAAGGGAAAAAAGCAGCAATAATTACAACATTAGGACTCTCTACCGGTATTATTATTCATACAAGTGCAGCTGCTTTTGGTATCTCTATAATTTTTAAAACTTCTGAGTTAGCTTTTAATATTGTAAAGTATTTAGGTGCTGCTTATCTTCTTTATATTGCATATCAAGCTTTCAAATATAGGGATGAACCATTAAACTTGGATGTGAAAACCCATGAAAAAGGGCATTTGAAAAAACTATATCTAAAAGGTTTTTTTATGAATGTTCTAAATCCAAAGGTATCAATCTTCTTTTTGGCATTTCTTCCTCAGTTTGTATCTGCTCAAAATGGAAATATTCCTTTGCAAATGATTCTTTTAGGTGTTATTTTTATGATATTAACAATAGTTACTTTTTCAGTAATTGGAGTTGCTGGGAATATTTTAAGTTCAAGATTGATACAAAAACCTAAGATAGTAAAATATATGAATATTATGACTTCATTTATTTTGGGAGGATTGGCTTTAAAATTAGCCTTTACTTCAAGATAGTAAGATAAGAGAAACTCTTATCTTACTTGACCATTCCCATAGATTTTATATTTAAAAGTTGTAAGATCATTTATCCCCATTGGACCTCTTGAGTGAAGTTTATTTGTTGAAATTCCAACTTCAGCCCCAAGTCCAAAAGCTCCACCATCAGTAAATCTTGTACTTGCATTTGCATATACACAAGCTGCATCAACTTCATTTAAGAATTTATTTACAGTTGTGTAGTTTTCACTAATTATTGATTCAGAGTGACCTGAACCATGTTTTGCAATATGAAAAATTGCTTCATCTACATTTTTTACCACTTTTATATTTAAAATGTTTGCCAAATACTCTGTATCATAATCCTCTTGGGTTGCACACTTTATATCTATATATTTTCTTGTAACTTCGCAACCTTTTAGTTGGGTGTTATATGACATAAAAGCCTCATACAAAGGAGGAAGAATATATGGTGCCACATCTTTATGAATAAGAAGTGTTTCCATTGAGTTACATACTCCTGGTCTTTGCACTTTTGCATTTATAGCAATTTGAATTGCTTTTTCATGATTTGCAGCCTCATCAATAAAAATGTGACATAAACCTTTATCATGTTTTACAACAGGTACAGTTGAGTTTTCACTAACATATCTAATTAGTGCTTCTCCACCTCTTGGAATAATTAAGTCCACATATTTGTCTTGTTTTATAAGTGTTGCAACACCCTCTCTGCTTGAATCTGGTATAAGTGATATTGCTTGTTCTGGAATTTTGTTTTTTGCTAATACATGTCTTAATACATTTGCAATGGCACTATTTGAGTGTTCAGCCTCTTTACCACCTTTTAAAACACAAACATTTCCACTTTTAAAGCATAAAGCAGCGGTATCAGAAGTAACATTTGGTCTGCTCTCATAGATAATACCTATAACACCTATAGGAATAGATACTTTTTGTATATTTAAACCATTTTGAGTAACCCATCCATCAAGAACTCTTCCAACTGGTTCTTTTAGTGCGGCAATCTCTCTTAGGGCATTTGCCATTGCTTCAACTCTTTCCCCTGTTAAAAGAAGTCTATCTAATAGTGCTTCAGGAAGATTGTTTAGTTTTGCATGGCTCATATCTTTTTCATTATTTGAAACAATAAAATCACAGTGTTCCATTAGAGCATCTGCCATTTCAAGTAAAACTCTGTTTTTTATTTCACCACTTAATGTGGCTATCTCTCTACTAATTTTTTTTGATTCTTCTAAAAATTGTTGCATGAAGTATCCTGATAATTATAAATTGGGTAATTTTATCTAAATTTTACTTTTTTTAAAAAGGAGAGTTTGTAGGAAGTTTATGGTAGTAGAGAACCACTACCATAAAAAATTATAGTTGCGCGTTTATTTTATCAGTTAATGCTTGTTTAGAGTGTGCACCTATTACTTGATCTACAACTTCACCATTTTTCATTATTAACATTGTTGGAACAGATCTTATTCCATACTTTACCGCTAAATCTTGTTGTTCATCTGTGTTTACTTTACAAATATTAGCTTTCCCTTCAAAATCCACTGCTAATTCATCAATTACGGGAGCAAGCATTCTACAAGGACCACACCAAGGAGCCCAGAAATCTACAAAAGATACACCTTTTTCTACTGTAGAGTCAAAATTTTCAGCTGTCAATTCAATATATCCTGCCATAAAAAATCCTTTCATATTTATTAATGGAAAAGATTTTATCTAAAAAGGTACAAAAAATCAAGTATGTACTAAAAAGTTTTATAGTTACCTTTAAGTAACTATATATTAAAATTTAGAAAACTCCAAAGGTATATAATGGAAAGTAAAAATTATAACTGTTTTTTTCAATTGGCAACAGATATTATTGGTGGAAAATGGAAGAGTATGGTAATTTGGGTTTTGAGAAAAGATATAAAAAGAAATGGTGAAATCAAAAAGATGATACCAGACATAAGTCAAAAGATGTTAACTCAACAGTTAAGAGAGCTCGAAAATGCTGGAGTTGTTGAGAGGCTTGTATATCCTATAGTCCCTCCAAAAGTTGAGTACAAATTAACCTCTGCTGGGCAAAAACTCATTCCTATTCTTGAACAACTTCATGATTGGGGAAGAGAATACGCAAAAGATAATAATATAAAAATTACAAAAGATCCAAACTGCGTATTAGAGTAGAAATTATTCTACTCTAACCAAATATCTTCCTACAGCTTCCCCTGAAAGTAGTTTTTTATAGGCATCTGATATCTCTTCTAAAGTGATTTCAGTTGTTAAACTATTTAAAGAGTCAATTTTAAACTCACTTGCTAGTTTTTCCCAAGCTTTCTCTTTTTTATTTATAGAGCACTCAACTGAGTCAATTCCTATTAATCTAACACCTCTTAAAATAAATGGGAAAACATTTGTATGAAGTTCAAAAGATGAGGTTAATCCACAACAAGTTGCAACCCCATCATATTTTAATACTTTAAGTGCCTGTACTAAAATATTTCCTCCGACTGTATCAATCATACCATCATATTTTTCACTACCAAGTGGTTTACTATTTTCCACATCAAAATCTTTTCTAAGTATTACCTCTTTTGCTCCAAGCTCTTGTAAAAATGGTATTTTTTCTTCTTTCCCTGAAATAGCAGTTACCTCAAAACCTAATTTGCTTAAAATAGCTACAGCAATGCTTCCAACGCCTCCTGTTGCCCCAGAGACTAAAATTTTTCCATTTTTTATGCCATTATTTAGTAGTTCATTTACACTTAGTGCTGCTGTAAGTCCAGCTGTACCATAGGTCATTATCTCTTTTGAGCTTAGATTCGTTGGAGTTTTTATTACCCATGAAGAAGGTACCTTTACAAATTGGGCATGACCACCATTTGTATTCATTCCCAAATCATATCCAGTAACAGTTACCCTGTCCCCTTTTTTAAACTTCTCATCTTTTGATTCTTCAACAATCCCTGAAATGTCAATCCCTGTTGTATGGGGAAAAACTCTTGTAACTCCTGGATTTCCTACAGAACTTAGTGCATCTTTATAATTAAGAGATGAATATTGCGTTTTTATTAATATTTCACTATCTTCTATTTTTGGTATCTCAAGCTCTTTAACTCCTGAGATAAATCTTTTATCTTCAACTTTTTCTACAACATAAGCTTTCATAAATACCCCTTTTGCCTTTTGATTTATTTTAAAACTTTAGCTAAAATAGTAACAAAGAACAAGTACTTACAAAAAAAACAGGTACTTACTAAAAAGATACTTTTATGGTGTTTTGGGAGAGTTTGTTATGAATAAAATTGAAGAATTTAATGAAAATGGTGAGAAGTGTCCAGTTGAAACAGCACTTGATATATTAGCAGGAAAATGGAAAATATTAATTTTATGGTATTTAAGAAGTGAAACAAAAAGGTTTAATGAACTTCAAAAACTACTTCCAAACGTTACTCAAAAGATGCTAATACAAAAACTAAGAGAACTTGAAAAAGATGGAATTGTACAAAGGGTTGTTTATCCTGTAGTTCCGCCTAAAGTTGAGTACTCATTAACAGATTATGGAATGAGTTTAAAACCTATCTTAAAGCAGTTGTATTTGTGGGGCGAGATACATAAACAAAAAGTTTAGGCTTTTCTTTTTATTAAAAAATAGATAATTGTACTAAGTCCTGCGCTTGAAAGCACCATAGTCATTATCATTATTTGATATCTTACAGCTATTAAAGGATCAACACCTGAGAGTATTTGTCCTGTCATCATTCCAGGAAGAGAAACAAGTCCCACTGCAAGTAAAGCATTTATTTGCGGTATTAAACAGGCTTTAAAAGCTATCTCCCTTGCTTTTTCAAAGCTCTCTTCTCTTAAAGACTCTTTTTCAAATCTTTCAATTGCAAGGGAGAGTGCATTCATTGTATTTGCAAAGATCATTCCTGATAGAGGAATAATATATCTTGGTTCATAGGTATATTCTAGCTTCAATACTAAAATTATTATAAAAAGATTTATAAGTCCTGCTCCCAAAATAGCTACAAAGATTTGTAAATAGTGTTTTTTACTTTTATCATTTGTATTTCTTAAGGCTATAAAAGATGAGACAATAATCATAAAAGTGATAATAAAAAGACCCAAATATATATTTTTATTCTCAAAAATAAAAATAAGAACATACCCAATAGCTATAAGTTGTACAAGCATCCTAAGGGTTGCAACTATAATCTCTGTTGAGTTGTTAGTCCACTTTTTGTAATAGTACCAAACTACAATCAAAGGAAGTAGGCTTAAACAGAGATTATAAAATGAGATATTCTGCATTTTAGTCGCTTATCAAATCTTTTAAACTCTCTTTTGGAGGTTTTCCATCTAAAATAAGTTTTACTTCTCTTGCAATAGGAGAATAAATAAAGTGTTCACTTGAGAGTTTATAAATAGCTTCAGCTGTTTTAACTCCCTCTGCTACTTCTCCCAACTCTTTTAGAATATTTTCAAGTTTCTCCCCTTTTGCAAGTCCTAATCCAACTCTATAGTTTCTACTAAGAGTACTACTTGCAGTTAAAAATAGATCCCCTGCTCCACTAAGTCCAATAAATGATGATTTTTTAGCACCAAATTTTTTTCCAAATCTTTGCATCTCCACAAGTCCTCTTGAGATTAGTGATGCCCTTGCATTATTTCCTAAATGTAAGCCATCACAAATACCACTTGCAATTGCCAATACATTTTTGTATGCACCTGCTATTTCAGCTCCTGTTACATCTGAGCTATAATAAACTTTTATAAAATCTGGGAAAAAAGGTTTGAATTTATCATATACTTTTTTTGAAGTTGAGTTTAGTACAAGGGCACAAGGAAGTCCTTGAATTACCTCTGCTGCAAAAGAGGGACCAGAGATAAAACCAATATTTTTTTCAGGAACATAATCAGAATATATTTCATTTAGAAATTCACCAGTTGTTGCCTCAATCCCTTTGGCTGCAACTAAGATTTTTTGTCCTTTTGTATATATGAAATTATTTTTTAGCCACTCTCTAATCTCTTGTGCTGGTATTGCAATAACCAAGTGTTGGCACTCAAGGGCCTTTTCTAGTGAAACAAAATTTTTAATATCTCTTTTTGTTCTTGATGTTATAAAACACTCTTGCTTTTGGCTAAGTGCAAAATGAAGGGCTTGTCCCCATTTTCCTGCACCAATAACTGCAATCTCTGCCATAGGAAACCTTTTTTAAAAACTATATATGATATTATCAAAATCTTGCTTTTTAACTCTTTTGAATAGGTTTAAAAAAGAGCTCTGTTTTTTTCAATTTATCCTTACAATTTTGTAAATTTATTTAAGTTGTTTATAAAGTTGTATATGCAACTATTTCATAAGGAGTTAATATGAAAAATAAATTGAAATTGTCTCTGCCTTTAAAGATATCACAAATTGCAAATAAAATAAATCAATCTCTATCAAAAACTCTAAAGGAGTTTGATATTGCCCCTGAACAAAGAGCAATTTTATATATGATTGAATCTGAAAGTTTAATCAATCAAAATGAGTTGGGATTTCACCTTGGAAAAGATAAAACTACCATATCAAGAACCTTAGATGTGTTAGAAAAAAAAGGTTATATATTAAGAAAATATGCAAAAAATGATAAAAGATCAAAGATTATAACCTTAACTTCATTAGGAAAAGAGGCTGTAAATGTTACTCAGCCTTCAATACAATATTTTAGAGAAGCTATACTTTATGATATTTCATACGAAGAGGTTGAAAAGTTTTTTATTCTTCTTGATAAAATATCTTTGAATATAGACAGGTATAATAGTGAAAAATAGATCATTTGGTAGAAATATTACAGTTTTATCAATCTTTTTAGCCTTTATGGGAATGGGTGTTGTTGACCCTATTTTGCCAGATATTGCTCTAAAATTGGGTGCCAATCATTGGCAAGTTGAGATGCTTTTTAGCGCCTATATTTTTATGATGGCTTTTATGATGTTACCTGCTGGTGTACTTGCCGTTAAATTTGGAGATAAAAGAGTTATGGCAACTGGACTTGGGCTTGTTGCTCTTTTTGCAACCCTTTGCTCTTTTGCAACTTCAATAGTAGATTTATCTTTATATAGGGCAGGTTGGGGCTTTTCAAATGCCCTATTCTTTGCAACGGCACTTATAATATTAATTGCACTTTCAAATGAGTATCATAAAGCAGTTGGACTATTTGAAGGAGCAATTGGTTTTGGAATCTCTGCTGGTCCACTACTTGGTGGTTTTTTAGGTGAACACTCTTGGAGGTTTCCTTTTTTAGCTACAGGAATATTATCTTTATGCGCTTTTATTGCTGTACTATTTTTTGTAAAAGTTCCCAATGATAACAAAAGAAAGAGTGTAAAACTAGAGGATTTAAAAGCACTTTTTACAAACAGAAAATTTATACTTATTTCTTTTTCTGCAATGCTTTATTTTTATGGTTTTATTGTAATTCTTGCATATTCACCTTTGGTTGTAAACTTAAATCCTGTGGAGATGGGTCTACTATTTTTTGGTTGGGGATTAGCTCTTGCTTGTGGTTCTATTGTTATTAGTACAAAGTTAGAGAGTTTATATGAGGTAAAACAGATAATTCCAGTAACCATACTAATTTTTGCTCTAATTTTATTTATTATTATGAATGTTGAATCAAAGGCTCTGATGAGTATGTTAATAATACTGTCTGGGCTATTATCTGGAATTAATAACTCTGTTTTAACCTCTTATGTAATGGAGGTAAACTTTGAAAAAAATATAATCTCTGGAGGATTTAACTTTTTAAGATGGATGGGAGCAGGAACAGCACCAATTTTATCTGGATTTATTGCAGGAAAATTTAATAATATGCATCTACCTTTTTTAGTAGCAGCAATTTTGTCTATAATCTCTTTTTTACTTCTTTTTTCATTAAGAAAGGCAAAGTAGTAAAACTACTTTGCTTATGCTAATCTCTCTTTTAAAAGAGCACTTACTTTTTGTGGGTTTGCACTACCTTTTGATATCTTCATAACTTGACCAACAAAGAAAGCAAACATCTTCTCTTTTCCACTTTTATACTCTGCAACTTTATCTTCATTTGCAGCTAAAATACCATCAATTATCTCTAATAGTGCTCCATCATCAGAAACCTGTTTAAGTCCAAGTTTTTCAATAACTGCATCTACCTCTTCACTATTTTCCATTAGATAATCTAAAACCTCTTTTGCAGCTTTCCCTGAGATTGTATTATCATCTATTCTAGAGATTAGTTTTGCTAAAGTTTTTGCATCAACAGGAGAGTTCTCAAGAGTAATTCCCTCTTTTAATCTACCTTGTAGCTCAACAGTTAACCAAGTAACTGCATTTTTAGAGTTGATACTCTCTTTCATCATCTCATCAAAATAGTTTGCCATCTCTAAAGAACTTGTAATTACTGATGCATCATACTCTTTGATTTCAAACTCTTTAACAAATCTCTCTTTTTTCTCATCTGGAAGCTCTGGAATTTTTGAGTATTTTTCAATCATCTCATCTGTCAAAATAAGAGGAAGCAGGTCTGGATCTGGGAAATATCTATAATCAGCCGCATCCTCTTTACCTCTCATTGATCTAGTCTCTCCCATATTTACATCAAAAAGTCTAGTCTCTTGAACAACCTCTTTTTCATAAACACCATCTTCCCAAGCCTCTATTTGTCTGTTAACTTCATATTTGATAGCTTTTTCAATAAACTTAAATGAGTTCATATTTTTTATTTCACATCTAGTGTAAAGTTTAGTATCACCTTTTGGTCTAATTGATACGTTAACATCACATCTAAAAGAACCCTCTTGCATATTTGCATCACTAATTCCAAGGTATCTTACAATTGAGTGAAGTTTTTTCAAATATAAAATTGCCTCTTCTGCACTTCTTAAATCTGGTTCAGAAACTATTTCAAGAAGTGGAGTCCCTGCTCTATTTAAATCCACATGAGAAACATCACCTGCATGGATATTTTTCCCCGCATCATTCTCTAAGTGTGCTCTTGTAACTCCAATTTTTTTGCTACTACCATCTTCAAAATCAATAAGTAGTTCACCTAGTCCTACAACAGGCACTTCAAACTGAGAGATTTGGTATCCACTTGGTAAATCAGGGTAAAAGTAATTTTTTCTGTTAAAAATAGATGTCTTGTTTATTACAGATTTAAGTGCAGTTCCCAACATAATAGCCTTATGAACAGCCTCTTTATTTAATACAGGAAGTGCTCCTGGTAAACCCAAGCAAGTTGGGCAAACATTTGTATTTGGCTCTTCTCCAAAACTTGTTGCGCATGAGCAAAAAAGTTTTGATTTGGTATTTAATTGTACGTGTACTTCTAAACCAATAATTACTTCAAACATTCCTGACATCTATTTCCTTTTTTATCTAATTATGTTAATCTCTGCAGATAGTTTCATTTTTTCAAAATAGTCTTTTAAATATTTTTGTTCTCTATCTTGCATTAAGATGTTAAAAATTCTATCTTTTACATCCTCAAATTTAAGTGTTTTTTCATCACTTTTTTCTGTTAATAAAAGAGTTGTATACTCTTTTTCCATAGTAAATATTGCTGTAAATTGATTTACTTCAGTTTGACTGATTAAGTATCTAATTTGCGGGTTCATGCTCTCTTGATTTAGTTGAACATTGCTTTTTGTTACCCCATCAATAGCAGCCATTGGATTATTCATAGCTGACATTAAGCTATTTCTATCTTTAGAAGTATATTGAACAGCTTTTACATTATTAGCTAGGTTAAACATACTTGGATTATTTTCATAATAGATTTTTAAATCTTCTTCTGTAGCAATTTTAATATTCCCTCTAACTAATTTATCAATTAGTTTTTGTCTAATGATTTGTTGTCTTGTTTGTTCTTCATACTTTTCATAATCATTAAATCTTTGTTTTACAACAGATTTAAAAGTATATAAATCCATTCCATTTGAAGCAGCTACTTTTTCTAAATAGTTATTAACATCAAAAAGGTCAGCAGTTATATTGTACTTTTTTATTAATTGATTAAACAAAGTTTCATCAATTAGTTCACTTACTGCTTTATCTTTCGATACATTTAGTTCAATCTCTTTTTTCTGAATATCATATAGAGTTATTGGATCATCATTTACAGTTATGGCGATACCATTTACAAACTCTCCAAATAGAGCAGAAATTGAGATAAGAAGGGCAACTATTACTTTTTTCATTTAAATCCTTTCTGTTAAAAACAGATATTTTACCAAATAAATAGTAAATATCTGTTTTATAAAAAGGAATTAGTGATTTTTTCTTTTTGTAACTTTGTCTATTAGATAAAAAATAGAGTTATAATCCAAGTTTGAGTGTTCACTAAGACCAATCTCACAAGTTTTAGAAGTAGAAAAAGCATATTTAGCCTCTTTTGTCTCTTCTTTTAAAAATCTAAGGGCAGAATCATTTAATTCAGGATAGGTAAAACCTCTATCTCCTGCAAACCCACAACATTTTACATTTTGAGGTACTATAACTTTTGTTGAGCACATATTTGCTAACTCAATAAATTTCTCATGAAGTCCCATTTTTCTTGAGCTACAAGTTGTATGTATAGTAATTGGTTCATCAATTTTTGTAAACTCTAACTCTTTTGTTAGGTGTTCAAGGGCAAACTCAATTGGTTCATAAATTTTTAATCTTGAACCAAAATTTCCAATCATTGTTTTTGTACATGGACTCATATCACATAAAATAGGATAATCTCCTTGTTTGCTTGCTTTTTTCAAAGCCTCTTCCAACTCATCAGATTTTATTTTTCCTTGATCTTTGTACCCTTTAGATGAAAATGGCATACCACAACAAAGTTTATCCATCTCTTCTGGGAATATTATTTGAAACCCAGCTTTTTTTAGAAGTTTTACTGTTAAATCAAAAAGTTCTTCATCAACTGTAGATTTACTATTTCTTCCCATACTTCTATTTATACAAGAAGGAAAATAGACAACTTTTTTCTCTAATACTTGCTGCTCAAATCTAGTATTAATATTTATACCTTTTGGCAAGTATGGAGTCCATTTTGGAAGGGTTCCTCTTGACCAATCTCTAAAAGTGGAAGCAATAGCTTCTAAACTAGAAGTACCAAGTATTTTATGAACTAAATTTACCCCTTTTAATCCTATCCTCATACCTTGTAGTGTAGCTTTGTAATTATTTGCAATTGCAGTTGCTATTTTATCTGCTCTTGGAGAGATTTGTTCTGCTCTTAGATATTTTGTCAAACTTCCCGTATCAATTTTTACAGGACAGGCAGTTGAACATAAAGAACAAGCGGCACAGGTCTCCAAACCATCATATTGATAGAGTTTTAAGTACTCTTTTGCCTCTTCATATTCTCCTGCTTCTTGAAGTCTTGATATCTCTCTATTTACTACAATTCTTTGTCTAGGAGTTAAAGTTAAATCGTTTGAAGGGCAGGTTGGTTCACAAAAACCACACTCAATACATTTATCAACTAACTCATTAGTTGCTGGTAGTGCTTTTAGATTTTTAAGGTGTGCCTCTTTGTCATCATTAATTATTACACCAGGATTTAAAAGGTTTTTAGGGTCAAATAAACTTTTGATTCTTTTCATCATAATATAGGCAGTTTTCCCCCACTCTACTTCAATGAAAGCTGCCATATTTCTTCCTGTACCATGTTCTGCTTTTAAGCTTCCTTGGTATTTTACAGCAACTTGATTTACCACATCATTCATAAAAGAATCATATCTTTTAACCTCCTCTTCTATTGAAAAGTCTTGGGTAAAAACAAAGTGGAAATTTCCTTCTAGGGCATGCCCAAAAATAAGGGCTTCTGTATAATTATGTTTTTTAAATAACTCTTGTAGTTCTAAAGTAGCTTGTGCCAAAACCTCTATTGGATAAGCCACATCTTCAATAATTACAGTTGTTCCTGTTTTTCTTACAGCTCCAACTGCAGGGAAAAGACCTTTTCTTATTTTCCAATACATTGTGTACTCTGCAACATCTTTTGTAAAATAGATATCTCTTACAACTTCAAATTCTTTAAGAAGTTTCTCTAATTGTTTAATCTGTTTGTCTAAAGCTTTGTCACTTATTGCTCTTGTCTCAATAAGTAAAGCGGTAACCTCTTTATCAAAATCTTTAATAAACTCTGGCATAGCTGGATCATTTTCAATACTTTTTAATCCTGCTCTGTCCATAAGTTCAACGGCATCAACAACAATCTTTTTTGCATCCCTTGCAAGTTTTAGTTTTGTAACTGCTTTACAGGCTTCTTCAACATTTTTAAAGTAGATTAGGGCACTTGCTTTATCTTTTAAATCTTCTACTGTTTCATAGGTTATCTCCTCAATAAAAGCTAAAGTTCCTTCACTTCCTATTATTAGATGTTGAAGGATTTCAAACTCATCTTCAAAATCTATTAAAGCATTTAAAGAGTAACCACAGGTATTTTTTATTTTAAACTTTTTCTCAATTTTTGCTCTTAACTCTTCATCTTTTTTAGTCTCATTAGAGATTTTTTTCAGCTCTTCTAAAAACTCTCCATGAGTAATTCTAAATTCGTCTTTACTTTTTTCATCTGCTGTATCAAGTTTTGTTCCATCTACAAAAATAAGTTTCATAGATTTTAGAGTTTTATATGAGTTTTGTGAAATCCCACAGCACATTCCTGAAGCATTATTTGCAGCAATTCCTCCAATCATGGCAGAGTTTATACTAGCAGGATCTGGTCCAATTTTTTTTGAATAAGCTGCTAAAATATTGTTTGCTTCTTGCCCTGTTAATGCAGGTTGTAAAGAGATATATTCTTTATTGGGTGAAACTTTAAAACCCCTAAAGTTTCTAGAAGTTACTATTAAAATAGAGTCACTAATTGCTTGCCCTGACAAAGAGGTTCCAGCTGCTCTAAAAGTAACACTAAGTTCTAACTTATTTGCAAGATTTAGTATCTCTTCTACCTCTTTTGATGTATCTGTTTTTATAACAATTTTTGGAATAAGTCTATAAAAAGAGGCATCTGTACCATATGCTAAAGTATGCAACTTATCTGTAAAAATTTTATTTTTATCAATAACTATTGAAATTTGATTATAGAAGTCTTGATATTTTCCTTCTAACATTTTAAATCCTTTAAATAATTTTTAAATTGTGAATTTATAAATGTTTATTATTCAAGCCTAGGAACAGTATATATTCTTTGTTGAGGATCGTTTATAAACGAGTACATTATATCACACTGTCGAAATATTATATTATTAATTAAAGCTAGACAGTGTGACATTTTTTCCCTTACATATCTGAAGTCATTCCAAAAATTTCTGGGAAGAAGGCAACAATTGCTAATACAATAATCTGTATTAGAATAAATGGGATAACTCCCCTATATATTTGAGCAGTGGTTACTCCTGCTGGAGCACATCCCTTTAGATAAAAGAGAGAAAAACCAAAAGGTGGGGTTAAAAATGAGGTTTGTAAATTCATAGCAATTAAAATTGCAAACCAAATTGGATTTATCCCAAGAGTTTCTGCAACAGGCAATAAAATTGGGATAATAATATATGAAATCTCAATAAAATCAATAAAGAAACCAAGAAATAATATGGCAATCATAGTAAATATTACAAAAGTCCATTTCCCATCACCTGGAAGACTTAACATGATATGTTCAACTATTTCATCACCACCTGTATATGAGAACACCATAGAAAATGCAGTCGCCCCAATTAGGATACCAAATACCATAGAGGTGATTTTAACTGCTTCTAAAGAGGCTTCTTTTACCATTGATATAGAAAAAGTTTTATATATCAAAGCTAATAAAACTGCACCTAAACAACCAACTGCAGCTGATTCTGTTGGAGTTGCCACCCCTTCAAAAATAGAACCTAAAACTAAAATAATTAGTGTTAGTGAAGGGATAATATCAACTAAAGCTCTTAAAACTTGTTTTTTCTTTGTCCCTCTACTTGGATCAGCAGGAATTGCAGGAGCTAAATTTTTATTTAGATATGAGACTATTAAAATAAAAATAATATATGCACCAACTAAGGCAAGTCCTGGTGTAAGTGCTGCTTTAAAAAGGTCACCAACAGGAACTTGAAAAACATCCCCTAAGATAATCAATACAATTGAAGGCGGAATAATCTGCCCAAGTGTTCCAGAAGCACAAATTGTTCCGGCAGCAAGTTCTGTCTTATACTTATACTTTAACATAACAGGAAGAGAAATAACTCCCATAGCAACAACTGAAGCTCCAACAACTCCTGTTGAAGCAGCTAGTAAAGTTCCAACTAATACTGTTGATATGGCAACTCCACCTCTAATCTCTCCAAATAAAAATCCCATAGATTCAAGAAGTTTTTCAGCAAGACCAGTTTTTTGCAAAATAATTCCCATAAAGATGAACATAGGAATTGCCATAAGGATAGTACTTTGTTGAATAGCAAAGATTCTAAATGGCATATAATCAAACATTGAGATACCTTCACTCCATCCACTTTGGATTAGTGAAATTATTGCATCACTTTGATCTGCATTAGAGAAAACTTCAATAAATCCTGCAAGTATCCCAAAAAATACAGAAACAGCAGCAAAAGTAAAAGCAACAGGGAAACCAATAATCAGCATAAAAAGTGCTGTAAAGAACATCACTATACCAATCATTTTTTACTCTCCTGTTCTTCATCTTCTTTACCATCTATATTTACAATATGAAATCTATGCTCTTCTAAATCGCATTTTAGGTGTTGCATATCTTCTTTTAAGTTGTAATTACTTGACTCTTCACTAATCCCTTTATATACATTTAGATTTTTAATAAAAAAACCAACTGTAGTGATAATCAAAAGTAAAAATGATAAAGGTATAAGTGATTTTACAATCCATCTATAAGGTAACCCTCCTGGATCACCACTTTGTTCCATTGAATGAAAAGCTTCAACTGCATTGTCAATTGAACTAAGCCCTACTAAAATTGCAATAGGTAAAATAAAAATAATAGAACCAATCATATTAATCATTGCTTTTTTTCTAGGTGTTAATTTGTCATAAATAAGGTCAACCCTTACATGACCATCCTCTTTTAAGGTATAGGCAATACCAATAAGAATAATAACAGAGAATAGGTGCCACTCCATCTCTTGCATCGCAATAGAGCCTGACTTAAAAAAGTATCTCATAACTACATCATAAAATACATTTAATATCATAAGTACCATTGCTATAGCTGTGATTGTTCCAATAAAATTTGCAAATTTATCGAAACCACGCTCTAATTTCAACAACATAAAACGTCCTTTGGATATTTTTTAATAAGTAAGATAAATATAATAAAATTACATTTATATTGCTTATTTAGTATATAGTAAACCCCCTTAAGGGGGAATATGCTATAGGTTATCTTTTAAGTAGATATAATCAGACATCTCTGTCCATTTTCTAACTTTCTTTTGATAAGCCTCTTGAGAATCTAAAATCTCTTTTAATAAAGGATCATTTGCTGTCATCTCTTTTCTTAATTCAGTATTCGCTTTTTTCATAGCATCCATAACTGCTTTAGGGAAAGTTTCAATTTTAATATTTGGATAATCTTTTTCAATTGAAGCCCACGCTTCTGCACTCATATGATAGTTTTGCAGATACATATCAAAAGCACTTGCTTTCATTGCAACAACTAAAATCTCTTGTAGATCTTTTGGCAATTTTTCAAAAGCTTTTTCGTTGATTAAAAATTGTAAATCTAATCCTGGTTCATGCCATCCTGTATAGTAATAAGGAGCAATTTTATGGAATCCCATATTGATATCCATACCTGGTCCAACCCATTCTAGTGCATCAATTGTTCCTCTCTCAAGTGAAGTATATAATTCACCTGGAGCAATATTTGTAACAGTTAATCCTAGTTTTGCCATGATCTCACCAGCAAATCCTGGTATTCTCATTTTAAGTCCCTTTAGGTCATCAACAGTTTTGATCTCTTTTCTAAACCAACCACCCATTTGGTTTCCAGAGCTTCCTCCTGGGAATGATAATAGATTATGTTTTTTATAAACTTTTTCCATTAATTCCATACCTCCACCATAGTAGAACCAAGAGTATTGTTCAGGTGTAGTCATACCAAAAGGCATTGTAGAAAATGGTAGGGTATTAATATCTTTACCTTTCCAATAATATGATGCAGAGTGACCCATCTCATATTGACCACCTTTAACCATATCAAATACACCAAGAGGAGCTTTATGCTTATTTGCAGCATCTACTCTAATTATTAGTCTTCCATCTGACATCTCTTCAACCATTTTTGCCATTTTTGTAGGGGCATCAATAAAAGGGTGTAGAGTTGGTCCCCATGTAGTTGCTAGTTTCCATTTGTAAACTTTTTTTGCTAGTGCTTCTGTTCCCAGTCCTGCAATTAATGCAGCAGCAAGAAGCAGTTTAGTAGATTTACCAAACATTTTCATTGTGATCTCCTTTTCGTTTTGTCTCTCAAAGTAGATTGTAACGATACCAAATGAAAAAGATATGATATTTTTTATTTTAAAATGAAATTGATTCTCTTTTATTATATACAGGTAAAAATGTAACCAGTATCAACAACAGTTTCTATATACTCTTTTTTTAAATTTTTTCTTAGCCGTCTAACTAAACTTCTAATAGAATCAATTGAGGCAAAAGAACCTTCCCAGACATAGTTTTCTATGGCATTATAGGTAATCACTTGATTTTTTTTAGTTAAAAAAAGATTCATAAGTAGCCTCTCTTTTTTTGTTAATCTAATAAGTTCATTATCTATAGAGATAGTTGAAGACTTATAATCAAAAAAACAGTTTTCATCAAATATTATTTTTTCATCTTTAATCTGACAAAGTTTTTCTATTTTTATCTCAAGCTCATCAATAAAAAAAGGTTTTTTAAGATATTCACTACAACCCAAATCATAAGCATCTTTTATCATATCAAGTTCAACCGTTGCACTTATTATGATTATAGGAACATCACTATAATAGGTTCTTATCTTTTTTAAAATTGTTATCCCATCTATATTTGGAACATTTATATCCAAAATAAAACAACTAAAACCCTCAGTTATATTATCTAATGCCTCTTGACCATCTATAAAGCTAGATATTTTATACCCTTTTAACTCAAGCCTTTTTTTGATTGTACTATTTAGTTTTTTATTATCTTCAAGAAGTAATATTTTCATTTTATTCCTTTCTATGAGGCATTTTGATTGTAAAAACTACATATTTATCTCTGTTTTGTGCAGTTATTATTCCACCCATTTTATCTTCAATTATAACTTTTGCCATATATAAACCAAAGCCTGTTCCATCTTTTTTGGTAGTAAAATAGGGTTCAAAGATCTTATCCACAATATTCTCATCAATATTTCCCCCATCATCAATAATCTCTATTGTAGTAAAGTTTTCACAATAAAGGATATTTATGATTAGATTGTACTTCTCTATAGAGTTTTTTTCAATTATTTTATTTTTTGCATTATTGATTAGATTGAGTAATACTTGTTTAAACTCATTTTCATAACCATATATTAATAGTTCATCACTTTTGTAGTCATAATTAAATTTTAGATTGATATTTGAATAATATATCTGTTTACCTAAAATTTCAAAAATCTCTTCAAAGGCTTTTCTTATTGAAAAAAGAGTCTTTTTTGTAGAGGGTTTTAAAAAGTTTCTAAAGTCACTTAGGGTTTTTGACATATATTTTAGCTGTACCATTGAATCATTTACAAACTCTTTTACCTGTGCTCCTTTAAGCTCATTTAATAAAAAAGAGGTTTGTATATCTTGTACTTGAGCTGAAAGTTCAACAAGGGGTTCATTCCATTGGTGGGCAATTGCTGCTACCATATCTCCCATCTCTGCTAGTTTTGATTGTTGAATAAGAAACTGTTTTTGTTGCATCCTCTCTGTAATATCATCCATTACACAAACAATTCCTCCAATTGAACCATCATTGTTTAGATATACTGCTTTATTTATAATGATATGTTTCATGTGATTATCAGGGGTATGAAGAGTCATCTCAGAACTATTTGTTCCTAATGTTTTTAATAGTTCTTGATCTATTTGTTGATTCTTTAAAGCAATCTCCAAAGAGAAAAAATCTTTTGCAGTTTTTCCTATAACCTCACTTTTCGAAATATTTAAAAGTTCTGAAAAAGCTCTATTACAACCTAAAAATTTCCCATCTTTATTTTTATAATAGATTGGATTTGGAAGAGTATCAACTAAAACTTTGTCAAACTTTATTCTGTTTTGAAGGGCTTTTTCCACAACTATTCTTCTTCTTATATTTGCTCTCATGGAAAAAATCATAATAAGAAGTATTGCTATGATTGTTAGTGCAATTACAGCTATTTTTGTGTGGGCTTTTATAAAACTATAGGGTTCATTTATAATCTCATAATCTCTTCCAATCCCATCAACATCTAAATCAAATCTTTTTATTTCGTTATAATCAAAAAGATATTTATTTGGAGATTTTTCAACTATAGGTATCTCTTTTATAGGTGTTCCATTTAAAACTCTAATTGCCATATCTCCTACAGCTTCACCTTGTGCAATTGCAGAGGTCACAAGGCCACCTAAAACACCATAATCAAGATAAAAGTCCCATAATCCATAGATTGGTACGTGACTTACTGCTCTTATTTGCTGAACACCATTTTTATAGGTGAAATATTTTCCTGTTCCATCTTTAAACAAAAGTACCAAAAGAATTGCTGTGTCTTTTTTTAAGTTACTTATCTTATTTTTTAGATGATCTATATCCATATTATCAATATATTCGATGTTTAATCTTTTAGAGTATTTTTTTATGATTGATTCTAGGTCTTTTTTCATGGCAAGACCTGTTTTTGATTTATCATTTATAATAAGTAGGTTTTTTAATTCAGGTTGTAAATCTAATATTAGTTCAAAATTTTTTTCCAAATCTACTTGTTCTTCTATCCCACTAATTTCATCTTTAAAAATACTTTTTTCAATAAGGGTTTTATCAAAGTTATTTATTCCACAAAAAAGTATAGGGGTATTTTTAAAAAGTCTGTTTTTTTGCTCTAAAACAAATTCAAAAGCACTATTATCACTAGCTATAACCAAATCAAATTTTCTATTTTTTAATTGTTCTTCATAAAGGCTTGCAAGTTTTTCTATGTATGATGGGGTCATTATTCTTTTTGTATCCATATAAAAAACTGTAAGCTCTACATCTTTTAGAGGTTTTAATTTTTTTTCTACCTCTTGTATAATATCATCACTCCATTTGTAACCTTTATGATAGGAGTTAAGAAATAGAACCTCTTTACCGTATAGATAGGTAAAACTAAGAAAAAGCAAGAAAAGAACTGTAATTTTTTTCATATTAACCTTTTGGGTCAATTATAGCATTATTCAAGAAAAATCACATATCCAGATTTTGGTCCATGGGCACCAATTACAAGTGATTGTTCAATATCTGCTGTTTTTGAAGGACCACTTACAAAAACCCCATAAGTTAAATCATCAAAATCGATTTTTTCATAGGCTTCGTGCATATTATTTACTATATCCTCTTTTTTTACCACAAGTATGATATTTTGAGCTATAAAATATAATGCTCTATGCCTATTGCTTTTATTACTTACCCAAACAGCACCATTTTCTGCCACTGCAAATTCTCCTTTTACAATTGCTAAATCAACTGTGTTTAAGTTGTGGGGATCATTTTCTAAATTTGTATCAAGAAACTTTTCTTTCAATTCTTCAAGATTGGAAGCTATATTGTTTTCATTTGGATATAACTTTTTAATAGTGTCATAAAGGGATTCTTCTTTTATACAAATAGCATCTCCTCCAACACTTTGAATCATTTCACAAAAAGTTTTATAGGGATTCTCAAATTTAATACCGAAATTAATATATGCTGGTAAACCCATATCTTTTGCAAGATTGTTTTTTCTTATCTCTTTTAATATTTTTTCTTTACTTGACATCTATAGATCCTTCTTTATAAAGTTCTTTAAAACTTTTTGTTGGCATATTAGGAATATCTCTTTGTTTTCCCCAAATATTAAATCTATTGTAGATGATTTTTTTTGGAATCAAAGGGACTATTTTTCTAGTGATTTTTCCCAAAATTGAAAATAGAATGGGGCTATTTAGCACCCATACACTAAGTTTCATAACAACTCTTTTTTTTGTCGAAATGATATTTTTTTCATATAGATCTTGTCTATGATTATAAAGTTGTGAATCTAGATCTATTTTTACAGGGCAAACATTAGAACATGATCCACATAAACTACAAGCGAAACTCAAAGTTTTGTGTAATTTTGGATCTCTAAATGTTGCTAAAGATGAACCTATTGGTCCAGGGATAACATAATCATAAGAGTGACCACCACTTCTTCTATAAACGGGGCAGGTATTCATACATGCACCACATCTAATACAATTTAAAGCTTTTTTGTATTTATTTGAAGATAAAAAATTGGCTCGATTATTATCAACTATTACTATATGCATCTCACCATTTTCAATTGCTCCATGATAGTGAGAAGTGTACGTTGTAATGGGTTGCCCTGTGGCGCTTCTTGCAAGAAGCCTTGTAAAAATACTCAAATCTTGTAATCTTGGGATAATTTTTTCTATTCCCATACAAGCAATATGAAGTTTAGGTAAAGAGGAACCCATATCTGCATTCCCCTCATTTGTACAAACAACAACTCCACCAGTATTTGCAATTGCAAAATTTACTCCAGTGATTCCTGCATCAGCTTCTAAAAATTTTCCTCTTAAATGTTCCCTTGCAGCTCTTGTTAAATATGTGGGATCACTGTTATTTTCATCTGTTCCAAGCTCTTTGTGAAAAGTTTTTGCCACATCCTCTTTTTTTAAGTGAATTGCAGGAAGCACTATATGAGAAGGGGGCTCTTTTCTAAATTGAACAATCCTCTCTCCTAAATCTGTGTCCACCACTTCAATGCCTTTTTTTTCTAAGAATGGATTTAAATGGCACTCTTCTGTTAACATTGATTTTGATTTAACCACTTTTTTAACTTGATGTTCTTTTAAAATATTGTAAACGATTTCATTATGCTCTTTTGCATCTTTCGCAAAATGTACTTTAATTCCTCTTTTTGTAGCATTTTCTTCAAACTCAAGGAGGTATTTATCTAAGTTTGCCATGGTATGAGTTTTTATTTGTTGGGCATATTCCCTTAGTTTTTCCCATTCAGGTATCGATTTTGAAGCTTTATCTCTTTTTTCCCTTACAAACCATAAAGCTTTGTCGTGCCAATGCATTCTCTCATCATTTGAAACAAACTCTTTTGCTTTTTTAGGATGGTTATGTATACTCATTGTACCTCTCCTGCAAGAATCTCTGTTATATGAACAACTTTTAGTGGGCTTTTATCTCTATTGATAATCCCTTCTAGGTGCATAAGACATGACATATCTGCTCCTGTTATAAATTGTGCATAGGAATCTAGGTGATCATTTATTCTATCTTTCCCCATTGCAACTGAAACATCCTCTTGGGTTACACAAAATGTTCCTCCAAAACCACAACATTCATCTTCCCTTTTTAAATCAACAATTTCTATACCTTCAACAAGATTTAAAAGATTTCTTAATTTATTGTTATATGGGATATTAAGTTCGCTAGCAGTTCCTAACTTCAATGCTCTATGTCCATGACAAGAGTTGTGGAGTCCCACTTTATATGGAAACTTTACATCTAGTTTAGTTATTTTCATAATATCATGTAAAAATTCACAAATCTCATAAATGGAAGTTTTTGTTTTATTGTATTCTTCATCATCTTCATGGAAAAAATCTTTATAATGTTCTTTTACCATAGTTACACAAGAACCAGAAGGTGCTACAATATAATCATATTTACTAAATGTAGAAACAAATTTGTAAGCCAATGTTTTTATATCTTTTGCACAACCTGCATTTGCCATAGGTTGTCCACAACAGGTTTGTTCCTCTGGATATTCAACATCAAGGTTTAAACTTTTTAGCAGTTTTAGTGTTGCAATGCAGCTTTTTGGATATAACTCATTCATAAAACAGGGGATAAATAGCCCAATTTTCATCTATTATTCTCCTTGGAAATAATCATATTGAGCTATTCTATTATTTTAATATGAGATTCTTATGATATTTATTTTTATAATAGAAGAGTTCAAGGATTTATATTTTATCTCTTTACTTGTTCTATTGTTACTCCGTTATCTTTTATAAACTTTGATACCACTTCTGAGTTTGTGTGTTCATATGGAATATCATATACAATTCTTTTTATTCCAGCAGCAATTAGGTTTTTTGAACATTCACTACAAGGTTCCAAAGTAACATAAATTGTTGCATTTTCGATACAAATACCTTTCCTTGCTGCCCAAATTAGAGCATTCATCTCTGCATGAATTTCATAAGTTTTAGACCATTCATGGTGCTCTTTTGTATACTCACCATTCCAATAATCACTACAATTTATATATCCTGAGGGGGTTCCATTGTATCCTGTTGATAAGATTCTACCATCTTTTACTATAACTGCACCAACTTGTTTAGAAACACATTTTGATGCGCTTGCTATCTCATGGGCAATGTTTATAAAGTTTAAATCGCTAATCATTTTCTTCCTTGAAAAGTTTCATAATAATTTCTTTTTAATTGTATAAAAATTACTAAAATATAAAATCTTGATTTTTTAAAGATTTTTATCAATTTTACTCAAATTTTTAGTAATTTTTGATAAAAATTGTTCCGAAAAACCATTTTTTTTAAATTTGATAAAAGAATTTATAACAAAAATTATGGTAATATTCCCGAAATTTATTAAAAGAGGTTTGACATGGATTTTAAAGAGATTAAAGAGTTAATAAGGGTATTTGATAAAAGTGAATTAAATAAGCTAAAAGTAAAAGAGGGTGAATTTGAGATCTCAATGCAAAGGGGTTTTGAGGGTGGAACTGTTGTTGCTGCTCCTGTTTCTTATTCTGCGCCTGCACAAGTTGCTGCTGCTCCAATTGCAGCACCAATTTCATCAGAAGCTGCACCTGCTATTCTGGGTGAAACAATCAATTCTCCAATGGTTGGAACTTTTTATAGTTCACCATCTCCAGAAGCTCAATCATTTGTAAAAGAGGGTGATACTGTTAAAAAAGGTCAAACATTGTGTATCCTTGAAGCAATGAAAATCATGAATGAAGTTGAAGCAGAGTTTGATTGTAAAATTACAAAAGTATTGGTTGAAAATGGATCTCCTGTAGAGTATGATATGCCAATATTTCAAGTAGAAAAACTATAACAAAGATTTAATTATGGCTGAAATCAAAAAAATATTAATCGCTAATAGGGGTGAAATAGTTCAAAGAGCTATTAGAACTATTAGAGAAATGGGTAAAAAGTCAGTTGCAATCTACTCTACAGGAGATAGAAATGCAGCTTATTTAAAGCATGCTGATGAAGCAATTTGTATTGGAGATGTAAAATCTATAGATTCATATCTTAATATTCCTGCAATAATCACAGCAGCAGAGATTACTGGTTGTGATGCAATTTTTCCTGGATATGGTTTCCTCTCAGAGAACCAAGATTTTGTAGAAATTTGCAGACTTCATGGAATAAAATTTATTGGTCCATCTGTTGAAGTAATGGAAAAAATGGCTGATAAATCAAAAGCAAAAACAGAGATGGTAAGAGCAGGGGTTCCAGTTGTTCCAGGATCAGAAGGTACTATTAGTTCAGTAGAAGAGGGTAAAAGAGTTGCTAAAGAGATTGGTTATCCAATTATGGCAAAAGCTGCTGCTGGTGGTGGTGGAAGAGGAATGAGACTTATAAAAAGTGAAGCTGATTTTGAGCAACTCTTTATGGCTGCATCTTCTGAAGCTCTTGCTGCTTTTGGTGATGGATCAATGTATCTTGAAAGATTTATTAATAAACCAAGACATATTGAAGTTCAAGTTCTTGGTGACTCCCATGGAAATGCAATTCATATTGGTGAAAGAGATTGTTCTTTACAAAGAAGACACCAAAAAGTTATTGAGGAATCTCCTGCAATTTTGTTAAATGATGAAACAAGAGCAAAACTTCATGATGTTGCGGTTAAAGCAACTAAATATCTAAAATATGAAGGTGCTGGTACATTTGAGTTTCTTGCAGATGATAAACAAAATATCTATTTTATGGAGATGAATACTAGACTTCAAGTTGAACATCCTGTTTCAGAAATGGTATCAGGACTTGATATTATTGAGTGGATGATTAAAGTAGCTGAGGGTGAAAAACTTCCAGAGCAAAAAGACATCCAATTTAATGGTCATGCAATAGAAGTTAGAATTACAGCAGAAGATCCAAATACATTTTTACCTTGCCCTGGAAGAGTTGACCAATGGTTTGTTCCAGGTGGAAGAAATGTTAGAGTAGATTCTCATGTTTATACAGGATATATTGTTCCTCCATATTATGACTCAATGATAGGAAAACTTATTGTTTGGGGAAGAGATAGAAATAAAGCTATTAATATTATGAAAAGAGCTCTAAATGAGTTTGAAGTAGAGGGTATCAAAACAACTATTCCTTTCCATAAAAAAATGATGGAAAATAAAGATTTTATCTCAAATAATTACGACACAAAATATCTAGAAAACTACAAAAATTTAGATGATCTCTAAAATATAAAGTAGGGCGTTCAGCTCTACTTTTTTTATGAAAGCTTAAATTTAGCTAAATTAAGATACAATCCGCAACTTATACACTATTTACTTAAAGTATCGATATTAGCCCTGTTATCCGTTTGAATCAGTTTTAATTTACTACTTTCTATGAATGAATGTTTGTAAGAGTGTATATTAATTAACTAAAATTAAGGAAACTAATGACTTTTAAAGATTTCGACTTTAAAGAAAAGTTACAAAAATCGATTTTCGATGCCGGTTTTAAAGAACCAAGCCCTATTCAAAGAGATGCAATTCCAGTTATCTTATCGGGAAAAGATATCGTTGGACAAGCTCACACTGGTACAGGGAAAACTGCTGCTTTTGGATTACCACTTATTAATATGTTGGATGGAAATGGAAGTGTAGAGGCAGTTGTAATAGTTCCAACAAGAGAACTTGCGATGCAAGTATCAGATGAGCTATTTAGATTTGCAAAAAACCTTTCAATCAATACTGCTACTGTTTATGGTGGGCAATCTTACTCAAGACAGTTAAAACACATTGATAATGCAGGTATTATAGTTGCAACTCCTGGAAGATTTTTAGATCTACTAAGAGATGAAAAAATTAAGATTGCACCAAAATTTGTTGTATTAGATGAAGCAGATGAGATGCTTGATATGGGATTCTTAGATGATATAAAAGAGATATTTACTTTTATGCCAAAAGAGAGACAAACACTTCTCTTCTCTGCGACAATGCCAAGTGCAATCAAAGCTTTGGCAAAATCAATTCTAATAGAACCTGAATTTATTACAATAACTCAATCTGAAATTACAAACTCTAAGATTACACAAACTTTTTATGTTGTAGAAGAGCATGAGAGAGATGATGCTTTAATTAGATTATATGATTTCAAAAACCCTGAAAAATCTATAATTTTCTGTAGAACAAAAAAAGAGGTTGATAGATTATCTACTTTTTTAGTATCTCAAGGTTTTTCTGCTAAAGGTCTTCATGGAGATATGGAACAAAGACAAAGGGAAGAGGTTATTAACTCTTTCAAAAAAGGAAAATTAGAGATTCTTATTGCAACTGATGTTGCTGCAAGAGGTCTTGATGTAAATGATGTTTCTCACGTATTTAACTATCATCTTCCATTTGATTCAGAGTCTTATGTTCATAGAATAGGAAGAACAGGAAGAGCAGGAAAAGACGGTATGGCTGTTTCTATTGTTACTCCCCATGAATTTAGAATGATAAAAAAGATTCAAAGTGATACAGGTGGAAAACTAGAAGCAAAAGTTATACCAAATATTAGCTCAGTAAAAGAGAAAAAAACAAACTCTTTAAAAAGCAAAATCTGTGAACAAAAAGTTTATGATTCTGGAGTAAATTTAGTTGAAAGTTTATCAGAAGAGTATGATTTAGAAACAATAGCTCACAAATTGGCATCTTTATTAACTAATGATACTTATGTTAAAGGTAATAACAATATTGGTAAATCTCAAAATGATATTGAAAAGCTTTTAAAAAGATCAAGAGAAGATAATGGCAAAGCAAATAGAAGAGGTAGTGGTAATTTCAGAGATAGAAATAACAATAACAGAAGAAGAAATCCTTCAGGAAATAGAAGACAAAGTAGAAGAGGGTAAAACCCTCGACTGCTACTTATAGTAGTTTTTTAAAGCTCTTTTAGCTCTTTTATAAGCTGCTTTAGTATCTCTTCCAAAACCTCTAAAAGCTCCATCTTTATTGAAAAATTCAATTATATTTAAGTTGCCTTTTTTCATAGCAATAACTCTAAATATGTTAAACTCTTTTTTTACTTTAGAGATTTTAGGAGAGTTTTTTTCAGTAAGTATTGTGATACTCATTTAAATCTCCTTATTTTATTTATAAACTCTATATTTTATTACTATTCTAATGAAAAAAAATCTTTTTGTCAAGTATTTTAGAAAATTCTAGCATATTTTTTGATTTTTTTATATATATTTTATAGAGAAAACTTATATATTAACTATTTTAGTAATATATTTTTTAAGCTTTTTTAAAGAGTAAGTAAATAA
Source organism: Halarcobacter ebronensis (assembly GCF_013201825.1). Classification (NCBI taxonomy): domain Bacteria; kingdom Pseudomonadati; phylum Campylobacterota; class Epsilonproteobacteria; order Campylobacterales; family Arcobacteraceae; genus Halarcobacter; species Halarcobacter ebronensis. Next base: position 147,713 of record NZ_CP053836.1, read on the forward strand.
AAATCCAATATAATCATAAAAAATTATAGTTACAAACTAGTTACAAAAGGCTAAACTTGGATATTAAAACATTAGATAAGATAGATAAGGCTGCTGAAAAAACACTTCCATCCTTTGCAAAGTTCTCTCTAGCACTTCTTTTTGTGGTTATTGTATTTCTTTGGAGTTATGCATCTCACGGGGATATGCACAATAATACATTTTTGATTATTGGTGCAGTATTTGGTGCATATATGGCAATGAATATAGGTGCAAATGATGTTGCAAACAATGTGGGTCCTGCAGTTGGTTCAAAAGCAATGACTCTAATGTGGGCAATAATTATCGCTGCTGTTTTTGAAGCAGCAGGTGCATTTATTGCAGGTGGTGATGTTGTTAAGACAATAAAAAAAGGGATTATTGATCCAGCACTTATCACAAGTCCAGAGATTTTTATATGGGCAATGACAGCAGCACTATTATCTGCTGCTCTATGGCTTAATTTTGCTACATCTGTTGGGGCACCTGTTTCAACAACTCACTCAATAGTTGGTGGAGTAATGGGAGCAGGAATTGCAGCAGCTGGATTTTCTATTGTATCTTGGGGAACAATGGGAAAAATTGCAGTATCTTGGGTTATTTCACCAATTATGGGTGGAATAATTGCCGCGGCATTTCTTTTCTTTATAAAGAAAAAAATCATGTATAAAGATGATTTAAAAACCTCTGCTAAGAAATTTGTTCCTATTTTAATTGCAATTATGACATGGGCTTTTTCTACATATATTATTCTAAAAGGTCTTGCACATCTTATAAAACTTGATTTTTTTGCAGCTTCAATAATTGGATTAATCATTGCAATAGTAGTTTATGTTTCAGTAAAACCAATAATTGCTAAAGCTTCTGAAAATATCAATAACAACAGAGAAGGTGTAAATAAACTATTTACAATTCCTTTAGTTTTTTCAGCTGCACTGCTCTCTTTTGCCCATGGTGCAAACGATGTTGCTAATGCAATTGGTCCACTTGCGGCTATAAATGATGCAGTAATGAGTCATGAAATTTCATCAAAAGTTGGAATTCCATTTTGGGTTATGGCTGTTGGAGCTATTGGTATCTCTGTGGGATTGGCTCTTTATGGACCAAGACTTATAAAAACAGTTGGTTCGGAAATTACTGAGTTAGACCAAGTTAGAGCTTTTTCTATAGCTATGGCAGCATCTATTACTGTTATTCTTGCAAGTCAATTAGGGCTTCCTGTATCTTCAACTCACATTGCAGTTGGTGGAGTATTTGGAGTAGGGTTTTTAAGGGAGTGGCTTGATTCTACTGAAGCAAAATTTATTAGTGATACAAGAGCAAAATTTAAAAAAGATAAAAAAGTTTTAGATACCTATGAAGAGGAGCTTAAAAGGCTAGAGAAACTAGAGAAAAAAAGTAAATCAGATTATGTAAGAATTGCTGAACTATATAAAGCAATTGATGAAAAGATTGAAGAGGTAAGACAAGATAAAAGAGAGTTTAAAAGCGCCAAAAGAGTTAAATATGTTAAAAGAGATGCAATTAAAAAAATTATTGCTGCTTGGGTTATAACTGTTCCTGCAGCAGCTTTTTTATCTGCATGTATTTTCTTTATGATAAAAGGTTTTATGATCTCTTAAAAGCTAAACAAAACAACAATATGATAAAATTCCTTTTTTTAAAGGAATTATTATCGAAGCATTAATCTCCGTAGCAACCATATATCTTTTTATAATTGTTGGATTTATTTACAAGAAAGTATTTAAAGATGAAGTAAAAGAGAGAAGTTTTGTTTTATTAAATCTATATTTTTTACAACCTATTTTGATATTCTGGGGACTTACAAGGGTTAATATTAATAAAGAACTTTTTATCTCCCCTCTAATCTATTTTTGTGCAATTTTTTTAGTTCTATTTTTGGCATTACTTTATTCTAAAACTATATTTAAAAGTGATAAACAAGATAAATCAATTTTTTTAGCTTCTTCATTAGTTGGAAATACTGGTAATTTAGGAATACCTCTTGGAATAGCACTTTTTGGAGAAGCTAGTGTTCCTTATACTTCTATTTTAAATATTGCTAATGTATTTTTTATCTATATTTTCTCTGTTTATTTTTTTGCGGGAGACAAATTTAATTTTAAACACTCTTTAAAAGAGATTATTAGAATCCCTGCAATTCATTCAGCTTTTTTAGCTTTGGCATATAATTATTTGGGATTTAAGTTAGATGCAGATTTTGAAAAACTATTTACAATGGGAGCTTATGCTGCAATAGTTATGCAACTTGTACTTTTTGGAATGTTTATCTCTCAAGTTAAAATAAAAGCTGCAAATTGGAAACTTTCTTTAAATATTGTTTTTTTTAAACATATAATATTACCTTTTATAGGGATTTTTGTAATCTTTTTATTTGATATTGATCCTTTTGTTGGGGTTATTATATTTTTAGAACTATCAGTTCCTTTGGCAGTTAATAATGTAAATTTTGCATCTTTATATAATTGTAAACCAATAGATACAACATTTTCTATTTTAGTTAGTACCTTTGCTTTTGTATTTTTTATCTATTTTTATATTCAAATTGTAAATAAGTTTTTTGGATTGTAAAATGTGCGGAATATTAGGTACAAATTTTCATACTAATAGTTTTAAAGAGGCCTTGGAAAACTTAAACAATAGAGGTCCAGATTTTTCAAAATCAGTTGAAATTGATGGTAATCTTTTTGGTCATACAAGATTATCAATTATTGATTTGGATGATGAAGCTAATCAACCAATGATTTTTGATGATATTTTAATTGTTTTTAATGGAGAAATCTATAACTATAAAGAGTTAATAAAAAGTGAGCAATTAATTTGTAATACCTCTTCTGATACAGAAGTTTTAATTAGACTTTATCAAAAATATGGGGTTGATTTTTTAAATAAACTAAATGGAATGTTTGCTTTTTGTATCTATGATATCAAAAAAAAATCTTTTTTTTGTGCTAGGGATAGATATGGTAAAAAACCTTTTTTTTACTATTTTAAGGATAACAAATTTATTTTTTCTAGTTCAATAAACTCAATTATAAAAATTTTAGGAAAAACTCCAAATATAAATAAAGTTGCACTTTCACAATACATGCAATATTTTGTTCCATTAAACGAAAATAGTTTCTATAAAGATATTTTCTCTTTAGAGTCTTCAAGTTATATGCTTTTAAATGCAAAAGAATTGACTATAAAGCGATTTTATAAGATAAATACATATAAAGCTATAAAAAATGAAGAAGAGGCTTTAAAGGGCATTGAAAAGCTTTTAATAAAGAGTGTTGAATCAAGATTGGTTTCTGATGTTGAGGTTGGAACTTTACTTAGTGGTGGAATTGATAGTTCATTAATCTCCTCTTTATACTCAAAACTCTCATCAAAAAAAATAAATACCTTTAGTATAGGATATGATGAATATAAAAACTATTGTGAGCTGGATTTTGCACAAATTACAGCAACTCATATAAACTCAAATCATACAGCAGTAACAATTGGGAAAAAAGATTTTATAGAGTATTTTGAAGATACTTTAGAGGCTCTTGAGCAGCCCCATGGGGATAGTGCAGCAATTCCACTTAATATTTTAACTAGAAAAATTCATAATATGGGGATAAAAACTGTTTTAAGCGGAGAGGGCAGTGATGAACTCTTTTTGGGTTATGACAATTATGCAAAGTTTTTAAAATATTATGAGTTTGAAAAGAGTTTAAATCTTGAACAAAATAGTTTTTTAGATTCCATTATAGGTGCTTTGCAAAATAATACCAAAGAGAGTGAATATCTAAGAAGAATAATCAAAAAAGAGAATCTATATAACTCTTTTGGGGAGATTTTTACAGATATCCAAAAAAAGAGATTATTTAAAAAAGTACCAACTTTTAAAAATCCTACTCCAAAAAGTGACCCCGTTGATTGGATGAGTTATACAGACCTTAAAGTTTGGCTGGGAGAATCCCTTTTGAGTAAAGTTGATAGAATCTCAATGAGAAACTCTTTGGAAGTTAGAACACCATTTTTAGATTATAGACTTGTGGATTATGTATTTTCAATTGATTCAAAGATAAAAGTAGGGGATACAAATAAGTATTTACTAAAAAAGATAGCTTCAAAATATATACCTCAAATTATAATAAATAGAACAAAAAAAGGTTTTAATTCCCCTTTTAATGAGTGGATTCATGAAGAGTATAAAGATGATATTTTAAAGACTATTTTAGAGGTTAATAGCCAAACAGAGTTTTTTAATGTTGAGTATTTAAAACAGATATATGAGCTTTCAAAATCTAGAAAATTCAAACAACACTTATGGTCACTTTTTATTTTTTCTAAATGGTATAAAAAGGTTTATATGTAAAAAGAAGTAATTCTTGTCACATATAATATTTTAATAAGTTCTAAAAATATATAATAATATATCTTTTTAATGATAATCAATGTTTATATTGATATTTTTAATAGAGTCTAATAAGGAAAAAAATGAATTTACTTATACCTGTTGATTGTAATAAAAGACATGAAGCACTTTTAACTACTCTTGATGCTGCAAAATATTGGGCATTTATTGAACTTGATGAAGGGCAAATAATAAATTGCAAATTTTATGCAGATAGATCTGCAATTGAAGCTTGGGTAGAAACAGTTGTTGTAATCAATGAACAAGAGTATGTATGGCAATTTATTGAAGAGAATATCGCTGTTTTGGTTGCTCCTAAACAAAGAAGCATTGATGAAATAGTTGAGGCATTTCTTTTTAAAGAACTGCATGATTTAAATATATAAATGGTCGTATAACTCAGTGGTAGAGTGACACCTTGACATGGTGTTGGTCGCTGGTTCAAGTCCAGTTACGGCCACCATTTTATCTATTCCCCTATTTTCTCCTACTTTTTGGTAAAAAAATTAAAATCATTTATGATAAAATTTGCACTTTGTTAAATTGTAACTTATGTTGCATTTTTAATAATTATATTTAAAAGGAATAATATGAAACTATTTTTTAAATTAACATTCATTATAACACTATTGTGTAGTTTCACTTATGCACAAAAAGTTTATAAATTGACGATGGCTACCACGTGGACATCAACACAACATCCGCTTATTGATACAGCAGAACATATGGCAAAACTTGCTGAAGAGTTATCTAATGGTCAAATTAAGATTAGAATTGATGCTTCAAATAAACATAAGTCACCTTTTGGTGTTTTGGATATGGTAAAGGGTGGTCAATATGATATTGCACATACAGCATCATATTATTGGAAAGGTAAAGATATTGCAGTTCTTCCTTTCTCTTCAATGCCTTTTGGTATGACAGCTCAAGAACTATATGCTTGGTTTTATAATGACGGAGGTATGGAGCTAGCGCAAAAAGTGTTTGAAAAACATGGTGTGTACTCTTTCCCTGGTGGAAACACTGGTGTTCAAATGGGTGGATGGTTTAGAAAAGAGATTAATACTCTTGATGATTTAAAAGGTCTTAAGATGAGAATCCCTGGGTTTGCTGGTGAAGTTATGGCAAAACTTGGAGTTCAAGCTGTTACAATCAATCCTGGAGAGTTATATACCTCTTTAGAGAGAAATACTATTGATGCTCTTGAGTGGGTTAGCCCATCTATGGACTTTGTTATGGGATTTCATAAAGTTGCACCTTATTACTACACAGGATGGCATGAACCAGGAACTGAAATGCAATTTGTAATCAACAGAAAAGTTTTCGATAAACTTCCTGTGCATCTTCAGAATGTACTTAAAGCTGCAATGAAAATTGCTGCATATGATATGTACATTAATAATTATGATTTAAATGCACTTGCATGGGAAAGAATGAAAAAAGAGTATCCTGATATCAAAGTTAGAACTTTTCCAAAACCTATAATGGATGCACTAAAAAAAGCAAATGCAGAATTAAGAGAAGAGATGAAAGCTAGTTCTCCTGAAATGAAAGAGGTTTTAGATTCTCAAGAGGCTTATCAAAAAAAACTTAGACCTTGGTCTGAAATGTCAGATTATTTTTATCTAAAAGATAATATTTAAGAAGCTCTTAGGAGCTTCTTAGAAGCCATTTGGATTGAATCCAAAATCATTATTAAAACCTAAATCAAAACTACTATTAAAAGCACTTAAAGATTTATCTTCAAAGCCATTTTGTACTGATTTCATTCTTAAACTCATAATATCGCTTTTGGGGTCAATAAACTGAGGACAGGCTATAGTACAATATCCACATAAAGTACAATCCCATATACCATTAGTTTGAATATTTTTTAATATTTCAAGGGGTGCTGACTCTTTTTTATCATTCACATATCTTAGAGCTCTAGTCAAGGTATAAGGGCCTAAAAACTCTTTATTTACTTCATAAACAGGGCAAGAGCTATAACAGCTTTGACATAAGATGCAGTTACTTTGTCTATCAATCTTTTTTTCATCTTCTTTAGTAATAGTTTCTAAACTATTACTATTTAAAAATGTGTGACCTATTTTGAGTAAGCTCTCTTCATGATGTAGTGAAACAATCAAATCTTTTAAAACTTCTGTGTTTTTTATTGGTTCAATTAAATCTTCATCTTCCAAGTGAGTTTTACAAGCTAATTTCTCTACCCCATTAACTCTTATGGCACAACTTCCACAAACTCCACTTTTACAGCCACATCTAAAACCTAAACTATTGTCATATTTAGTTTTTACTTCTATTAAAGAGTTTAGTATTGTCTCATTGTGATTTACAGAATACTCTTCAATTGTTGTTTGTTCATTTTTTTCTTTATTGTATCTTTTGATTTTAATTTTCATACAATCTCCTCAAAAAGGATCTCTATATTCTCTTCTTTTTTTATAGATATGGAGATTTTATCAAATGCCTCTTTTTCATTTTCAAAGTCAACTCTATAGTGTGCGCCTCGGCTCTCTTCTCTTTTTAGAGCAGATTTTACTATCAGTTGAGCTATAAGATAGATATTTTTAAATTCTAATAATTCAATTAGGTTTTTATTATGTATTTTACTTTTATCAGCTACACCAAGATTTTCAATTTCTTCTTTTTTATTTTCAAGATAATCTAGAGCCTTTTGCATTTTCTTTTTTTCTCTAAATAATCCTACATTGTTAAAAAATAGTTTCCCAAGCTCATTTTTTGTACTATAAAATGAGGTTTTACACTCTTTTTTTAATATCTCTTCAATCTCTTTTTTTATCTCTTGAACTCTTATTTTTTCAACTTCAACTGTCTCTTTATTTTTTGAGTTCTTTGCTGCATTTTCTCCAGCAATTTTACCAAAAGTGACTATTTCCAATAAAGAGTTTCCTCCTAATCTATTTGCTCCATGAATACCACTTTGTGCACACTCTCCACAAGCATAAAGATTTTCTAGTGTAGTTTTTGCATCTATTGTTGTTAGTATTCCACCCATTGTATAGTGTGCTGAAGGGCTTACAGGAATCAAATCTTTTTCCATTTTTAGTTTCATAAAATCATAAACAAGTTTTCTCTCTTGTGGCATTACAGCTTCAATTTTTTCTAAACCTAAATGTCTTAGGTCTAAGTATATTTTATCTCCTTGATGCTGCTTTTTATAGATTGCCCTTGCAACTTCATCCCTTGGTCTTAATTCATCAATAAATCTTTGCTCTTTTGAGTCAACTAAATAACCCCCTTCTCCTCTGGCACTTTCGCTTATTAGTATGTTTTTCCCTTCAAGTGAAGTAGGGTGAAATTGGATAAATTCCATATTTGAAAGTTTTGCTCCAGCTCTATAAGCAGCTGCAATACCATCTCCTGTAGAAGAGTAAGAGTTTGTTGTATATTGATGGTAAACTCCAGAATAACCACCTGTTGCAAGAATTATGCTTTTTGCCTCTATTTGAATTATTTTAGAGTTCTCTATATTTAGAAATATTGCTCCATTTACTTTTGAATCTTTTACAAGAAGTTCTAAAAGTATATGTTCATTTAAAAAATCTATGCTGTTTTTAATAGATTGATCATATAGGGTATGAAGGATTTTAAGTCCTGTATAATCTGAGCTATAGCAGGTTCTTTTGGCTTTTGTCCCACCAAATTTTCTTTGTGCAATATTTGCATTTTCATCTCTACTAAAAGGAACACCAATACTATCAAGCCAAGTTATAGTCTCTTTTGATTTTTCACAAAAGAATTTAATATTTTCAATTTTCCCTAGTTTGTGACTAGCTTTATAGGTATCGTTAATATAGTTTTCTACACTATCTTGTTGATCCTCTTTGAGTACTGCATTAATTCCACCTTGAGCTTGGCAAGTTTGAGAATGAGTAGGGTAGGTCTTTGAGACAACTAGTACTTTACTTCCTAACTCTTTTGCTTTTAGTGCAGCAGTAAGCCCAGCTCCGCCTGAACCTATTACTAATACATCAATCATCTATTCCCAAAACTCCTTTAGTGGTTCTTTTTCATCTTTTGTAGTTTTTTCAATTTTTTCGTCCATATAATCTAAATCTAAATTCTCAATCTCTTCAAGAGCATTTGCAAGCTCCTCTTCACCTATCTCTTTTTCGATTACTTTCTCTTCAATTTTAATCTCTTCATTATATTTTGTAACTTTCTTTTCTAAACTAATTTTTTCTTCTTTGTTTTTGCCATTGGCTTTTAAACTCAGATACTCATTCATAAGTTTTTCGTATTCATCGAATGCCAACAACATAAAACTTGGTTTCCCATCCCTAAGGATTACGGCTTTATCTATCTCTTTTTTTGATAACTTATCAAATATCATTTTGTTTTTTCTTATTAGTTCTGTAGAAGAAAACATCTCTCTTGATGTGTAGTGAAGTGGTTCCATACTAACTCCTATATGTATTGTAATACAAATTATACTACGAACTTTTGTATATTGTCAAGTACATAATTAATCAACTTTTTTCTTGATTCAACTGATCCCCAACCAATATGTGGTGTAATTATAAGTTGCTCTTTATCTCTTACTCTATTTAGCGGATTATTCTCTTCTATTGGTTCTTTTTCTAAAACATCAAGCCCACAAAACAGCTTTTTATCACTATTAAGTATATTCGCAAGATCATATTCATTTATTATTCCACCACGACCAACATTAACTAAAATGGCATTATCTTTTAACAAATTTAGATTTGATTTATTTAACAAATTATATGTCGCATCAGTCAAAGGTGAATGTATAGTAATAATATCAGAACTTTTTAATAATTCTTCCAAACTCATTTGTTTGTATTGCGAATTATTATTCTTTCCTGAAGTAGAATAATAATTCACATTACATTCAAAATTTTCAGCGATCTTTGCAACTTTTTTTCCAATTTCTCCTAAACCAATTATTCCCCAATTTTTGTCTTTTAATTCATAAAATGGTACATCAATATGTGTGAATAGATTTGATTTTTCCCATTGTTTTGTTTCCACATATTTTCTGTAGTAGTCAAGTTTTTCTGCAAATGTTAATACTAAAGTTATTGTAAGTTGTGTAACGCTATTTGTAGAGTATCCTGCAACATTTTTAACTTCTATTCCGTTCTCTCTTGCGTATTCAAGGTCAATATTATTTGTTCCTGTAGCCGTTACACATATTAATTTTATATTTGAATTTTTCATAATTTCACTATCTATAACAACTTTATTTGTTATTACAATATCAGCATCTTGTACTCTAGTTAGTGTTTGATTATGAGTTGTAGTTTCATAGATAATTACTTCACCAAAATTTTTAAATTCATCTAAAGATATATCTTTACCTAAGGTCTTTGTGTCTAAAAATACGATTTTCATTTTGTATACCCTTACATATTAGAATATGTAAAGGTAACAAAATTATAATAAATTGAAGATTATTATTTTCGTTTAGTTGAAAATATCTTTTCTGCCCACTCAGTAATTGGACCTCTTAATACTTTTTGAAGTTTGATGGCAAATATTTTAACAAGTTCACTCTCATTTTTTGTAGATTTTAAAAGAGTAGTTAATGAGTTTGTATATTTGTTTACATAAAAGTTGTCAATTTGTTTGTTACTTCCTAAAACTACAACTTTACATGTACTATCTATTCTTGATAAAACCATTTGCATAGTTTTATTAGACATATTTTGTGCCTCATCAATAATAACAAAGGCATTAGAAAGAGTTCTTCCTCTCATCTCCCCAACCCACATTGTTTCAATACCATAGTTTTCAATTAGTTGTTCAACCCTTTGGTTAACCTCTTTATCATCTAACTCTGGCATAAACTCAGTATTTTTTTTATTATTTCTTTTCTTTTTATATTCGCTTCTGATTATATAGTCTAAACTATCCATTAATGGGTGATTATAGATTCTAAATTTCTCTTCTAATCCTGGAAGATAACCCACATCTTCACCTTTATCTAAAGACTCAATAGAGTTTCTTATATAGATAATTTTTTGAAAATGTTTTTGTCTTACAAGTTTCAATGCTCCACTAAGAGCTAAAAGAGTTTTTCCTGAACCAGCTTTTGCTTCAACAATTAATACATTATAAAAGTGAGAAAGTATTGCATTAGAGAAAAATAGTTGCTCTTTATTAAGTGGAGTTATTACTTGGTTTCTAATTTCACCTTCATCTAAAAGTGAAACTCTTTTATTTTGAATAGAAGTTAGTATAACTTGATCCGAACTTTTTACTTTAAAGCAGTAACTAAAATTGTGTGGTTGATAATCCTCATCAAAATCTGTAATAAGTCTATTCTCCAGATTTTCAGTCTCTTCAAAAGGTATTTCAACTGTTTTTATAAACTCATAATTAAACTCTTCTTTATATGAACCATTTAATGAATCGGTCTTTATATCGAGGCTTACTGCTCTTGTTCTTGCCATTATATCAAGAGATAAAAAAGTTGTTTCACTATTCTTATAGTACTCCTTTGCAAATGATGCAATCTCTAATATTTTTCTATCATTTATGATATTTAGAGCTACATTTTTTGAATTTAGAGAGTACTCTTCTTTTGAGATTACATCAATAATAGCATTCTTGTTTCCAAATATTTCAAGTCTAATGATTTTATAAGAACCAACTTTTTTTGATTCTACAATTTTAGAATTTTCTAAAATTCTTGCAAACTCTCTAGCTTGAAAATTTATCTCATCAAAACCACTCTTTTTTGTATCTATTTCATCTAAGACTGTTTCAGGAAGAACTATAAGATTTTTGTTATCATCACTTATTTTAAAAATATTACCTGAATCTTCAAGTAATATATTTGTATCTAATACATATACTTTTTCAAAATTCATGCTACTCCTCTTTAGGTTTTTGTTTATATACTTTGTAGATTACAAATGCTCCAAAAGCAATAGTAATTAGTGTAAAGGCAATAGAGAATGTTTTTGTAATAACATAACCTACAATTAGAATTGAAAGGAAAGTTGGTACCTCATTATATGCTCTAAAAAAGTTTCCATTTTTAGGAAATTTACCTTTTTCTAATCTTTTTCTATAATACTCCATAGAGAAAGAGTAGGCTGTTAAGAGAATAACAAAAAGAATTTTTGCATGCATCCATCCATCGCCACTTAATAGGTCAGGTCTTAAATAAATCATTAATATTCCACTTAATATGCTTGCCCACATTGCAGGTAAACCTATATATTTGTACATTTTGTACTCTTGTATTTTTACTACCTCTACAAAATCTTTTTTATTTTTGTGTTCAGTATGATATACATATAGCCTTGGCTGGTAAAAAAGCATTGCCATCCATGACATTACCGCCATAATATGGAAAACTAATATCCAAAGATAATATTCCATTTATTCTCCTTTTATCCTTTTAATCCAATCATTTAGAGTCTTTTCATATCCAATATCTTTTGACTCATAAAATCTTAGATTTTCTTTTAGATACTCTTGTTTAACCCATCCTCCATAATCATGTGGATATTTATATCCAATGTGCCTATCCCTTAAATGTTTTGGTATCTCTAGAATTTTACCATTTTCTACTTCATTAAGGGCTTTAGCAATTCCCATATAAGAAGAGTTTGATTTTGGACATGAAGTTAGGTATATAATGCATTGTGCTAAAATTATTCTACTTTCAGGATATCCAATCTTTGAAGTTGCAATCATAGTATTTACTGCCATATTTAACGCATTTGGATTAGCATTGCCAATATCTTCACTTGCATGTATTACTAATCTTCTTGTAATAAATTCAACACTCTCTCCTCCATCAATTAGCCTTGCCATATAATACAAAGCAGCATCAACATCAGAGCCTCTAATTGATTTAATCATAGCACTAGCTAAATCATAATGACTATCTTTTGAACTTACACCATCTCCAATTGGATTACTTCTTAACTCTTTTAATATCTCTATTGTTATTTTAGAATCAATTTTAACAGCGAAATTAAGCAGATTTAACATTGCCCTTGCATCACCACTACTTGAGAGAATTAGGTACTCTCTTGCCTCTGTATCTATCTCAAAATTGATATAATTCTCTGCTTTTTTTAAAACAATCTCTAATTCATCTTTTGTAAAAGCTCTGAACTCATAAAGAAATGATCTAGATCTAATTGCACTTGTAAGGGTAAAAAAAGGATTTTCTGTACTTGCACCAATAATTATGGCTTCATAATTTTCCATAATTGGAAGAAGAACCTCTTGTTGGTTCTTTGATAATCTATGAACTTCATCAATAAAAACAATGGGTTTTATTAAAGAGTTTGTATATTTAGAAAAGACTTTTCTTAAGTCTTCCACTTTAATTGTAGTTGCATTAAAATAGAAGTAGTCGCTATTTATCTCTTTTGCTATGATTTTTGCAAGACTTGTTTTTCCAGTCCCTGGTTTGCCATAGAAAAAGAGATGAGGTATCTCTTTTTTCTTAATTAATTTATATAAAGAGCTATTTTGTCCTACAATATGTTTCTGTCCAATAAACTCTTCTAAGTTCTTTGGTCTTAAGATATTTGATAAATCATTCATCGCTATTTAAAAACAACCTTAAGTCTTTGTATTCATCTTTAGTAAGGTATCTTGATTTTCCAGTTGGTAAATTATTTAGAGAAATTCCACCAAATTCAAATCTTTTTAAATCTAAAATATCTAATCCAAAGTGTCCAAAAAATCTTCTAAGTTCTCTATTTTTACCTTCAGATAGTCCAACTTTGATTTTTGAATATTTTCTATCATTACTAATAATCTGATATGCAATAAAAGGTTCAAAGGTCATTGATGTTATTTTTGATTTTTCATGTCCTCCAGCTCTTGCATCTTCTAAAGTTAATCCGTGTAACATTGCCTCTTCAACATTTGGAGTTATAAAACCATTTACTTTTAGTTTATAGATTCTCTCTAAGTTTGAGTGCATTAGTTTGTTTGCAACATCAACTGAATCAGTAAGTAAAACTAAACCTTCACTTGCGTAATCAAGTCTTCCAACGGGAATAAAATGTTTAAACTTTTTATCTAAAGAATCAAAGATCACTCTTCTTCCTTCAGGATCTTTTTTTGTAACTAATTCACCTTTTGGTTTATTGTAGATAATAACTGTATACATCTTGTTTTTATCTTCTTTAATTAGTTTTTTGCCAATTCTTACAGTATCTTTTTCAGAGACTTTTATTGACATATCAGTTACAGGTTTATTGTTTATAGTTACTCTTCCATCTTCAATAAGTTTATCAGCTTCTCTTCTTGAATAGTTGCTATTGTGTGAAATAAACTTATTTAGCCTTGTTAGGTTGTCACTCTCTTCAGTTATGATTTTTTTCATTTTATTCCTGCTTCAATTAAATCATGTATATGTAGAACACCTACAACTCTGTTTTCAGAATCTGTTACTATTAAAAGCTGTATTTTATACTCTTCAATTATAGTAATAGCATCACTTGCTAACATCTCTTTCTCCTTTATTGTTTTAGGATTTTTTGTTGCAATTGAAAGGGCACTATTCTCAATAGAGAAGTTTTCTTGCATTAGAGCCCGTCTTAAATCTCCATCACTTAGTATAGCAATTAATTTGTTATTTTCATCTGTTATAAGGACATTACCTAATCGTCCTTCACTCATCGCAACAATTGCATCTTTTATTTTTGTTTCACGTGAAACAATTGGAAGATTATCTTTTCTTAATAGGTCATCTATTTTCAAGAAAAGTCTTTTCCCAAGGCTTCCTCCTGGATGGAAAGAGGCAAAATCTTCTTTTTTGAAATCACGTTTTTTCATTAAACAAACAGCCAACACATCTCCCATTGCAAGAGTTAGTGTTGTTGATGAAGTTGGTGCAGCATCCAAAGGACATGCCTCTTTTGTTACACTAATATTAATAAATATATCAGAGTATTTTGCAAGGGTAGATTTGCTATCTTTTGCCATTGCAATAAGAGGTATATCAAATCTTTTAATATGTGGTAGCAGTTGAATTAATTCACCACTTTCACCGCTATATGAGATTGCCAATACTAAATCTCCTTTAGCAATCATTCCCAAATCTCCATGCATTGCTTCAGTAGGATGCAAGAAAAATGCCGATGTACCTGTACTTGCAAATGTAGCAGCAATTTTAGCTCCAATAAGTCCAGATTTTCCTACTCCTGTAACAACTACTTTTCCTTTACAGTTATAGATTAAATCTACGGCTTTTTCTAAATCAAAAGTAGAAATATTATTTGCAGCAAGCATCAACTCTGCTGCTTCAATCTCAAGTACCTCTTTTGCAATCTCATTAAAATTCATCATATGCCTTATTGAACAAATATAGTAGGGACAATCATTGGATATTTTTTGTATTTTCTAATACAATGTTTTCTAACTACTTTTCTTGTCTCTTCTTCAAAGATTTTTGTATTATGGAAAATTCCATCTTTTGCATTTTTTAGGAATGTAACCAACAGATCTTCAATCTCTTTTGAGAAATATTTATCTTGTTTATCTGGAACTAAACCAAAAGAGGTAACCCTTGGTCTATCTGCAAGTGTTCTGTCATTTGCATTTATTTGTGCAACAATGATAACTACACCTTCATTTGCCATAGTCTGTCTATCTAAAACAATATCATCAGAGATTTTATGATTAAGTTGGTTATCAATGTAAACTTTTCCACTTTTTACAGTTTTTACTTTTTTAAGATATTTTGGAGTAACTTCAATTTGTTCCCCATCACTCATTATATAAACATTTCTCTCTAGTACACCACAATCTATACCTGTTTTTGCATGTTTAATTGCGTGGTTATATTCACCATGAATAGGCATAAAGAATTTTGGTTTTACAAGTCTAATCATAAGTTTTTGTTCTTCTTGAGCAGCGTGTCCAGAAACGTGAATTTCACTAAAATCTTGGTATGCAACTTCTGCGCCAGCTTTTAGCAGATGGTTTATAATTGATGAAACACTTGCTTCATTTCCAGGGATAGCTTTTGCTGATAATATTATTTGATCTCCTGGCTTAATTTTGATATGTCTGTGCTCGTGAATTGACATTCTATATAAAGCACTCATTGACTCACCTTGGCTTCCTGTTGTAACAATTAATATCTCATTATCATTATATTTATTTACTTCATGAGCTTCAATAAATTGATCTCTTGGAAATTTAATATAACCTAAACTCATTGCAATCTCTAAGTTTTTCTCCATAGATCTTCCAATAACACAGATTTTTCTTCCATATTTAAGCCCATACTCAATTGCTTGTGCAACTCTATGGATATTTGAAGAGAATGTAGACATAATAACTCTGCCTTTTGCACTAGAGAATATTCTTTCAAAAGTAGGCCCAACTGTTTTCTCTGTTTTTGTAAATCCAGGAGAGTGAGAGTTTGTAGAGTCTGACATAAGAAGTAAAACACCTTCTTCTCCATAATGCGCCAATCTATGTAAATCTGTAGGGAATCCATCAATAGGTGTGTGATCAATTTTGAAGTCACCTGTATGGATAATTGTCCCTGCTTCAGTTTTAATAGCTAAAGAAGATGAATCAATAATAGAGTGAGTAATATGAATCCACTCAATATCAAAATCACCAATTTTTATAGGAATTCTTTTCTCTATTGGTCTAAAGAATTTTCTATGCTCTTTAATTTTGTGCTCATCAAATTTTGAGCCAATCATCTCTAAAGGAAGTGGAGTTCCATAAATAGGGAATTGCATCTCCTTAAATAAATATGGCATTGCACCAATGTGATCTTCATGTCCATGGGTAATAATTACAGCTACAATCTTGTCTTTAATCTGTCTTATATATGTAAAATCTGGAATTAAGATATCCACTCCATGCATATCTTCATCTGGGAAACTCATCCCAACATCTACAATAATTGCTGATTTTTCAGTCTCAACAACCATCATGTTTCCACCAATTTCTCCTAATCCACCTAAAGGAGTAATTCTAACTTTTGCATTTGTAGATAGATTAAGTTTATTGTGTGGATTTAATCTATCTTTATGAGATTTCTCATTAATACTATGTGCTTTTTTTAAATCATTAATCCAAGAAGATGTTGTTTTATTTGTTTGCGTTTTAGCTCTTGGATTAGTTCCATTATTAGTAGGTTTTCTTCTTTTTTGTTGAGGAGCTTTTTTCTCTTCACCTTCAGAAGGAGTACTATTTTCAGTCTCTTTTTTCTTTGGATGCCTTCTTTGAGGTCTATGTTGCTTATTCTCTTTAGTTGAGTTATTAGCTACTTCGTTTTCGTTATTCTCTTTGTTGTTTTCCATTCTTTACCTTTGTATACAATTGGCTATACAAAGATACATCAACTTCATGAGGTCGTAAAGTCTCTTCTATATTAAGTTCACTGTAGATATTAGATAAAAACTCTTTTTTATATATTGCTGTTAAATTTTTAAAAAGTTTTTTTCTTGGTTGTGAAAAAGATACTTTCAAAAATTTTAAAAAATCTTTATCTAATGTCACATTATCTTTTTTTGATATAAAAAGTACAGATGAGGTAACTTTTGGAGGTGGATCAAAAGATTCAGGAGGTACATCAATAAGTATCCTTGCCTCTTTTGAAACAATTTGAGTAATAATTGAAAGTGAAGAGTACTCTTTATCATTTACTTGAGCAGTAAATTTTTGTGCTACTTCCCTTTGAATCATTACAATAATATTCTCACAATTGCTATCTTCAAATGCTCTTAATATAATATTTGTTGCAATATAGTAAGGCAAATTTGCAATTAGATCATAACTCTCTTCATGCAAACTTCCCTTCTCATCCCAAGCTTTTAAAACATCAGTGTGGATCAGTTCAAAACGCTTATTTTCAATCTCTATTGCAAATTTAGACTTTAATACACCAATTAAATCAGTGTCGACTTCATATGCTGTCGTATCTTTGTATTTGACTAATTTCTCTGTCAAATCACCTAAGCCAGGCCCAATTTCAACAATATGATTATTATTGTTGGGCATCGATTGGATGATCTTTGATAATACGGTGCTGTCTTTTAGGAAATTTTGTCCAAATTTCTTTTTTGCTATTACTCTTGTTTCCATTAGGATGTAGAGTATATCTGCTTTTAACTTACAATTAGATAAGATTTCTCACTATTAAACTTAAGGAATAGATTTTGAGTTATTTTGCAAAGAGAATAATTCCTTGTCTTGATGTAAAAGATGGAAGAGTTGTTAAGGGAGTTAACTTTGTTGGACTCCGAGATGCAGGCGATCCAGTTGAGGTTGCAAAGAGATATAACAACGAAGGTGCCGACGAGATCACTTTTTTAGATATTACAGCAAGTCACGAGAATAGGGATACAATAGTTGATATAGTAAGAGATGTAGCAAAAGAGGTTTTTATTCCCCTAACTGTTGGTGGAGGAATTAGAAAACTTGAAGATATATACAAACTTCTAAATGTAGGATGTGATAAAGTCTCTGTAAACTCTTCAGCAGTTGTTAATCCTAGTTTTATTGACGAAGGTGCCAAAAGATTTGGTAGTCAGTGCATTGTTGTGGCAATTGATGTAAAAAAAGTTGCAGACGGTTCTTACCATGTTTTTGTAAAAGGTGGAAGAGAAGATACAGGTCTTGATGCTTTAAAATGGGCAAAAGAGGTTTATGATAGAGGAGCTGGAGAGATTCTTCTTACTTCTATGGATACTGATGGTGCCAAAAATGGTTTTGAACTAAATATTACGCAGAAGATTTCATCTTTAGTTGATATCCCTGTAATTGCAAGTGGAGGAGCTGGAACAATGGAGCATATGAAAGAGGCATTTGAGCATGGTGCAAGTGCAGCATTAGCAGCTTCTATTTTTCACTTTAAAGAGATTGATATTATGGAATTAAAACACTACCTAAGGGAAAATAACATACCTGTAAGGATATAAAATGAAACTTTTAAAATTACTATTTATACCCGCATTTGTTTTTGGCTTTGATATAGAGTTCTCAAAAAAATTTCATCACATACTTCCAGAAGATACACTAAGTGCAAATTTGATTATTACAATTGAAGATGAAACAGAGAGTGAAATCAATAGTAGATTTAAAGTTTTTGATAAAAAGATAAAAACATTTAAAGAGATAGAAAAGGAGTATGAAAGTTTTAATATAAAGCCTAAATATAGACATCTTAATACTACTCCTAAAGCTATTGGATATATTGGAGAGCTAAAGTATAAACTAAATTCAGATAAAGCAATTTATATGGATGATTTTATTACTGCATTAACAGATTTAAAAAGATTTCGAGATACACAAATATCTGTAAATAATCTTTTTTGGACAGTAAGAGAAGAGACCTTTAATGTTACTTTAGATCTATTAAGACTTGAAGCAATAAATTGGGGGAAAACATATAGCAAGAATCTTTCAAATGATTTAAAAGAGAGTTGTCAAATCAAATCAATTAAAATTGATAAAAAAGAGAACTTTAATGATGAACAGACACCTGTAAAATATGAGAGACTTTTAAACAGTACAAAAGTTGCTCCTATTCCAGAAATGGAAGAAGAGAGAAATTTATCAATTACTGCAAATTATATTTTGGAGTGTAGATGATAGTTTGTGCAGGAAGAAATGAGACTTTTAATTTTGCACAACCAATAGGTGTTGGGCTGATTGAGTCAGCAATAAATTTAACAAGAGTTTGTTTATTTGACAAACCAGATTTTTTACTTTTTATTGGCAGTGCAGGAAGTTATGGAAGATTTAATATTTTTGATATTGTTGAATCAAAAAGAGCTTCAAATTTAGAGTTGTCTTTTTTAAGAGAAGACTCATATACACCTTTAGAAAATGTACTTGAATCTGAAAATAAATTTGCAAGAAATGATACCATAGTAAATAGCTCAAACTATATTAGTACAAATTTTGAACTAACAAAAGAGTACAACAACTATGGAATAGGAATAGAAAATATGGAGTTCTATTCTGTTGTCCAAGTTGCAAAAGAGTTTGAAATTCCTGTAGCAGGAATTTTTATAGTAACAAACTATACCAATGAAGATGCACATGAAGACTTTTTAGGTAATCACAAAGAGGCTATGAGAAGATTAACAAACTATTTAATTGAGAGAAAAATCATAAAATAGTTTCACGTGAAACATCGTTAAAAAAATGTGAACTGCTTCACATTTTTAGATGTTGAAAGCGAAATGGATATGCGAAAGCATCCATGAAGCTCGAGAAACATCGTAAAGTTTTTATGAAGCGAAATGGATATGCGAAAGCATCCATGAAGCTCGAGAAACATCGTAAAGTTTTTATGAAGCGAAATGGATATGCGAAAGCATCCATGAAGCTCGAGAAACATCGTAAAGTTTTTATGAAGCGAAATGGATATGCGAAAGCATCCATGAAGCTCGAGAAACATCGTAAAGTTTTTATGAAGCGAAATGGATATGCGAAAGCATCCATGAAGCTCGAGAAACATCGTAAAGTTTTTATGAAGCGAAATGGATATGCGAAAGCATCCATGAAGCTCGAGAAACATCGTAAAGTTTTTATGAAGCGAAATGGATATGCGAAAGCATCCATGAAGCTCGAGAAACATCGTAAAGTTTTTATGAAGCGAAATGGATATGCGAAAGCATCCATAAAGCTTGAGAAAGATTGTTAAAACTTTGGCAAATAAAATGTAGTAAGTTTAAAAAACGAATCTAAATAGAGAGTATCAAGAGTAAAAAATTGTTGATAGAATTAAATTAAAAAGATAGAAAGGAAAAGATTGAATTCAATTTATGACTATACTTTAGATGAATTAAAATCAGAATTAAAACCAAGTTTTAGAGCAAAACAGGTTTATAATTGGCTATACAAAAAATATGTAAATTCTTATGATGAAATGAAAAATATTCCTAAGGATTTAATTGAAATACTAAAAAAAGATTATCCTATTGAAATATTAGAGATAGTAAAAAAAGAGCAAAGCCTTGATGGAAGTATAAAATATCTTTTTAGATTAAGGGATGGGCATACAGTTGAAGCTGTACTTCTTCTTATGAAAAAGAGAGTTGAAAATGAAGATGGGAATGTTGAACAAAGTGAAAAATATACTGTTTGTATTTCAACTCAAGTTGGATGTAAAGTAGGGTGCAGTTTTTGTCTTACTGCAAAGGGTGGTTTTGTTAGAAATTTGACTGTTGGTGAAATTGTAAATCAAATTGTGCAAATAAAAAGAGATAATGATATTGCAGAAAACAAATCACTTAATATTGTATATATGGGAATGGGTGAACCCCTTGACAATTATGATAATTTTGTTCACTCAGTCAAAGTCTTTTCAGAGCTTGATGGTTTAGCAATAAGTAGAAGAAGACAAACAGTTTCAACTTCTGGATTATCAACAAAAATAGAAAAACTTGGAAATGAAGATTTAGGGATTCAACTTGCAATTTCACTTCATGCTGTTGATGATGAATTAAGAAGTGAATTAATTCCAATGAATAAAGCATACAATATTAAATCTATAATTGATGCAGTTAAAAAATTTCCTGTTGACACTAGAAAAAAAGTTATGTTTGAATATTTGGTTATAAAAGATAAAAATGATGATATTGATTCTGCAAAAAAACTTTTGAAACTCTTGGATGGAATAAAGGCAAAAGTAAATTTAATATATTTTAATCCTTATCCTGGTACCTCATATCAAAGACCACAAAGGGATGATATGATAAAATTCCAAGAATATTTAATAACTAAAGGGCTATTGTGTACAATTAGGGAATCAAAAGGACTTGATATCTCTGCTGCATGCGGTCAGCTTAAGGAGAAGGAAGCTAATGGAAGCTCTTGATTATGCGATGTTAATTTTTATTGTGACGGTGGCAACATTTGCTGCAGTTGGATTTTTTATAAATAATAGAAAGAAATGAGGAAGATTATGGTAGTAACAAGATTTGCTCCAAGCCCAACAGGATATTTACATATAGGTGGTTTGAGAACTGCTTTATATAATTATTTATGGGCAAGACATTCAAAAGGTCAATTTAGATTAAGAATTGAAGATACAGATACACAAAGAAACAATGAAG
Organism: Halarcobacter ebronensis; assembly: GCF_013201825.1. Classification (NCBI taxonomy): domain Bacteria; kingdom Pseudomonadati; phylum Campylobacterota; class Epsilonproteobacteria; order Campylobacterales; family Arcobacteraceae; genus Halarcobacter; species Halarcobacter ebronensis. The sequence continues at coordinate 169,205 of NZ_CP053836.1, forward strand.
GTGCTATGAAAGCAATTCTTGAAGCTTTTGAATGGGTTGGACTAACTTATGATGGTGAAGTTGAATATCAATCAAAAAGATTAGATATTTATAAAAAATATATCAAACAACTTGTTGATGAAGGTAAGGCATATAATTGTTATATGAGTAAAGAGGAATTAGATTCTTTAAGAGAGACTCAAATGGCAAATAAACAAACTCCAAGATATGATGAAACATGGAGACCAGAAGAGGGTAAAACTTTGCCTCCTATTCCTGAAGGAGTTGAACCTGTTGTTAGAATTAAAACTCCAAAAGAGGGAACAGTTACATTTTTTGATGGTGTCAGATCAATGATGAATGTTGACTGTTCGGAGATAGATGATTTTGTAATCGCTAGAAGTAATGGGATGCCAACATATAATTTTGTAGTAACAGTTGATGATGCTTTAATGGGTATGACACATGTAATTAGAGGGGATGATCACTTAACAAATACTTCAAAACAAATATTAATTTATGAAGCATTAGGTTTTGCTGTACCAAAATTTTACCATGTTCCAATGATAAATAATCCTCAAGGGAAAAAATTATCTAAAAGGGATGGTGCGCTTGATGTTATGGATTATAAAAGAAAAGGTTTCCTTCCTGAAGCTCTTTTAAACTTTTTGGTAAGACTTGGATGGTCAAATAAAGATCAAGAGATTTTTTCTATGGAAGAGATGTTAGAGCTTTTTGATCCTTCAAATATAAATAAGTCTGCATCATCATATAATGAAGAGAAATTATTGTGGTTAAATGCTCACTATATTAAAAATGTTTCAAATGAAAGATTGGCAAAAGAATTGGAATTTTTTGATTGTTTTATCAGTGGACATGATAAAAAAGAGATATTATTAGATTTATGTAAAGAGAGAGCGCAAACTCTAATTGAATTAAAAGAATCTATAAATAAAATTTTAGAAAGACCAACTTCATATGAAGAAAAAGGTGTTAAAAAATTTATAAAAGAGGATACTAGTAAAACTTTAGAATTATATTTTAGTGTTCTAGAAGAGGTAAAGGATTCTCTACATTTAGCGTGTGATTATGAAGTTGTAACAAAACCATTTTTTGAAAAATATGAATTAAAATTTCCTCAACTTTTCCAACCAATTAGGTTAGCTTTAACAGGTGGAACACAAGCTCCATCAGTATATGACATAATGGTAATATTAGGTTTTGATGAGGCAAAAAAGAGAATTTTTGCAGCAATTGAGAAAAATTTTAACAAAGAGGCATAAAAAAGCTTGATTATTATTTATTAACTGGGCATAATATCGATACTTAACGAAAGGAAAAAAAGTATGAATATTTATGTCGGGAATTTGTCTTATAGAGTAGACGATGAGGGATTGAAAAGCCTATTTGAAAAATATGGTGAAGTAAAAAGTGCGAAAGTAATTACAGATAGAGAAACTGGAAGATCAAAAGGTTTTGGTTTTGTTGAAATGATGACTGACGTTGGTGGAGGTCAAGCAATTGAAGAACTAAACGGTAGTGAATATGAAGGAAGATCTCTTAGAGTAAATGAAGCAAAACCGAAAGAATCAAAACCAAGAAGACAATTCTAAAAACTAATATTTTAATTGATAACTTACAAATTCTCTTTTTCAAGGAGAAGTATAATGAAACTTGTAAAAGGAGAAAAATTGTAGGTTGTCGGTTTTAGTCGTTAGGGTATAAAACACAAGTTTCATTATATTCTATAGTTTAGCTGTAAGAGAATTATATAGTTTTACTGTGTAGTAAACGTGTGCTTTTAGAAAATCTCACAAAAATTTGCAAGATTTTCAATTTTTAACAATATCCCCTTTTTTTACAAGCGCTAAAATATAAAAAACTGATGGAATAATAATAAGCGTCAATATTGCTGACGATGCCATTCCTCCAATCATAGGTGCAGCAATTCTTTGCATAACCTCACTACCAACTCCATCTATATACATTATAGGAATAAGTCCACCTAATATTGCAAAAAGCGTCATAAGTTTTGGTCTTAATCTTAAAACAGCACCTTTATAAATTGCCTGCGCAATTGTATCTTTATCAAAAACTTTCTTATCTCTTTTCAACTCACTCATTGCTTCATGTAGATATACAATCATTACAATAGAGGTTTCAGATGCAACGCCAAGTAGTGCTAAAAATCCTACAATAACCGCAATAGAGATATTAAAGCCTAAATAATCTAAATAGAACAATCCTCCTGAAAATGCAAAAGGAAGAGTAAAAAATATTATTGTTGTATAGGTAATATTTTTTAGTGCAAAATAGATAAGTATAAATATAATTATAAAAGTTAAAGGGATAATATAAGCCAATCTGCTCATTGCAGATTCTAAATATTCACTTTGTCCTGACCATTCATAATAAAAACCCTCAGGTAGTTTCAACTTATTTAAAAGTGTTTGTGCTCTATCTTTATAGGCTTTTACAGATATTTCACTTTTAGGAGTAATATAAATAAAGTTTACATTTAAAGCTTTCTCTGATTTTATAACAGATGGACCCTCTTCATAATAAATCTTTACAAACATCTCTAAAGGTTGGAATCCCAATTTTGTTTTTACTTGAAGATTTTTTAATGTAGTTATATCTTCCCTTTGTGCAATATTAAATCTAAGTGAAATAGGATATCTCTCTAAGCCATCAAAAAAAGTTGAAATTTTGCTACCTGCAACACCAAGAGAGACTGTTGATAAAACATCATTTTTTGTAATTCCATATTGCGCAATCATATTTTCATCTACATCAATATTTAAATAGTATCCAGAGTTTATTTTATCAGTTGAAACTGATAATGTTTGGTCAAATTTTCTTAATATTTGTTCAATTTTTCCTGCTGTCTCTTCTAATTTTTGATGGTCATTTCCAAAAAGTTTTATACCAAGGGGAGTTCTAATCCCTGTTAAAAGCATATCAATTCTACCTCTAATAGGATATGTCCAAGAGTTGATAAGCCCTCCCACTTGAAGTTTTTCATCCATCTCTTGCATAAGCTTTTTATAGGTCATTCCTTCTCTCCATTGAGATTCGGGTTTAAGAGTAATGATTGTTTCTATCATAGCTAATGGAGCAGGGTCTGTTGCACTATCAGCTCGACCAGCTTTACCAAATACAGTTTGTACTTCTGGAAAAGATTTCAAAATTCTATCTGTTTTTTGGGTCAACTCTTTTGCCAAATCAATCCCAATTCCATAAGGAGTAACAGGCATATACATAAAAGTTTGTTCATTCATCATTGGCATAAATTCCCAGTTTAATTTTTTGTAAGCTGGATAAATAGCAATAATTGTAATAACAAATATACCAACAACCATATATCTAAACTTTAGTGAAAGTTTTAAAAGTGGAGAGTATAATGAGATAAAAAATCTATTTAGATAGTTTTTTTTCTCATCTAAAATTTTACCTTTTATGAAAAATGTCATTAAAATAGGAACAAGGGTGATTGATAAAAGTGCCCCTGAAATCATGGCAAAAGATTTTGTAAAAGCCAAAGGAGAGAAGAGTCTTCCCTCTTGTCCACTTAAAGCAAAAATTGGTAAAAATGAGACAACTACAAGGATAAGAGCAAAAAAGATAGGACGACCAACTTGTTTTGCTGAATTTATAATTATCTCTTTTCTTTTTGCATTTGATAAATCATCTTTTCCTTGAAGATGTTTATGGGCGTTTTCTACCATTACAATGGTGGCATCAACCATTGCTCCAATTGCAATTGCAATTCCCCCAAGACTCATAATATTTGAGCCCAAATCAAAAGCCTTCATAAGTAAAAATGTAAATAGAACTGTAACAGGCAGTGTTATAATGATAATCAAAGCACTTCTAAAATGAAATAGAAAAATAGCTGTAACAATCATAACAATTATAGATTCATCTAATAATGTATGTTTTAAAGTATCAATAGCTTTATCTATAAGCGAAGTTCTATCATATGTTTCAACAACTTCAACATCATCAACTTTCAAAGTTTTTAGTTTCTCTTTAACCCTTTTTATAACATCATAAGGATTCTCACCATATCTTACAACAATAATTCCACCAACAGTTTCACCTTCACCATCTAAATCAACCATTCCTCTTCTATTTGATGAGGTAATATTAACTTGGGCAATATCTTTTATAGTAACAGGAATAGAATTATTCGTTTTTACTGTAATATTTTCAATATCTTTTACACTTTTTAAGAATCCTTTTGCTTGAATCATATGTTCAAAACCATTCTCTAAAATAATTCTTCCACCTTTTTCATCATTATTATTTGCAATAGCTTTTTTAACATCATTAATACTTAAGTCATATTGCACAAGTCTATCTTGATTTAGAGTAATCTCATAGTTTTTGATATATCCACCTACAGAAGCAACTTCACTTACTCCATCAACACCTAAAAGTGCAAATTTATAGTAGTAGTCTTGAAGAGTTCGCAACTCATCCAAAGATTTAGTTTTTGATTTTAAAGCATATTCATAAGCCCAACCAACACCTGTTGCATCAGGTCCAATTGCTACATCAACACCTGTTGGAAAACTTCCTTGAAGTTGAGATAATTGCTCTAATATTCTATTTCTTGAGTCATATAAATCAGTACCATCTTTAAAGATTATATATATAAGAGCATTTTGAAAAGAACTCATTGCTCTTACTGTTTTAATATTTGGAAGACTCATTAGATTTGAGATAAGTGGGTATGACACTTGATCTTCTATTGTTTTTGGACTTTGTCCTGGCCACTTAACTTGAACAATCACTTGTGGTGGAGACAAGTCAGGAAGTGCATCAAGAGAGCTGTGTTTAACAGACCAATATGAAGCGATAATTAAAACAAGGGTAGAAATAAGTATAAAAAATCTATTTCTAATGCTAAAAGAGATAATTGATTCAACCATTTTTATTTCCTACCAATCACCATTATCTAAAGTATAAAGTCCATTTGTTATTGCATCTGAATCAAGAAGGAATAAAGCATTATCTATTACCTCTTCTCCTTCATTTAAGCCACTTAAAATCTCATATTTATTCGAGGAAATTCTTTTAGCTTCAACCTCAATTGGTTCATACTCTTTTTGTGAAAGATATTTAAAGACATACTTTTTATCACCTTTAAGTAGCACTGCAGTTTTTGGAAGTGTTAACATCTCTTTTTGATTCTCTTGAATAAAAACTTTTCCAAACATATTTGGATAATATTTTAGTTCTTTGTTTTCAAGAACAAATCTTACATCAACAGATTTTGTTTGAGAGTTTACCAAAGGGTAAATTTTATCAACTTTTACACTTAGTGATTCATTTACTCCATCTAAAGAGATTTTTGCTTTCATTCCATCTTTTACAAAAGATAGATCATTTTGGTAAATTGAGGCAATAAACCAAATTTTATCTAATGATGCCAATTGTAAAAGAAGATTTCCTTTTTTTACATAACTTCCATCATTTATCTGTTTTTTTAATACAATTGCATTTGTTGGAGCAAAAACATCTATCTGTTTTAAAACTCTATTTGAATTTTTTATTTTATCTATAACTTTTGAATCAACTTCAAGTGAGTTTAGTTTTTCTAAATTTGAAGAGAGTAAATCTTTGTTAAATTTTTTTGCAAGTTGTATCTCTTGTTGAAGAGACAAAATTTCATCAGAGTAGATAGAAAAAAGTTTTTCTCCTTTTTTTATATCTTTGTACTGTTCATTTGCATATAGTTTTGTAATATAACCGTCAAATCTGCTTACAATATCATAAATTTTTGACTCGTCAAAAGCAGTACGTCCATAAAAGCTTTTTAAGGTACCTATTTGTTCTTTTTGTACTTTTGTAAGCTTTTTATTGAACAACTGCTCAACTTGCAGAATTTCAGCATTTAATATTGTAACTCCCATTATTAGGGATATTATTAGAGCTCTCACTTCTCAATCCTTGTAAAATAGTATGATTTAGCCAATGAAGTAAAATATTTATCCTTTTCATCAATAGCTTTTAGTTTATATTTGATTATTTCATTTTGATTTTTTATCAATGTATTTGTATCAATTTTTTTATTGTTTGAGTAACTATTGTTACTCTCCAAAATTTTTTGTAATGACTCATATTTTGGAAGAATAGATTTTTCTATTATATTATATGTAGTAATTGAGTCATCAATAGATTTTTGTAAAACCTCAATTTGATTTTTAAATTTGAACTTTAAATCCTCAAGTTGATTTTGAGCTTGAGCTGATTTAAATTTTGCTTTTGTAACTTCAATATTCTCTTTTCCATATATTGGAAGTGGAAATGCTAATGAAAAGTTTAGATAGTCTTCATATTTGTCATCCCTTTGGAAATAACTTAAATTCACTTTAATATCAGAAATTTTTTTTGCATTTTCAAGTTTTGATTGAGTTGTGAATTTTTTAGTTTGTGTATCAAAAGATAAAATCTTTGGATGTGAAGAGATATCTTTTTCAAGTTTAATATTTTTTAAATTTGTATCTATCTCAAATGTGTCAAACTTTTTATAAGTAAGTTCTTCTAGTTTTAAATAGCTTGTATCCAAAAATGTTTTTAATTGTTGTGCTTTTAAATTTAATTCTTCATATAAAATTTGTGTAGTTATTATCTGCTCTTGTGAAGCCTTAGAGTATTTATAAAAATTTTTTAATAGATTTTCAATATCTTTAACATTTGATTTAAACTCTTCATATAAAAACAATCTCTCTTCTAAGAGTTTGATTTTATAGATATATTCATAGATATTTGATTTAAGTTCAAGTCTTTTTTCATCTAACTGATATTTAGAGATTGAGTAATCATCTTTTGCAATCTTTTCTTTTAATTCTAGTTTTCCATTTGTTGGAAAAGCTTGAGTTATACCAATAAATTGAGCTTGCATAGGCTCTTTGTCCCTAGCACTTATATCATTTAGTTGTAAATCATTTGCTCCAATAGTCAAAATGGGATTTTCCCATTTTGTTGCAAGAGATATCTGCTGTTTTGAAATCTCTATAGAGTTTTCTAAAGCTTTTAAACTATAGTTATTCTCTAATGTTTGATTTACAACTTCATCTACAGTAGCTGCCTTTAATAATAGAGGCAATAAAATAAGTGGCAGATATCTCTTTTTCATTATAGGTTTACACTTGATCTAATTTTATGTACTTTTTCATCTGCTGTTTTAAATAGAAGATGATATTGCCATGTCCCACCCATAGATAGATTAACTGAAAATGTATATTTTCCATCAACAAGCTCAGCTTTTCTCTCATGTTCCATATATGGCATTCCTGGCATTTCTGGCATAAAAAACTTAGCTTTTACTTTTGCATCACTTACTACTTTGCCATCTTTTATTAGAGTTACTATAAAAGTGTTCTTCCCTACAACAAGAGATTTTGCAGATTGAAGTTGAACTTCATATCCATCTGTAGTTCCTTTTAGGTCAATAGGTTCTGCATTTAATAAAATACATGAGAAAATTAAAATTGAAACGATTTTTAAAAGTTGTTTCATAGATTGCTCCTTCTTTGATTTATGAAAGTTTATTTTTCTAATATGGAAGGAGTGTGGAAATCTAAAACTTTAAAGTGAAAGTAGTTCCTTGATTTATTTGAGAAGTTACATCAATTTTGATTGAGTATTTATTACAAATATTTTTAACAATATTAAGACCAATACCAAAACCTCCACTTAAATTTGTGGCTCTAAAATATCTGCTAAAAATATCTTTTAATTTTTCTTGTTCTATTCCTATTCCTGTATCTGAAATAGTTAAGGTATTATTGATTAGTTCAATTTTTATAGACCCTTTTTGTTTGTTATATTTTATTGCATTTGAGAGAAGATTGTTAAATAGTCTAATAAAATCATTTTCATCAATTGTAAAAAAAGAGTCTTCAACTTTTGTAGTTATAATAACTTTTTTCTTTTCTGCTAATGCTTCAAAGTACTCAATTTGTGAGTTAATTAACTCTTTTAAATTATACAGTTTTGCTTTGGTTTCATTTGGTCTATCTTCTAGAAAAATATAGGTTAAATCTTTATAAACTTCTGAGATTTTTTGGGCAGCAAGTTTTACTCTTTTTATCTGTTTTTCTGTCAAGTGACTATCTTCTGTTGACATTAAAATGGCACTAATTGGAGTATTTAGCTCATGGGTTGTATCTTTTATAAAGTTGTTTAGTCTCTCTCTTTCATCTTTTATAGGGTTTAAAAATAGTTTTGCAAGAAAAAATCCAATAATGGAGATAATAAAATATATGATAAAAAAGAATATAATTATCTCTATTTTTAGATTTTGAACCCTTTTAAAATAGAGATTCTCTTTAATGGCAATATAGTAGATATTTAGATGTCCATAGGTTGATTTGTCAACTAATATAAAGTTCTTGTCTTTTAGAATAATATCTTTTGAAAAATCTATGTTATCTTCCAAATTGCCTAAAAACATCTTTTTATCTTTACCATAAAAAGAGATTTTATATGTGTCACTTTTTAAAAATTGAGATAAATCTAAATCTGAACTACTCATATGTGCATAGATGATTTGAGCAGAGATATTTGATACAACATTTTGCATTTTTGTTTTTGCTAAATCAAAATAGAGTTTTTTCTCTTTTTGATAATAAAGAACGGCAACAAGTAACATAAGAAGTAAAGAACCTCCTAAATAGAGGCTAAAAAATCTAATAAAAGTACTCTTTTCACTTTGAGTTAAATCTATAATAACATCCTTTTTTTTTGAAAAATTATATCATAAATATCTTTTTCCATAAAATATACACAAGATTTTACTATACTACTTTTATGAAAATTTTACTTTTAGAAGATGATACTCTATTAAATGAGATAATAGAGGAGTTTTTAGAAAAACTTGAATATACAATTGTTACAACTTTTGATGGACAAGAGGCTTTGGAAACTATCTATGAACAGAAGTTTGACTTACTTATTCTTGATGTAAATGTACCTAGTTTAAATGGCTTTGATCTCTTAAAAGAGTTAAAAGCAAACTCTATTGATATTCCAACAATCTATATAACCTCTTTACACACTTCAAAAGATATGGAAGATGGATTTAAAGCTGGAGCTGATGATTATATTAAAAAACCTTTTCATTTAAGTGAGCTGAATCTAAGAATAAATAATATCAAAAGATTGAGACAAATAGAAGCCAGTGGAATAGTAAAATTAAATGACAAAATCTCTTATGATAATGATAAAAAAGTGGTGCTTATTGACTCAAATGAGATTCAACTATCAAAAACAGAATCAAGGGTATTTGAGTATCTAATCAAAAACAGAAACAAAGCAATTTCAATAGAAGAGATCGCTTTAAACAATTGGGTTTATGATGAAGCTCCAACCGATACAACCATAAGAACATATATAAAAAATATAAGAAAGATATTAGGCAAAGATAGTATCTCTACAACAAAAGGAATAGGATATAAACTCAATCTTTAAATTTTAGTTTAAAGGTTGTTCCCACATTCTCTTGGGATTGAACATCTATTTTAATATCATAAGTTGTACATATATGATAAACAATATTTAAACCAATACCAAAACCACCTTGCTCTTTTGTTGCTCTGTAGTATCTGTTAAAAATATCTTTCAATCTATCTTTTTTTATTCCAATACCACTATCTTCTATCGTAAGCTCTTTTTCTTTAAGAGTTATATTAATAAAGCCTTCAATTTTATTATATTTTATTGCGTTAGAGATAAGGTTATTAAAAAGTCTTACAAAATTTTCCCTATCCATTTTAATAACAGTTGCTTCTAAATTACAGTTTATAGCAAGCCTCTTTTTTTGGGCGAAAGAGTCAAAATTATCTAATTGTTCTTTTATTATCTCATCAATTTTTAACTCTTTTATAACTGTTTTACTATTACTATCTTGCAAAAAGAGATAGACTAAATCTTTATATATCTCAGAGATTCTTTTTGCACTTAAATTTATCCTTTGCATGTTTTTTTCAGTTAGTTGAGCATCTTTACCTGTACTCATTAAAATAGCTGTAATAGGAGTATTTAATTCGTGAGTTGTATCTTTGATAAAATTGTTTAACTTTTTTCTCTCATTTATAATTGGACTTATAAACATACTTGCTAGATAATAACCAATAACAGCAATTGCACAATAGATTACAAAGAAAGAGAAAATAAGTCTTTCCAATAAAGTTGTGATTTTTTCATGATAGATATTCTCTCTAATTACAATATGATAAACTCCTAAATGCCCTCTTGGTGTGTTATCAACCAAAACATAACTATCATCTATTTTTTGAAGTCTTTGTGAGAGATCAATACTCTCTCTAATATTTCCTATTAGTTTTCTGTGCTCTTTATCATATAAGGCATAATCATATTTAATAAAATTCGCCATTTTTGCGGTGTTTATTGATAGACCTGCCATATGGGCATAAATTATTGTTGAAGAGACTTTTGAGGCAACATTTTGCATATTTGAGGTAATCAAATCATACTGAAGTCTTGACTCCATTTTATAAAAAAGCAAAAATATTATTGATAATAGTATAAAGGAAGAACCTAGATACATTCCAAGGAATTTACGGAAGGTTATTCTCTCACTTCTTGTTAAATCTATAACCAACTCCTTTAATAGTCTCTATATACTCTTCTCCCAATATTTTTCTAATATTTTTGATATAAGTTCTAATTGTTGATGAGGTTGGAGCATCTTCATAGTTCCAAATATTAGAGCTTAATTCCTCTTGTGAGATACATCTATTTGTATTTTTTAGAAGATATTTAAGAATTTGAGCCTCTTTTAATGGAAGTTTACTTTTAATAGAGTTATTATCCACATAGTTTAGTTTTGTATTAAATCTAATATTCTCATCTATAATTAAATCTTCATCATCTAAGTGCAGAAGCCTTTTGATATTATTTATTCTAAGCTCTAACTCTTTAAGCTCAAAAGGTTTTTTCAAGTAGTCATCGGCTCCTGCTTTAAATCCCTCTTCAACATCATCAACTGAATCAAGAGAGGTTATAAAAATAGCAGGGGTAGTAATACTATTTTCTCGCAAGCTTTTAAGAAATTCAAAACCAGTCATATTTGGTACATTGACATCTAAAATCAATAAATCAAAATGCTCTTCATAGATTAGTTCACAAGCTTTCATCCCATCAAATACACAAGTAACTTCATATTCTAGCCCTTGCAAAAACTCTTCAATAATCTCATTTAAAATTAAATCATCTTCTAATAACAATATTTTCATAGGCAAAGTATAACATATATTAAAAAAAATAATCCCCACAGATTCTACACAAAGGCTTAACATATTTTTATTAAAATGAAAATACAAATTGACAAAGAAGGAGTATAAGATGAGATTTTTGAGTAAAGTTCTGTTTACAAGTTTAGTAGGAGTAAGTCTAGCATATGCGACACCATATAGTTTAGATGGAGCACATAGTGAAGTTGGATTTTCGGTAAAACATATGATGATTTCAAATGTTAAGGGTGAATTTACCTCATATGATGCAAAGATTGATTTTGATGCTGCAAAAAAAAGTTTTAATACTTTAGAAGCTGTAATTAAAGTTGAATCAATAGATACTGGAATAGAAAAAAGAGATAATCACCTAAGAAGTGAAGATTTTTTCTATGCAAAAGAGTTTCCTTTAATCACTTTTAAAATGAAATCTTATAAAGCAGATGGCGATGAGGGTGTTGCAATTGGGGATTTGACAATTAGAGGTGTAACAAAAGAGATTAAACTTGATGTTGAAGATATAGCAACAGTAAAAGATTTCAAAGGAAATGAGAGAGTAGGGTTTACTATTAAAGGTAAAATAAATAGAATGGATTATGGATTAAAATGGAATCAGGCTCTTGAATTAGGTGGAGTTGCCGTTAGTGAAGATGTAAAATTAGTTATTGAAGTTGAGGCAGTTGAAAGCAAATAGAAACTAAAATAACAACTTTAGAAAAAGGATAGGTGCATGAAAAATCAAAAAATCAAGTTAGCAGGAGTTCTTTTAGGAGCTGCACTAACAAGTACAGGAGCATTTGCTGCTAGTGGTTCTTGTGGCGCTGGAAAGTGTGGAAGTGAACCTAAAAAAGTAGAAACTAAAGGTTCTTGTGGTGCTGGAAAATGCGGTTCTGAAAAAAAAGATCAAACATCAACAAACACAAATGAGATGTCAGGAAACGCGGGTAAAAAAACAAATATGGCTTGTGGTGCTGGGAAATGTGGTGCTAATATGAACAAAAAAGTTGAAGGTTCTTGTGGCGCTGGAAAATGCGGGTGAAATGGCGAAGATAGATGATAAATTTAAAAGGGTGTGGTTTAGGTCTTAGAAGTAATTTTTTACTTGAGGTGTCAAAAAGTGAGTTTCAACCTGATTGGTGGGAAGTTACACCTGAAAACTGGATGCATATGCCAAAAATTTATGAGAAAGCATTTGAAGAAGCAGTTTTTTCAAGGCCAACTGTAGCCCATGGTTTATCTTTATCTATAGGTTCTATTGAGAAACTCAATAAAAAGTTTGTAAAACAGATGAAAGAGTTTCTTGATAGATACAATATTGAATTTTATTCTGAACATCTCTCTTTCTCATCTTTAGATGGACGACAATCTTACGAACTGCTTCCAATTCCTATGACAAAAAAGATGGTAAATTTAGTTAGTGATAAAGTAAAAGAGGTTGAGGATATAATTCAAAGAAAACTTATTTTAGAGAATGCCACCTACTATTATGTACCTTATGCAGAGATGGCTGAGGTAGATTTTATAAATGAAGTTATGGAAAAATCTAAAGCAAAAATGCTTTTAGATGTAAATAATGTATTTGTAAATTCAGTTAATCACACTTTTAAAGCAAAAAAATTTATAGATAATTTAGACAAAAGTGTAATTGCATATATGCATATTGCAGGACACTATTTTGACAAAGACTCAAATATTAGAATTGATTCACACGGAATGCCTATATGTTCAGGAGTTTGGAAACTTTTGGAACATACATTAAAACAAATTGATGCTCCTGTTATGATTGAAAGAGATAATAATATTCCTCCATTAAATGAACTAGAAATAGAGTATAAAAATATGCAAAGTATTGTAAAAAGAGTTAGAGATGCCTAAATTGGAAAAAGAGATCCAAAAAAGATTTTTTGATAATTTAATAAATCAAAGTGAAGATTTTGAAAACTCTGCAATTGAAGTCTATCAAAAACTTGTTTTTCAAAGATATTATGAGGTAATAAAAAATAGCTTTCCTCTTTTTATGAAAGAGATTGAGAAAGAAGATTTAGACAAAAGCATAAAAGCTTTTATGAAAGATACGCCAAATACACCTTTTATGTGGAAAGTTCCAAAATATTACAAAAACTTTGTAAAAAAAAGTGCTCTCTTTGATGATAAAAAGTATCTTTATGAATTGCTCTATTTTGATTGGACTGAAATAGAGATTTATATGAAAGAGTATAAAAGTAAAAAGTTGGGAAGTTTCTCTTTTAATGAAAGTTTTAAACTCTCAAAAAGTGCTAGAGTAAAAAGATTTAAATATGATATTGTAAATAAAAATTACAAAGAAAAAAGAGAAAACTTTTTAGTAATCTATTATGATTTTCAAACCAATGAAGTAATCTACAGAGAGATAAATCAACTAATATATCTACTTTTAAAAGAGAGTAAAAAGAGTAAAACTTTTAAAGAGATTTTACAAAAGCTTTGTAAAGCAAATGATATAGTATATAAAGAGGCAGAAAACCTCTTATTTAAGCCCCTAGAGGAGCTTTTTGAAAAAAGAGTCTTTATCTAAAAATTTGCTCTTTTTTTAATAGATTTTGAGTATAGATAAAGGCAAAAATAGCAGCAGAATATATCATAACTAAAACACCAACCCAAAGATAGATATAATCTAAATTAAAAACTTTTACAATCAAATAAGCTATAAAAAATTTTGCAATGATTTGTCTATACAAAGCTATATATAAAATCATTTTTGGCTTTTTAATCCCTTGCAGTGTAGAAACACAGATAAAAAGAATTACATAAGCATAAAAAATCCAAACTTCAACTAATAGATAATTCAAACCATAAGTGATTACCTCTAAATCATCATCAAATTGCATAATGATTAGTTTTCCAAAAATATATAAAAAAACTATCCCAAAAGTTGAGATTATAAAACCATATTTTAAAGCTTTGTTTAGAGTCTCTTGTACCCTTTCATATTTTTTAGCACCATAATTATTTGATACAAGAGTTAATACAGCCGAACTAAGCCCAAGAGCTGGCAAAAGCATAAGTTGTTCAACTCTAAAACCAACTCCATATCCTGCTACAGCTTTTACTCCATATAAAGATACAAAATAGATTAGAATAATTGATCCAATAGACATAATAAGCATATTCATGCTTGATGGAATTCCTTGTATTATCATATCTTTATAGATTTTTTTATGTGGTAAAAAGTATTTTAGATTTTCAAAATGGATTAATTTAGTTTGTAAAACTTTGTATAAAAGATAGATCCCATTTAAAATTTGAATTAAAACTGTTGCAAAAGCAAGTCCAGAGATGCCCATTGCTGGAATGAATAAAAAACCATATACAAAAAGTGGATTAAAGACTAAATTTGCAAAAAATCCAAAGATTAAAGTATTTCTATAGGATTTTGTATCTCCTCTGGAGATTAAAATTGCATTTAAAGCAAAATTTGTCATAAAAAATATTGTTCCAGCTAGTATTACATTTATATAATCAAGGGATAGTTGTAAATAATCATTTGAAGCCCCTAGAAGCTTTAAAAGAGATGGGGAGATGATAAATCCTACCAAAGTCATTAAAAGAGCTAATAACTGCATAAAAAAGATTCCCTTATGGGCATACAATGAAGCTAAAAACCTTTTGTCACTTCCTGTTGCATTTCCTATTAAAGCAGTAATTGCAGAAGAGAATCCATATCCTAGACCAATTACAGTAAAAAATATCATAAATGAGAGCGACAAAGCTGATATAGCTTGTGTAGAGATAAGTCCTGCATAAAAAGTATCTACAACATTTGTTAGGGTATTAAAAATCATTCCCATACTAGCAGGGATTGCTATTTGTTTTAAAAGGGTTGGGATATCATCATTTATAAGGTATTTAGTATTATTCTTCACGGAAGTTCCAATTATATAGTTGTGAAATAATAGCTAGAAAAGATTTTAGAAAAATAAGAATTGAAGATTAATCTTCAATTCTTATCATTGCAGTTTTGCCTGTAACAACACCTGCCTCTTCAATAGTTTTAAGTGCTTCAATTACATCTTTTTCAGTAGATGTATGTGTTGAAAGTAGAATATGTGCACAAGTTCTATTTAATGGTTTTTGAATCATTTTCTCAATAGAGATGTTTTTAGATCCTAAAATAGTTGCAATTTTTGCTAAAACTCCTGCTTTATCCTCAACTCTTAGTCTTAGGTAATATTTTGTTCTAATATTCTCTTTTGGCATTAGTTTTAAATTTTTACCATGAGGAGTCTCAAAACCTAACATTGGTGCACCTTTACCACGTCTTGCAATATCTATGATATTTGCAATTACAGCAGAGGCTGTTGCATCACCACCAGCACCTGCTCCATAATACATAGTTTCACCAACTTTGTCTCCAATAACAGAGACTCCGTTCATAACTCCATCAACTTTTGAAATCATTTCATGATTTGGAATAAGTGAAGGATGAACTCTAAGCTCAATCTCATTATCAACTTTTTTAGCAATAGTTAGAAGTTTGATTGAGTAGTTAAACTCTTTTGCAAAATCAATATCTTCTGAAGAGATATTTTGAATACCTTCAATTAGAATATCTTCAGGTTTCACGTCTATCCCATAAGCAATTGAACCAAGAATAAGAAGTTTATGTGCAGCATCAAATCCACCAACATCAAATGTTGGATCAGCTTCTGCATAACCTAGTTCTTGAGCCTCTTTTAAGATAGTGTCGTAATCTATACCTTCATTTATCATTTTTGTAAGCATATAGTTACAAGTTCCATTCATAATACCTCTAATTGATAAGATATTATTTGCTGTTAATCCATCCCTTAGGGCATTTATAATTGGAATACCACCTGCAACTGAAGCTTCATATTCAAAAGGTGTATCTCCAGCTAAATCTTGAAGCTCATATCTGTGATAAGCAAGAAGTGCTTTATTTGCTGTTACAACAGCTTTTCCATTTGCCAAAGCCTTTTTGATTATTTCATAAGGTCTTTCAATTCCACCCATAAGCTCAACAATCACATCAATTGAGTCATCATTTAAAACTTTTTCAAGGTCATCTGTTAATTCAATTGTTACATCTCTTTTTTTATTAAGATTATTAACAACGCCAATAGCAGGTTCAATCTCACAACCAGCTCTTGCAGTGATAATATCTTTGTTATCTCTTAAGATATTCGCAACGCTAGCTCCAACAGTACCTACTCCTATGATTCCTACTTTCATAAATTATCCTATAAACTATTTAAATATTTTTTTATGTTTTTTCCAGCTTGTCTAATTCTTTTTTCATTTTCAATTAGTGCAATTCTCACATACTCATCACCATAATGACCAAATCCAATACCTGGACTTACAGCAACTTTAGCTTCAACAAGTAGTTGTTTTGAGAACTCCATACTTCCAAGATGTCTAGCTTTTTCTGGGATTTTTGCCCAGATAAACATTGAAGCATGAGGTACTTTCATATCCCAACCAGCCTCTTTGAAAACTTCAACCATTAAATCTCTTCTTTTTCTATATTTTTCAATATGTTCTTCAACACACTCTTGAGGACCATCAAGGGCAACAGTAGCTGCAACTTGAATTGGTGTAAACATACCATAGTCAAGCCAAGATTTGATTCTTTTTAAAGCACCAACAAGTTTTTCATTACCTACAATAAAACCAACTCTCCATCCTGCCATATTATATGATTTTGATAGAGTAAATGACTCAACTGCAACATCAAGTGCACCTTTAGCCTGGAAAATTGATGGTGTTTTATATCCATCAAAAGTGATATCTGCATAAGCAATATCTGAGATTATGTAAAATCTCTCTTTTTTAGCCAAATCAACCAATCTTTGATAAAAATCTGGTGTTACAGTTGCACAAGATGGGTTGTGTGGAAAGTTAACTAAAACATATTTTACTTTTGGAATAGACTCTTTTAATGTTTTGTTTAATCTCTCAAAAAATAGGTCTTCATCAACTCTAAAATTTTCTTCATCAAATGGTAACTCAAAGTTATGAATTGCACCACCAGCTAACATAAATGCATAAGAGTGGATTGGATATGTTGGATCTGGAACAATAGCAACATCACCTACATTTACAATTGCTTGAACTAAGTGAACATATCCCTCTTTGCTTCCCATTGTTGCAACTGCGTGTTTATTTGGATCTAAATAATCAACTCCATATTTTCTTTTATACCAGTTACAAATTGCAAGTCTTAATTTGTAAATACCTGCACTAGCACTATAGCCATGATTTTTAGGCTTGTGTGCTGCTTCAATTAATTTATCTGTTATATGTTGTGGAGCTGGTCCATCAGGATTTCCCATTGAGAAATCTATAATATCCTCACCGGCTCTTCTTGCTTCCATTTTAATAGCGTTAACTTCTGCAAACACATAGTTTGGAAGTCTTTTCATTCTTTCAAATTCAATCTCTGGAAACATCTTTTTTTACTCCTTAATTATTACACTTAAACCACGCGAGATATTAGCAAGCGTGTATAAATCATCTATTTTTATATAAGTTGTTCCTTCAGGAATTTCTAACTGAAGTGAACTCTTTTTATTGTTCTCTTTTATGATATTTAATATGCTTAAATGTTTATCATAAAAAACCACTTGAGGAAACCATTGATTACTCCATTTTGAAATAATTTTTATACTCTTTGCATTTGAAACTTTTATAAAATACGGAGTTAATGGCTTTCTAAAATCTACTCTTTCATTATTTGTAATAACTTGCGTATCAGATAGAGTAGAGTATGATGTATCAATAACATACATCCATTTTATATACCCCTCTTGCTTGATATCTATAAGTTGACAACTATTTTTAGCCAACTCTTTTGATAACATAAGAGGGTCAATGGCGGCCTCTGTTTTAAGGCTAATAGTCCAAGTTAAAGTTTTATATTCATCATAAAATAGATTTTTTGTAAAATAGTGATAATATCCTAAAGTTGTCAATGAATCAGAGATAATTTTCATAGATTTAACAGGATCATCAGAGATTTTAAATGTTATAAAAACCTCTTGTGGTGAGTTTAATCCCACTTTTAAAAGTCCATTCTCTTTTAATTTTTCCATTACGGCAATATAGTTTACTTTATCATTTATATAAAAATTATTTGCATTTTTAAATAGAAACTCTATTAGTCCTTTGTTTTCGTTAAACTCACTACTACCAATAAGACTCTCTATTTTATTATCTAAAACAGAGGCATTTAAAATAATCGAAAATATGAAAATTAGACTTAGTTTTTTAATCATTGTACACTCTTAGTTTTTTAAATTATAAATTAAAATTCCACCTGCAACAGAGACATTTAGAGAGTCAAAATCATTTGACATCTTAATAGAGACTTTTTCATCAAGTTTTTTAATCATTTTACTTGAAAGTCCTTCCCCTTCACTTCCTAAAACAAGTGCAATTTTTTCTTTTTTTTGTTCAAACTTTTTTAAATCTTTTCCATCCATTGCTGCACCAAAAAGTTTAAAACCATACTGTTTTAACTCATTTGCAACATCCAGTGAATTTGGATTATGGCAAAATGGAATATCAAAAAGAGCTCCACTACTTGTTCTTGCAATCCCCTCATAATTTAGCTGTTTTACACTGCTTGCTACAATTGCATCAACACCAAGTGAATAGGCAGTTCTGCAAATTGCACCTATATTACCAACATCGGTAATTCCATCTAAAACAACAATAAAGTCTGAGTCTTTTAACTCTTTTAATGTAGATACTCCAAACTCTCTTAATCTTAAAAAAAATCCTTGGTGATTTCCACCTTTTGCTAATCCTTGTGCTTTTTTGTTGTCAAGTTTAATAACCTTTTTGTTTAAACTTGTAAATTTTTTAAAAAGTTTAGGATCTATCTCTTTTGAAAAAAGTACTTCTTCAATAAGTTCTGGATGTTTCTCAAGTACGTAGAGCACTACTTGTTTTCCATATATAATCATGGGCTAAATTTTATCTAAAAATTGTTGATACTTCACTTTTAAATTGGAACAAAGTATAAACTACTTTAAAAAGATACTATATTGATATATTTATTTGGTAAAATAAAAGTATTATTAATAGTTATAGTTAAGGAGACTCTATGCAATATATTAAAATAGTAAATAGTGTTGAATCAAAAATTGATAGCTCTTTAATTGAGAAATTATATTTTGATAATAGTGCACCTGCTTTCGTCTTAGGATATTTATCTCCACATATAAATTTTCATGCAATATCAGAAAAAATAAAATCTTTATTCCCAGATAGCACGAGAGTTATTTTAATTACAACAGCAGGAGAACTCTGTACTTTTAATATAGATCAAAAAAGGGATATGCTTTACAATGATGCAAGTTCAAAATGGGAAAATGTAGTACTTCAATCTTTCTCATCGGAGATTATTCAAAGTATTGAAGTATTGACTATTCCTCTTTTTAGCGAAGATTTAAATTCTACTTATATGAGTCATGCCCAAAGAGTAGAAAAAATAGCTCAAGAATTAAAAAAAATTAGTATAGATACAAAAATCAATTATGAAGATACTTTTGCTTTGACTTTAGTTGAAGGTTTATCAAATAGTGAGAGTTTTTTTACTGAAGCTGTGTATAAAAGTGGAAAACTTCCATGTCTTATTGTTGGAGGGTCTGCTGGTGGGAAATTAGATTTTAAAGAGACCTATATTTTTAATAATAACGATGCAGTAAGACATAAAGCAGTAGTTTGTTTAATTAAATTAAAAAGAGGGATAAAATATGGAGTTTTCAAATCACAAAGTTGTGAAGAGACTAATGCTGCATATTTGATTGCAGAAGCAAATGTACTAAAAAGAACAGTAACTAGTGTACTTAATAAATCAACAAATGAGATAGTGAATTTTTTAGATGTTCTTTGTCAACAGTTAAAATGCTCTTTAGTAGAGCTTCCTGAAGTTTTAAAAAACTATACCTTTGCTATTAAATTAGGAAATGATATATATATAAGATCCGTTGCAAATGTAGATATAGAGAATAAAAATATTGTATTTTTCTGTGATATCTCTTTTGGGGATATATTATATTTATTAAAAAATAAGGATTTTGTTGAACAGACTCAAAATGATTATAAAAAGTTTTCTTCTACTAAGCATGTAGAACCTTTGGGAGCTATATTTAATGACTGCATATTAAGAAGATTGCTTAATCAAACTCATTTAAATTCATTAAAAGTGTTTAACGACTTTCCTGTTGCAGGATTTTCAACTTTTGGTGAGCTATTGGGAGTAAATATAAATCAAACATTAACAGCAATATTTTTTTATAAAATTGAAAATGAGGAAAATTTTTCAGATGAGTTTGTGGATGGTTTTGTTCAAAAATATGCCCAATACTCTTCATATTATGAGAAAAAAGAGATATATCAGCTAAAATTGATAGCAAAAGTTAGAACAGCAGTAATTGGAACTTTAAGGGAAGCTTTTCCTCTAATTCAAGATATGATTCATATTATTAATGATGTTTATGGCAATACCCAAAAAAGTAATGTAATTATAGATGAGTTAAATAAAAAGTTTGAAGCTTTTACCAACGAAGTTAGTCATAATGTGGAGACTAATAATAATCTTGTTGAGAATATGCAAAAACTTACAAATAATACAGATGAAATAAAAAAGGTACTTGCATCAATCTCTGATATAGCAATTCAAACAAATCTTTTAGCATTAAATGCAGCAATTGAAGCTTCAAGGGCAGGAGAGTATGGAAAAGGGTTTAAAGTTGTTGCAGATGAGGTTAAAAAACTTGCAAAAAGAACACAAGATGGATTGAAATTAAGTAATGATTCAGTAGTTCTAACAGTAAACTCTGTAAAGAATACAGCAAAAATGATAGATACTAATACCGTTTCATTAAAATCAATTTCAGACAACACAAAAATTATTAGTGGTTCTTTTGAAGATATAAAACAAAGTACTATAGAAACAAACTCTTTTATATCAAATAAAAAAGACAAATTTGAGATGCTCTCTGAGAGTATACAAAGAATGGATAAAATTCAAAAAAGTTTAGAGAGATTAGAGAGATTTATGTAGAGATTCCTTAAATTAGTTGGTTGTATATCTCTTTTACATTTTTGCCAGTCATTTTAGCTATTAATTTTGCTTTTGTTTTTGGTGAAATATCTAGGTTTTCAATGTCTGAAAGCTCTAGATTTTCACCAGTTGTTTTTGCATGTTCAATAACAATTACCCATTCCCCTTTGATATTCTCATCTTTTAGTTTTTCATAAATATTTTTTGAGCTACCTTTGTAACTTTTTTCATAAAGTTTTGTTAACTCTTTAACTAAAAAAATAGTTCTATTTTCATCTATATCTTTTATCTCTTCAAGAGTTTTGACAAGTCTATGGGGAGATTCATAAAGTATAGATAAAATAGGGCTTTGCATAACTTGTGTAAGTTTTTGGTGTCTCTCTTTACCTTTATGTGCCAAAAAACCATAAAAAGAGAACTCAGTTTGTTCAAATCCACTCATAGCAAAAGCAGTTAATAGGGCATTTGCTCCTGGAAGGACTACATATTCAAGCTCATTATCAATACAAAATTGTACAAGTGAAGCCCCTGGGTCTGAAACACAAGGCATTCCCGCATCACTAACATAAACAATATTTTTTTTAAAATCCTCTATTGATAAGCTTTTTAATACTTGTTTTTCATTGTGTGAATGAAAAGATTTAAAATCATTACAAGGAAATTGGAGATTCTCTTTTTGAGAAAGAAGTTGAAGAAGTTTTTTTGTAACTCTTGTATCTTCACAAAAAATAAGTTCTGCCTCCAATAGGGCAGTAATTGCACGCTTAGAGATATCTTCTAAGTTTCCTATTGGAGTTGGAACTAAGGTTAGCACGTCTGTAAAAGCTAAATTAGTTTTTTGCGTATTTAGCTTTGAACTTCTCAACTCTACCAGCAGCATCAACAATTTTTTGCTCACCAGTAAAGAATGGGTGACAAGCAGAACAAATATCTATTCTCATAGACTCTACATTTGATTTAGTTTCAAATGTATTTCCGCAAGCACAAGTTACAGTACAAGCTTTGTAATCTGGGTGAATATCTTTTTTCACTTGATTTTCCTTAATTTGGTTAATGTCTAATAAAAGGTCGAATCCTTGCCGCCCTTTATTAAACTCTTAAAATGAACACGGATTATATCTAAAAGAACTTAAGAATATCTGAATTTAAGCTCTCTATAAAGTTTGAAGTTTTCTCTTTGAATTGCCCTTTGTTAAAGGTATTTTGCCTTTTTGCAAGTTTTGCTGTATTTAAAGCAATTTTCTCTTCAAGTTCTGTTTTATTTAGCTTCCCATCAAGATATTCTAAAGTTTCAATAATACCAATAGAACTCATGCAGTTTGGCACTCTTGTATACTTTTTTTCCAAGTAGATGACTTCATCAATGATTCCTTCTTCTAACATCAAAGAGGTTCTAAGATTTATCCTTTTTTTTAATTCTTCCTTATCCCAAACAATCTCAAAGATTTTAAGATCTTTTAGTATAGGTTCTTTTGGATTTAGTTCGAAATATTTTGTAGGAATAAATCCTGTTTGTTTATAAATAGAGTAAGCTTTTTTTACTCTATAAGAATCATTTTGTGAGATTTTTTCCATATACTCTTTATCTAAAGAGTGAAGAAGTTCATAGGTTTTATCAAGACTTAAATCCAGTTCAGCATCATTTACACCTGTTGATAAACCTTCTATCATAGCTTTTAAATAAAAACCTGTTCCACCAACAATAATAAGATTTTTACCATTTTCTTGGGCATAGTTTTTAGCTCTTTTATAGCAATCAAAAAATTGAACAACATCAAAGTTAACATTTGGATATACTTCATCTATACCAAAATGTATAATATCTCCCCTCTCACTTTTTGTAGGTTTTGCTGAGGCAATATCTATCTCTTTATAAACTGAGAGTGAATCAAGTGATAGAATAATAGAGTCTGTTTTCTTTGCAATATCAATAGATAATGCAGTTTTTCCTGAGGCTGTAGAGCCAATAATTGCTATTTCTTTCATACAAAAATTGTAGCAAAAGATGAGTAAAAATTTACTCTATTTTTGATATACTTCGCCTTATGGAAAATATTAAGAAAAAAATAAACGATTTTAGTGAACTTGTTATGTTCAAACACTCAGTTTTTGCCTTACCTTTTATTTTTATTGCAATGATGGTAGCATCAGTTGAGGTAAATGGTAGTGCATGGTTTGGTTTAAAACTTTTTATATTGGGAGTTTTTGCTGCTGTAACAGCTAGAAACTTTGCAATGGGTTTTAATAGATATATGGATAGAGATATAGATGCTCTAAATCCTAGAACAAAAAATAGACCAAATGTGGATGGAAGAGTAAGTGCTTCTCAAATGTTAGGTTTTATTATCATAAATGCCTTAGGGTTTATTGTTGTAGCATACTTTATAAATACTTTAGCTTTTTATTTGAGTTTCCCAATTCTTTTTATACTTGCGTCATATTCATACTTTAAAAGATTTTCATATTTAGCACATATAATTTTAGGAATCTCACTTGGACTTGCTCCAATTGCTGGAGTTGTAGCTATTACTGAAACTATAACTTTATGGTCAGTTCTACTTAGTATTGGAGTTATGTTTTGGGTTGCAGGCTTTGATTTACTCTACTCTTTACAAGATATAGAAGTGGATAAAAAACTTGGATTACACTCAATTCCAAGTGTTTTTGGTGCAAATAAAACAATGCTAATCTCAAAAGTATTTCATTTTTGTACAGTTCTTTTTTGGTTACTATTTGTTATCACTTCAAATAGTGGATTTTTTGCCTATTTAGCTGTTGTTGTAAGTGCTGTAATGTTAAGTTATGAACACATATTAATAAATAGAGATTTCAATAAAATAGATAAAGCCTTTTTTACAGTAAATGGTTATCTTGGAATAGTATTTTTCTTTTTAATACTAATAGACACATTTTAATAAGTAAGCAATTTATAAAAAAAATTGCTTACAAGCTATTCCCTGCTTTCAAAGACCATATTTCCTAACTTAATAAAAAAACTAGATTCAAATCTTAAGATGAATAAATAAAAAAATTATTAGAATTATCTTAAATAGACTATTATATCAATAAAGTTGACAATGGACTATAAATCATTTATAATAGTAATAAAATATAGAGAAAGGATATGTCATGAGCATTTACAAAATTAGATTAGATGCGAATATGCAAACAAGTAGAAGAGCAAACTTTACTAACATCTCTCTATATGTTGGAATGATTGTAGCACTAGCTTGTATAATTGCACTAATATAACAAAAGATAAAGACTCGGCTAAAACTAATTCAGAGTAGTTTAAAGATAGTATGTGTAAAATTCGCACTCTAAAGTGTAAATATACACACAAGCGCGTCTGTGGCTCAACTGGATAGAGCGCCGGGTTTCGGCCCCGGTGGTTGTGGGTTCGAATCCTACCAGGCGTGCCATTAAGAAGCTCGATATAATGGACTCTATAGAGTTTTTATATCGGGCTTTTTTTATTTCTAAAAAGTATTATTCCCACTAATTTCCCACTTAAATATATTACTAAAATTTAAGATTAAAAGTAAGTAGTTTATATTTATGCATTATAGATATAGGTAATTTCATTGATTGTATTGAATGACATAAGGCTTTCAAGATCAGGTACTTCATTAAGTACCCATGCACTAATTATTTCTCCATTAGATAATTTTATAGATTTATTTTCATTTATTGCTTTGATTCCATAACAATCTAGTATTGCATTTTGTCTTTCTTCTAATTCTTTTATTACTTTTTTTTGCATTTCTGTAATTGAGTTAATTGACTTTTTAATTAAGTCATTCAGATGAATATCTTTTTTTATCCCATTATTATCAAGGTGACTGCAAAAATTAATAATAAATTGTTTTGTTTTTTCCAAACATTTATTATCGTGATTATAATCACCAGGGTTTAAAAACTCTTTACTATTTAGATGGTTGAATAAAGGATAAAAAGTATTTTTTAAATTTAGTTGAAGATATTTTATATCTTCATTAGTTAATTTATTTATTATTTCAGAAAATAAAAAAAGATCCTCACCATTTATTTCTTTGTTTTTAATAAATTCATAGAAGAGTTTTTTAAATTGAACATTGTCATATGTTCCTCTCCAAATAAAAACTTTTTTATTATCATCAAAAGAAAATAAATCTTTATCTTTCAAATGTTCAACTAAAAATTCATAAAAATATTTAATATTAGAGTCTGATAGTGATAAAATACTTTCAATAAATTTAAAAAGATTTTTTGATAATTTATTTTCTGCAAAATCTAATAGTTCGAATACAGCAATATTCCCTGTTTCTAAAAATTCCTGGAGATAAGATTCTGTAAAATACTTTTCAATCAATTTAATAATTGGCCTTTTTTCCCTTTTCCATGTGTAATAAGTACCTCTAGAATATTTAAATAAATCTAAAATAACCTTTTCCATTTTAATCCTATAGTCTAATTATTATACTATTATACAGTAATTTTATTAATATTAGTATAAATACTTGACTTTGATATAAAAGTATAGTAATATAACAATTATGCTTTAAAATATAGAATAAAGTATAATAATTATACTAAGGAGAAGTAATGACACAAGAAGAATTATTAAGATTCAATATTGAGCATGTAAAAAGTGCAATACCAAATATTGAAAAAAGAGCTGGTGCAAGTAAAAAAGAACTTGCAATGTTTTTAGATAGATCTATAGCTTCAATTAACAGATCAATGGCAAGTGGAGGATATGGAATACCAGAATATATAAAAGGAGATAAGGAAAAGTCACATGTGTATTTTCCCTTAATAAATATTGCAATATTTTTAACAAATAGCATAAATAAATCAGCATAAAACTCTCTCTAAAGACTTTGGCGAGTGAAAGAGAGAGCTAATTAAATACCGAACTAAGGTTTTAATCGACTGCATTATAACACAACTACATTATAACTGTCTATCGATTATTAAATATTAATTAATAAAATATAGAGGTCCTTTATGGGAATACTAATTAATGAAATGTTTGGAAAATTTACACAAATACCAAACATTGTGATAAGTGATATTAATATAAAACATACAGCATTTCGTCAATATTGTTATTTACTAAGTAAACCTAGTGGTTGGATAATAAGGAATGATGATATAACAAATAGCATAGGAATATCTGAAGGCACTATTGCAAGTAACTTTAAAAATCTTCTTAATTGTAATTACATAAGAAGATATCCTTGTAAAGATAAAAATGGAAAGTTTATTGGTGGCTATGATTACCAAATATTCGTAGTTCCTACCGAATCAATAAAAAACACGGATTCCAAAAATACCAGTTCCGGTAAAACCATTGATTATAATAATACTAAGAGTAAAAAAAATTTAAGTTACACTTTGCAAGATGCAGCTCGAGGCTTAAAATACCTTGAGAAAGTTGAAAAGTCTAAGCTGACAAAAAAATTTGGAACAGGCTACACCCAAATACCAAAAAAAACCAAACAAACTGCTCATGAAACTGTTCGGCAACGTGATTCTATGCAAAAAGATATTACTTCTCACAGTTCGCACATTTTGACAAGCAAAATCGTGCCAAAAAACTAAGAAGCAAATATTATGAATGACTTAATTAACTTACAACTTGATTTAATCAATAAGATTAATCCTAAATATGAAAAGAAACTTCTTTTAACTCAAGAAGAAGTAGCAGATATCATAGGGATAAGTACAGGTACTCTAAAAAACATTAGGAGTAAAGGATTTGGGCCTAGATACATAAAATTTAAATATGGAAATAAAGAAAGAGTGTTATATCCCAAAACGGCTTTAGCTCAATGGGTTAACGAAACAGAAAAGATTAATGATGAATGGATAATCGATGAAAAGAATTAATATACAAACCTCGGTCGGATGTGGCAAACTTTACGAAGTAAAGGAAAACACACCGAAACCAACTGATCGAAGTGAAGGCGGTAGTGATTGGCAAGAATCTTTAAATATTAAGAGTTTATATGCAGAAAAGTTAAGTGCTCTTAAAACTGTTTATGCAAAGTTAGATGAAAACTTAGAAATTGAACTTTCAAATAAAGAAGTTATAACTCCTTGGCAAATAAATGATATTAAAAATGTTAAAGATCTAGAAGAACTCTATACAGATGAAGAAATTTTAATGATTTATGATAGTGGGTTGTAATATGAAAATAAGACAAAATAAATACCCTTATCTACTTTGGCTAACTCAAAGTATGGATTATGATGTTGATCTAAATAATATGGCTGTAAAGAACAAAGAAACTAATGAAGAGATCAAGTTAGAAAAAACACCTTTTTATGCTATCTTCTTTATGAAGTACCTACCTTTATTTTTTATACTTTATTGGTTTAACATACCTAACAATATTTTAAACTTAAAACTGTTCGCAGTTGCAGCTGCTATTACATTAATTACTTTTTTAGTTTTTCTAAAAATACCTAAATATTTTAGTAAGTATATTATGCTTATAACTGCAATATGTTTATATCTAATTTGGACGTACAACACAATTGCTTTATATCTAGATTATATTATGTTGCAAATGGTACAAATAACAGTTGTTGTACTTTTGATTAGAGATATACTAATTAAAAAAGCATATAGAAACTATTACCACCTGGAAGACAAGAGCTTAGAGACTAAAGTTACCTTTGCAAAACAACATAATAGACCTATATTTCCAATACTACCCAATTCAAAAAAAGGTTTATTTAAAATAAAAAGAGGTTTTAACTTAGGTTTTAATGCAAAACTAAATGGCTACTACATAAGGATTGATGATGAAAAGTAAAATCTTATTAATCCTGGTGTTATGTATATACTCTTTTGGAAGTACTAACTTTGATGTTACCTTATCAAATAAAGGTATTACTCAAAGTAATCTTAAATCTATTGAAAGCAGAATTAATACAAGTGCGAGTGTTAGTATGCCTGATGGAACTAAAGTAGCTATTGAAACGGGTAAATTTAATTATATATCTGAAGATAACCCTGAGCCTACAAGTTGTGATATAACTTGCCCTACTGTTAAAGATGGCTTTTTTACTAGAAAAGCAAATTTTAACCACTTAACGGGTGTTATTGAGTGCTATGTTTATGCAGATGACGCACCAACAACTCAAGTTGCAGTAGTGTCTCAAAAAAATAAATATTGTGTTGAAGCCATTACTCCAAATATTGAAACTCCCGATATAGATCAATATAATTATAGTAGTTCTATGGATGTCATTAAAAATAAATATGAGAACTATACGAATACAGGTAATGAAGAGTTTTTAAACTTACCTAAATACATGATTGCCGGACTTACAGTTGATAATGAGAAAGTAGATGTAAGTACTTCAATTGTAAATAATGAAGTTACATTAAGAAGTGGATATACAGTATATCCAAATGCTAGTACTTCAAGTACTTCAAACTCATTTTTAGACCAGGTATATAACACAAATTTAGTATCAACTATTAAGTTGGCACTTGATAATAGTGTAGTGTTTATTATGAACTTTTTAGATAGAGCTAATGTAACCTTTGTGGCTTTAAAAGTTACACTATTTTTTATGTTAGTACCTTTATCGGTTGTACTTGCTGCACAGTCTAAATTAACTAAATATATGAGTAGTGTAACAGATCATGAAGATGTAGCAGAAAAAGTCTTAATGGGTTTTATTTCATTCTTTTTATTCTACATGACAACTACTCAAGTACCAACTGATTCAGATAGGTATATATCCCAAAATGTATTCCAAAATACTACTAGACCATTTTTCTATAAAGTAAGTGAAAAAGCAGATGATCTTGCAACTAGTGCAACTATTGCACTACTTAGTTATAAGTATAAGCAAGTAGGTTTGAATACTAAAGATGATATTAAAAATATCCAGGAGCAAATAGTAATTAAAAGTACTAAACAATTAGAAGATCTTAACTTCATAAAAGAGTGTTCAGATACTTACAACACAGCTAACTTAAGACTATGGGGAGAACAAATAGGAGTTAATCAAACTTATCCGCCTACTGAAAGCATAAAAAACATAAATAAGTCTTCGGGGAAAGAAGAGGTAATAAACTTTTATACTACTGGATCAAGTGGTTTTTTTAATAATGCAGCATACTTAAAACAAAGTAGCATACCTTCTGTTAGTTTTTGCTATAAAATGCAAAGAGACTACATGGAAGATAAAATAGCTTTAGAGAGTTTATATAAAAAATATAATCTATATACTCAAGCTATTGGCAATGGAACACTTAATAAACAAGTTACAACTTTAACTGATTTAGTATTTAGAAATAATGCAGAATTGGGTTGGATAGGTATATCGTCACTTGCAGCAACTACACTTGCCTTTGATAAATTAGGTGTTATTAATGTTCCTGATAATAAAGCAGAAAAAGAAAAAGCATTAAAAGACTTTAGGGATTCAAGTGGTTATGAGGTAGGTGGTTTAGTTAGTGGCGATGGTGCAGTAAAAAGTATGTTAAATAAGTTAATTAGTAGCTTTCCATATATGATGTTACCTGGTGCAGATACAATGCAAAAACTTTCTAAAGACTTTATGGACTCAGTTGGTAATCCAGTTACTGAATCATTAAATAAAATACCGGTTATAGGTGGTTTTTTAAGTGCTTTTGCCGGAGGTATATTATCAACACTAACTTTAGCTTCATCTGTTTTTTTAACAGCTTATTTAATGGCACAATTTTTATCAATGCTACCTATTGTTGCAATTATTGCAGCTTCATTTATGGCAATAGGTTTTTATTACTTAAGTGTTGAACTTTTTTACATGGCAATACCATTTGTTGCAGTATTTGCATTTAGTACCGGTAACCTAGATATACTAAAACATGTATTTAAAAACTTCTTTATACTCGCATTAAAACCTATATTAATCGTTATATCAGTTATTACAGCAATATTTATAATTGGTTTCTTTGATAGCTTTCATCAAATGCTAGTTAATAGTATGTTTGAGCCTATAAATATGCTACTTGCATATAGTAGTGATAATGAAACTCTTCTAAGTTCTTTCATGGATCTAGGTACAAATACATACATGATCTTCTTTAAAGGTTTAATACATATAGCCTCTTCAGTAATTGCTTTATTTACAGCATTTTACTTAGTGTTTAATGGTGCAAACATGATATTAGATATGTTTGGACTAAGAGAGGTAGGACTTGATGTAGGTAATGCAATTGGAGATAAGGTAGAGAGTAATCCAACTGCTAAAAAAATGAATGTGGGAATTTAAAAATGAACATAGGGAAATATTTAATTAAAAAATTCAAGTTAAAAACAATAACAATAGCCGGTTTTTTATTTATTCTAATGGGTGGTGCAATGCAATGGCACTTCCCTTATTTTTACGATAACTATTATAGACCATTTGCAGAGTTTATAGGATATCCAATATATTTAATTTTAGATATTTTTGAAATTAAAGATAGTTTAGCAATTGCAATTATAGGATCAATAGGAATGGGTTTTATATTTTGGTTGATTCTTAACATAATTGCATATCTTCTTGAAATCCTTTCTGTAAGAAAAGGATTAATGAAAAAAGAAGATATAGGGAAATAGAAAATTTTAATTTTCTATTTGGTGTGGGTAAGCATTTTTAAATGCGTACCCTCTAAACAAAAAGCAGACCCTTGTGGTCAAGTTTTGCGAACAGATTTCTGAAAGGTATCTAGTGAGTACTCACTAGATACCCTAAAGGGTAACTGTGAGTTTTTTCTAGGTACAAGACCATACGAAAAAAGAATGCTTCCTTCCAGGAAGTACCCACATTTTTAATACTTAAAAATCGTGGTAAAATAAAGGAACATCATGGCTATTTCTAGCATACATATTGAAAATGGTAAACTAGGATACTTTGCACATAATAGTAGAGAAACTGAAACTAAAAATTCAATCTTTACTGATGAAAAAAATTATTGTAGCTGCAGTAAAGATGAAGCATTTAAAATATATAGAAATGAACTTAATAAAAGAAAAGAAAACTATGTCAATAGTACTAAACAAAAGTTTCAACCTAAAACTATTACTCACTTATCTGCAATACTAAATTTTAATAAAGAACATACAGCAGAAGATATTAAAAAAGTATGCAACTACTTAGAAGAATTACTTGATACCAAAGTAATTCAATATTCAATGCATAGAGATGAAGGGCATACTATTGAAAATAGTAGTGAAGATATTCACAATAGGTTATATGAAACAGTAGATATAAAGAACTATCATGCTCATATTGAACTTATGGGTAT
The DNA here is from genome assembly GCF_013201825.1 of Halarcobacter ebronensis. Lineage (NCBI taxonomy): Bacteria > Pseudomonadati > Campylobacterota > Epsilonproteobacteria > Campylobacterales > Arcobacteraceae > Halarcobacter > Halarcobacter ebronensis. Next base: position 200,808 of record NZ_CP053836.1, read on the forward strand.
AGACAGTAAAGGTAAATCTCTTAAACAAAAAATTGATAAACCTTTTTTAAAACAATTACAAACAGATGTAGCAAAGATTTTAAATATGCAAAGAGGGCAAGAGAGTGGTTATTCAAAAGAAGAATATAAAAAGATCCAAGAACAATTAGATCCACTTGCTAGTTATCCATCAAAGAAAGTATATAACCAGGCTTTTAATAAAGTTGCCAAAGAGCTTGGATATACAAAAGATAGAAAAAAACCAACAAATAGACTTGATACATATGAGTTTAAAGACTATGCAGCTAAATTAGGTAAAAAAGATAAAGAGATAAATATACTTAAAAAAGATCTAGCTAAACAAAAAGACTTAAAAGAAGAGATTGCTAAGTTAAGAATAGAACTAAAAGAAAATACAGCAGTAAGAGAAGATTATGCTAAGTTGGAACAACTAAATAAAGAACTAAAACAACAAATAAAAGATAAAAATTTAACTATTGAAGAACTACAAAATAAGTTAAAAGAACTTGAGTTTAGTATGACATCAATTAACAAGAAAGACAACAATACTCAGGCAACACACATTACACAAGTTAATAACACGCAATTAACAAGTTATGATATTGTTGAAAATAGTATGAATAATGTTGTTAATCAAGTAAATCAACCTAGTGATGATGAAGTAGTTAGAATAGAAGAGAACAACTCTCAACAAAGTATAAAAGATTATGAAATAGTTTCTACTAAGTATAATGAACTACTTAACAACTTAGAAAATCTAGGTACTAACTTAAATGCAAATGAGACAACTCCAAAGAGTCTACTTAATTGGATTAGATCTAAGTGGAAAGAGTTCAAAGAAAAGATAGTGTACTTAGAGAATAAAGTATTCAACTTAGAAAAAGAGAATGAACAACTTAGAATGAGAATTGAACAACCTACAAAAGTAAGTAAGTACATAGAAAAGGTAGTAAATAGTTCAGAAGAAAGTCTAGAAAAAATTTCATCTCTAAGAAGCTTAAAGGAATATACTAAAAATGAATCAAATGTACCTAAAAAAAGTAGGAAAAACTATGAATAGTAAAAAACTACCGGATGGTGTAGTATATGACAAAATAAGTACATATTTAGAGAGTGAAAAAAAACCACTCTTTAAAGAGTTATGTACTGAAAAAAAGTTAGGTGCATATATAGATCAAAGAGTTAAAATTGTACAAGAAGAAGTAGAAGGTTTATTAAGTAATGGTATGTACCAAAATGAAGCTTATGAAATAGCTTTAAATAGTGTTTGTTTATAATTAAAAAGGATTAAAATGAGTGAAGTAGATTTAATAATTGAAGAATTAAATGTAATTGTTATTGAGCGACTAGAGAGAATCAATACTAAACTTGAAAAAGATAGTACTCTTAAATTCTATAAAAATGATATTATAAAAGATGAAGATTTTGAAGAAATAGACAAGATATATCCAAATACATACACTTTATTTGATAGAATGAATTTTGTAAATAATATACAAATACTTATTCATAAATATCCTCTTTTAAAAGAACATTTTGAAGATGAACAATTTATTGATATTAACTAAAAAGAAAGGATAAAAAATCGAAAAAGAAATATATGTTATTGGCGATGTGCATGGATGTTATGATACATTAATGGACTTACTTAAATTGATACCTAAAAATGCTGAAATCATTTTCTTAGGAGATTTAGTAGATAAAGGACTTAATAGCAAAAAAGTTATAGATTTTGTAATTGAGGGTAACTATAAATGTATTTTAGGTAACCATGAAAAATATATGTTAACTTATATTGAAGAATCTTTATATAAAAGTATTGATAATAAATGGTCGGTAAGTGATGAAAAGTATGGTGGAAAACAGACTTTAGAAAACTATATTAATGATGATAGTTCTTTAGAAAAACACCTGGATTGGATTAAAAATTTGCCTAGCTATATTTTAATTGAAAACTATTTTATTACACATGGATATGGACTTCCATATTTCAATAGAAAAGATGATCCAAACTATAAAAAACAATTAATGACAAATAGACTAGATAAATCAAAATATGAGTCTGAGTGGGAAGATATAAATAGTCATAATATTATTAATATATTTGGACACTGTGCTTTTAAAGAAGTTAATATTGGGGGAAAATATTTTGGTATAGACACTGGCTGTGTTTATAACAATAAACTAACTGCAATAGAGTTAAATTCTAAAAAAATCATTCAAGTACCAACTCATCAAAATGATATAACAAATGTTAGAATGTTTGATTAATGATTATAAAATATTGGCTAGGGTTATAAAACCCTAACTTACACTTCCGCTAAAGTTGCCTTTAATTAATCGTTAAAGGTTAATTGATGTGAGATAAAGTGATATATTTGTACCGCAAATACAAATATATACTAGTCGGTTAAAAGCTTTATCTCTTTTTCTAAAAACAATTATTACCAATATAACCTTAAATAGTTCTATTGTTGAAATAGTATATTTATTAATTATTAAATAGCCAAATTAAACTATATTAGTCTAAATTAAATTATTTTTATTTAAATGAGACACTTGAGAGACATTGTTTTGATACTATTTTAATTTTAAAGAACTTATAGAAAGATAGAGTTAATAATGGAAAAATTTAAAATGAGTATATAGATAATGTGATAAATGAATTAAGAAAGAGAATAAATAATAAAATATATACTTATTCAGTTTTAGCTCCCAAAGGTTAAAGATATGAAAAACATAATATGTGATAGTAATGTGTGGTATGATATATTAAGTGGTAATTCAAATATATTAAATACATTAAAAGCAACAGGTGGAAAATTATGTGTAACGCCAATTAATATTTTAGAAATAGCATCAAAAGTAGATTCAAATAATTTCAACTATAGACAAAATGTGGCAAAAGCAATTATGGATTATGCCGATAGATATTTAATGTCTAATGAAGTATATCTAGCTAGATATTGGGGTTTTAAAGTTAATGATGAAGTGCATTGGAAAGAGGCCGTATTAACTTTATTAAGAGCACCATCTTATAATGATTTAGTTAATGGATATATTGATCCAATTGATAATGTAAAAAGAAAACAAGATTTAAAACTTCTTGAATCTTGGAGAGAATATCATTATAAGGATTTTAATACAGGTATTATTAATGCTATACAAAGTATTCATCCTAAATACATGGAAAGAAAAGCAGATGGAAATTTAAAAAAACATAAAAAATCAAAAAATTTATTTGAGGTTAAAGAAGAAGACATTGGTGCTTCAATACTTGCATGTTATGAAAGAGCAAAAGTTGTGGCAAAGGATAATAGAATTAAAGAATTATCCAAATATAAAGATAAAGTTTTATTCATTGAAGAAGGTAACTATTTAGAGGTATTAAAAAATAAAATGGAAGACATCACAGAAGAAACATTTATTTATTTTGATCCACCATATGTCAATAAAGCAAAAAATCTTTATAATTTTTATTTTATGGAAAATGATCATATTATTTTAAGAGATTATATAAAAAAACTAAAAAGTAATTGGCTTCTCAGCTATGATTATGATACTTCAATTGAAAACTTATATAAAGATTCAAAAATTTTTCAAAAAGGATGCTTTGAAGTCACTTATACTATTTCTGAATCAAAAAGAAATAAAATTAAAGAATTTTTAGCAAGTAATATTAATCTTTCGGATTTGTAAATTAGTTATAATATTAGCTTTTCATTTGATTTTTTTAAAAATCAAATCCACCATATCCCTACCACTATCAGGAGATAATTTAGCATATCGCAAAGTCATATTTATATCTCTATGGTTCATTAACTTTTGAATAGTATAAATTGGAGTTCCTTTTATTGCAAGATTACTTGCGAAACTATGCCTAAAAGTATGTATTACAACTCTATTTTTTGAATCTTTTACATCTAACCCATCATTAAATAATCTATCAAGTATGGGTTTTAATCGTTTTTGAATTTGACTAATTGAAATAGGTTTGTTATTGATCTGCAGTATATTATCGTTAGCTTTTAAGGTACTAATATGATCTTTTAGTATGGTAACCATATCAGTAGTTATAAAACCTTTGTATGTACTCTTATTTTTAAAGTCTGTAAGGGTTATAGTTCTATTATTTAGATCTATATGCTTTTTTTGTATATTGATTATTGTTGTAGCTCTACCACCAGTTGAAAGTGATAGTAAGCAAAATAAATAGAGCAGTTTATTGTCTTTAACTTCATTAATTAAAGTTTTTATCTCTTCTGTACTTAAAAACCTTTCTCTTTTATTATCAATTTTTAGTTTTTTTAGATTTAGTATAGAGTTAGTACCTTTATACAGTTCTTTAGTTATTGCATAGTTAAAAATAGTACCTAAAAGAGTAGTTATATGGTTTACTGTTTTGGGAGCTAGAGTTTTAAGTTTTTCATGTTGCAGCTTTTCTATATCTTGAATAGAAATTGTATATAAAAGCTTATGATCAAAAAAAGGTTTTAAGTGAGTATCATATCTATATTTCTCATTTTGATTACTTCTAGCACTATTATGGACTTCTCTATATTCAAAATACTTTGTTGCTACTTGACCTAGTGTTAGCTTAGATTTTGTTTGTCTATTTGCAATTTTAGGCAGTTCTTCTCCATGTCTAATTTTATGTAATATTTCATTTCTTTTTGCATTACAAAGATTAACATTATATCCCTCTGATAGTTTTCCTACTCTAAGTTCTCTATCTTTTAAAAATTCATCTTTATATCTAATATAAAATGTTTTGTCAGCTCTTCCATTAGTTGTAGTCTCAATATAAAAAACACCTGCATATTTTGTTTTTTGTCGTTTATATGTTCTACCCATTTTTACCCTTTTATTTCCCATACAAAATGACTATATATGAGATAAATTATAGTTGAATGATATAAGATTAAATATTTGTAATTACTTTAAAAAGCCTATGATATAAGACTTTGAGCTAATTTGATAAACGATGATATAAGTTGATATATTTATGGCTTGTTATTTCGGCCCCGGTGGTTGTGGGTTCGAATCCTACCAGGCGTGCCATTTTTATTGTACCTACCTAAAATACGAATTTTCAAAGTTTTTAAATTTTAATTGTTCCAATTTTGTGCTAAATTTTTTTATAAAAATCTTGACAATATTTAGATATCTAACTATAATTCCAATATGAATCATAGAAAAATAGTTTCACTTTCTAGTAAATTAAGTGACAAGGCAAACAAATTTATCATATCAGAATTAAAACAAAATGGGCTTAGTGATATTGCTCCTAGTCATGGGGATATCTTAGCTATTCTTTTTGATGGGAAAGCATATGAGATGGGTGAGATTGCTAAAAAGATATATAAAACAAATGCAACAGTCTCAGTTCTTGTAGAAAAGCTTGTAAAAGCGGGATATATAGACAAAATCAAATGCGATGAAGATGCAAGAATATCAAGAGTCTCTTTAACTTCTAAAGGGTTTGATTTAAAAGAGATTGTTGACCTGATTTCTGTTAAGCTTAATAATAAAGTTTGTAAAGGTCTTAGTGAATCAGAAGCCATGCTTTTAGAAATTTTATTAGAAAAATCTATAGAGAGTTTTGATAAGTAGTTAATTAAAAAAAAGTGAAAAAATTTTATTCTATTATTTAGATATCTAAATATTTATAAAGGATTAGAAAATGAAAAGTTATGAGTTAGTATCATTTGGGAATGAGTTAGAGTCAGGGAGAGTTGAGCTTCATGATAAATTGAACTTAACAGGAGCAGAAGTATCTTTTAATAATCTTCCAAAGGGTGTAAGTGTACCTTTTGTACATAAACACAAAGAGAATGAAGAGATTTATGTGGTATTAGAAGGAAAAGGATTTTTATACATAGATAAAGAAGAAATTGAGATTAAAAAAGGTGATGCTTTTAGGATTGATCCAAATGGTGCAAGATGCATAAAAGCTAGCGATGAATCATCTTTATACTTTTTTTGTGTACAAGCAAAAGTAGGAAGTTTAAAACAGTTCACAAGAACTGATGGATTACCATGTGAGGATGAAAAACCATCATGGCTTTAAAATAGACGTAGGAGAAAACTCTCCATACGTCTAAGAGATAGTTATTTTCTTAATATCTTTTTTTTCAATTTGTAGTTTTGGTATCTCAATTGAAAGAACACCATCTTTAAATGATGAGGTAATCTCTTCAACATTTGCATTATTAGGAAGATTTAGGACTCTTTTAAAAGAACCATAAACTCTCTCAACTGCATAGAAATCATGTTCTTTTTTGTGTGATTCTTGTTTTTTTTCACCTTCAACTATTAGCATATCATTTTCAATATGTATATTAATATCTTTTTTTTCAACACCAGGTAACTCTATTTGAATAAGATATTTTTCATCTTTAGATGAAATGTCTAAAAAAGGTTTTAGCATAGTTGTTCCAAAACTATTATTTTGAGATGGTTGAAATAGTGATGAAAGATTTCTATGAAAACTGTTAAAGAGCTCATCTAATTCATGATGTAAAGTTAAATGATGACGACTTGGAATTTTTGTTTCAAGAGTAGTTTTATTTTCTGGAATAATATTTACATTTGCTGATTGTTCGTTTTTAAACCAATTCCATGGAGCCAATTTAGATAAATTCATAATTATTACCTCCTGTATATAATTAAAGAAATAATTATAGCACCAACACTAGCACTTGTCAATAATAAGTGCTAAAAATAGATAGAATTTTATTATTTTTATTTATTATGAATAGGAACAATAATTACAAATTTTGCGCCAGTATACTTTTTATCATCAACAGTATAGGTCTCATTATTAGCATAGATATAGCCATGAAGGTGTTTTACAATAATTTGATAGGTCATATAAAGACCAATTCCAGTCCCTTGTGTTTGATGTTTAGTTGTAAAATAGGCATCAAATATTTTATCAATTATATTAGAAGATATTCCCCCTGCATTATCTTTTATTCTTATATAAAGATAATCTTTATTATTTTCTAATTGAAAGTTTTGATTTTTGATAATAAGATGATTGCTATTTTGCCTATTAATAGAGATAAATATTTTTCTATTATCTTTATTATTATCCAAATCTTTTAGGGCATCAACAGAATTATTGATTATATTTATTAGTGCTTGAATCAACTCATTTTCATAGGTTTCAAACTCAAACTCTTCAAGTTCAGTTTCAAGTTCAATATTATGATTTTTTAATCTTCCTTCTATAAGCTTAATTGCTTTTTCATACATTGTTTTGCTATTTACAACAATCTCTTCTTTATTAGGATTAAAAAAACTCCTAAAATCATCAATTGTTTTTGATAGATATTGTGTTGAATCCAATATGGCATCAATTGAGGCTATTTTTGATTTTTCAGTTGAAATTCCTAGTTCATCTTGAAGTTTCATTCCACTAGCAGCTGTGCTAATTAGATTTAACGGTTGTCTCCACTGATGGGCAATATTACCTATCATCTCTCCCATAGAAGCCATTTTTGATTGCTGATATAAGATTATATCTTTATTTCTATTTGCTTGTAACTCTTTTTCAATTTGTAACTTATATTCATCAAAAAATTTATTTAAAATTTTTGAAATATATAGTGCTATAAAAATAAGTATAATTGAAAGAAATAAACTAATTAAAACGATTCTTTTATAGGTTGAATTATTTATTTTTTCCAATTCTATTGATTTTTTTTCCAAATAATCATACATATCTTTTGTATAAAATCCTGAGGCAATTGCCCATTTCCAGTCTGATAATCCTAATACATAGGTAATTTTTTCAGCTGGTTTATTTGTTGCAGGCATAATTGTGCCAACATATGAAACATAACCTGGACCTTTTTTAGCTTGTTCTATAATTGTTTTTGTAATATAAACACCATTGCTATCTTTTAAATCAATTCGATTTTGACCCACATAAGATCTTTTCACATGGGCCAATTGTTTCCCTTCATAATCAAAAACAAAAACATAACCATTCTCTCCAAAAGTGACATTTTGAATATATTCAAGAATTTTATTTTTTGTATATTCTTCAAAATCTGAACGGTACTCAGCTGTTCCAATAAAAATATTTAGGGGTTTAAAAAGTCTGTAAAAGGCAACTTTTTCATATTTTTGTTTTGTGTCTTTTGGTTTGTACCACTCTATTTTTGTAAAAGTTTTATCCTCTTTTTTTAGAATATTTATTACTGTTTTAAGAGTATTTATTGTATTTGATTCTGTCTTTTTGAAGATATTAATCCCTTCATAGTTGGAATTAATTGGATGCATAACAATATCCCCATTCATTCCTGTAAGAGTAAAATAACCTCTATTATCATTAAATCTTACACCCCTTAAAGATTCTTTTACAATTTGTAAAAGCTCTTCTTCTCTTTTATTTGGAAATTTTTTATAAATATTATCTATTGTTAAATAAGCCTCATTGACTCTTTGTTCTAGACTCTGCCTCAATTGAATTTCAAGAGTAACCCTCTCTTTATTTATTAAATCAAGAATTTTTTCCACATGAAGTTTTATATCTTGTTTATTTGTTTTTATATAGTTCTCTTTATAAAACTCCAAATCTTTTTTTAGATTACTTTCATTTTGATAATAAACTAAAGAGTTTACAATGATGGCAACAATAACAATAATAATAATTGGGGAGTATTTTACAAAAGATAAGAGTTCTCTCTCATTTTTAATAAACATCAATCTTCTAAAACCTTTAATAACTCTTCATAAGCTCTATTTGATAAGATATTTTCATATAGATTTACATCTACTTTAAAAAGTTGTTTACTCTCATATTGAAGCTCACTGGCAACTTTTGAATAATCAACTCTGATTTGCGTATATAAGTTTTCTGAATCTTTCCAAAATCCGTCAATTTTACTAGCTTTCATAGAGCTAATAGCAACTTGTTTTGCTGCTTTTTTTAAATCATTTTCAAAGATTGAACTCTCTTTTGTTTTTTCTAAATACTCTTTGTAGATAGCTAGTGTTTTTACATAGATTTTTCTTGATAGATTGTTTCCTGCAATAATTAAGGCTTTTCTTTTTAAAATCTTTTCATCTTCATTTTTTAGAATTTTTGAAATTCCCATTGCGTAAATAGTACCATCTTTATTTGGTTCTTCTAACCATAAAGGTGCATCATCTGGTATTTCAATTTGTTTCAATCCATTCTCTGTTGAATCAGAAAATGGATTTATAGATGAAAAACAACCACTAAATTGTAGTAAAAAAATTGATAGGAAAAGAACTCTTAGCATAAATTTTAATAATCTGAAAATTTTTTTATTAACTCTTTAGCTTTGTCAAGGGCATTTTTACTTGAAGATTTATCAAAAGTAAGTGCAACCGCCATTCTTCTTCCCTCATGTGATTGAGGTTTACCAAAAACTCTAATAAAACTATCTTTTGTAAATACAGAATCATCAACTTCAATAACAGGATTAAAAGTATCAGCTTTTGCTTTATATGCAGCACTTGCCCCACATCCATAATCAATATAATCAAGTGGAAGACCTAATACTGCTCTTACATGAAGTGCAAATTCACTTTGAGATTGCGTTATCATAGTAACCATTCCCGTATCATGCGGTCTTGGGCTTACTTCACTAAAATATACTTCGTCACCTCTAATAAATAGCTCAACCCCAAAAATACCTCTACCACCTAAACCATCAGTTACAGTTTTAGCTATCTTTTTTGCTTTCTCTTTTGCAATCTCTGTCATCTCCATTGGTTGCCAAGAGAAGATGTAGTCACCATTTTTTTGGATATGTCCAATTGGTTCACAAAATACTGTTTGAGTCTCATTTCTAGCTGTTAACATTGTAATCTCATAATCAAAAGTGATAAACTCTTCAACTATAAGTTCACTTGCATCTCCTCTTGCCTCTTTCGCAAGTTCCCAAGACTCTACTAAATCTGATTCATTTCTTGCAATGCTTTGACCATGTCCAGATGAACTCATAACTGGTTTAATAACACAAGGGAATCCTATCTCTCTTGCAGCTATTTCAAGCTCATCTAAGCTCTTTACAAATTTGTAAGCACTTGTTGGAAGATTTAATGTTTCAGCAGCAAACTCTCTTATGTTTTTTCTATTCATTGTTTTATTAACTGCTTCGGCATTTGGAATTACATGAAATCCCTCTTTTTCGGCCTCGAATAGAGCCTGAATATTTATAGCTTCTACTTCAGGTAAGATATAATCAGGTTTCTCTTTTCTAATTACATCTAAGATCTCTTCTTTATTTTTCATATTTATTGTATAAGCTCTGTTTGCAACTAGATGTGCAGGTGCATTATTATATGAATCTACAGCAATTGTCTCAATACCTAATCTTTGAGCCTCAATTATTACCTCTTTTCCTAATTCTCCGCTTCCTAAAAGCATAATTTTTGTTGAATTAGATTTTAATGGTGCAGCAAATTTCATTGTTTACCTCTATTTTAAATTATTTATTTTTTCATGAAAATTTTTATCAATTTCAATTAGATTGTTTTTTCTAATAACTGAACGCAAAATTTTAACATATTCGTAACCTATAGCAGAATATTTTGTCATTGTTTCACACAATTTTAAACCGCTTATAAGTGATCCATTTATCCGCGCCTCTCTTCTTTTTATTCTAAATTTAGCATAGGCAACGGTTCTATTTAAATTTAACATATATGCAGCAATTGAAGCCTCTAAGTTAGGAAAAACTCTTACTAAATGTTTTTTCCCTTCTTCTCTTTGCAGAGGAAGCATTCCTATTTTAGCATTATATGTCCAGTGACCAAAAATATTGTTGGCCTCTTTAAAAAATCTGCTTTTCCCCCAGCCACTCTCTGTTGCAGCTTGAGCCAAAGCTAATGAGGGGGGAATTATATCTATTCTTACCAAAAACTTAGGGTAATCGAATAGATTCTTTATCTTATATTTTTTTTGAAGATCTTGCAACCTTTTATAAGAAGGGGTTCCCTCCACAGGTTTTGGAGCATTTACTAGGTTTTCTATAAAAAGTCTATCAGCTAATATTTTCATATTTTCATTCTCTATTTTTGGAATGAAGTATTTGATAAAATATTTTTTAGCCTCTTTTGTTGACAAGCTGTAGTATTTTTTTGGAAAACCTGTTTGTGCATAAATTGAAGATGAGAAAAAAAGTACTAAAAGAAAGCTACAAACTATCTTCATATATTAACCTAAAGTTGCAGTGAAAACTCTTTTTACTGCCCCTTGAAAATATATTTTATCTTCAACTTTTGAGATAATCAACTCTTCATTACTTTTTGGATATACAAAAGTTTTGTCTCCCACAAGTTTTAGTTCATTTGCTCTTAAAAAACAAGCAACCATTCCAGTTCCACAAGCTAATGTTTCCCCTTCAACTCCTCTCTCGTAAGTTCTAACTCTTATTTTCCCATCTTCTATTTTTGCAAAGTTTACATTTGCATTATGTTCATATCTCATTTTTGCACACAAATCATGGTTAAATTTTTCTAAATCATCCACAATGGTTACCAAATGAGGAACTCCAGTATCTATTTTATACCAAGAAAAGCCCTCTTGCTCAAAACCTTCATCTAAAACTGTTGGTTGAGTCATTTGAGTTTTTACAACATCTTCACTGATAATCTCTGATTCAATAACTCCAGCTTCAGTCAAAAATTTCATTTTTGATGGGGCAAGATTGTTATTGTATGCATAGTGTGCAACAGCTCTAGTTGCATTTCCACACATTGCTGCATTACTTCCATCATTGTTATAAAATCTCCATCTGAAATTTGCACTATCACATGGAAGTAGGGCAACAAACCCATCTGCTCCAATTCCCTCTGTTCTATTACATAGTTTTATTGCATCTTGCGTAAAATCCCTATCTACAAATGAGTGAAAAATCACAAAATCATTTCCACTTGCAGAGTATTTTGCATATGTCATAAAATCTCCTTTATAATTCTCTCTACCTCATTTTGTAGATTTTTAAGATTAGTTGAGTTATCTATTACAAAATCAGCCAACTCTTTTTTTTCCTCTATATCCATCTGATTAGATATTTTTAGTTTTGCTTCTTTTTCATCTATATTATCCCTTTGCATTAGTCTTTGAACTTGCAACTGCTTAGGAGTATAGATAACTAAAGATTTAGAAATAGGGTAGTGCATCTTCTCAAAAAATAGAGGAATATCAATAAAGTAAGGTTTGCCTTGCTCTTCAAAGACTTTGGACTCTTTTTCTATCTCATCTTTAATCAAAGGATGAAGTAGAGCCTCAAGTTTTAGTTTATTCTCTTCGTTTGAAAATATAATTTTACCTAACTCTTTTCTTAGTACTTTACCATTTTCTACATACTCTTCACCAAACATTGAAGCTATCTTACCACTATTTTCGTCTAAAAGACGATGGGCAATCTTATCTGCATCAATTGTTAAAAAGCCGTGAAGCTTAAGTAGATTACATACTGTACTTTTACCTGTGGCAATTCCACCTGTTAGTGCAATTGCATGTTTAAATAAATCATTACTCATAGCAGATATTCTACTAAAATAATGATTTATCTTTTATTATTAAATATATTTGAGCTTATCTTTTAGCAATTCCAGTTAGTGCTCTGTGTTGTGAAGCAGGGAAAATAAATGATGAAGTATGTATCTCTGTTGAGTAGTATTCAAGGTCATTTAATAAATCTGATCTTTGAAGAATAATATCAGCTGTTGGGTGATATTTTTTAGAAGCTAAGATTGCTGTATCATGACCAAATCTAAAAGGCATAGCTATCCAGAAGTTTTCTCCAACTAGCTCTAAATCTTTTTTTAGACTCTCTTCATCTTTGTGGAAGCTCTCTGTCTTAAAAGTAATCAAACCATCATCTTTTAAAACTCTTTTTATATTTGCTACTACCATCTCATCAAGATTTATATCAGTTAGAATAATTACATCAATATTTTTTTCATTTTTAGAATTAAGCGTTTGTAAATCTACAAACTCAACATTTGTTTGATGTTTTAAAGCCTCATTTTTTAGATTTTGTGAAGCTGCCCCTACAATTAGAACATTTTGTGGGTCTTTATGGGTGCATAATGGAACATGTACCATCATTTCATTAAAAGTTTGATTCTCTCTCATTTTATACAAGTCCTTATAATTTATTAAAATTTCGATATAATACCACAAAATTTTTAAATATCAAGGGTAGAGAAATCTTGCTTTAGAATTTAAGCAACTTTTAATTACCTTGACCTAAATGGTATCATTTCAATCAAAAAAATAAGGAAAATAATGGCTACTGTAAGTTACAAAGATGCTGGTGTAGATATTGATGCGGGAAATCAATTTGTAGAGAATATTAAACCATATGTAAAATCAACTAAGATTCCAGGAGTATTAGGTGGAATAGGTTCTTTTGCAGGTGCATTTGAGTTACCAAGTGGATATAAAAATCCAGTGCTTCTTTCAGGAACTGATGGTGTAGGAACAAAACTAAAACTTGCAATTGATTCAAAAAAGTTTGATACAGTTGGTATTGATTTAGTTGCTATGTGTACAAATGATTTATTATGTAACTTTGGTGAGCCTCTATTCTTTTTAGATTATTATGCAACTGCAAAACTTGAAGTTGAGGAAGCAACAGCTGTTGTAAAAGGTATAGCAGAGGGTTGTATTAGAAGTCAGTGTGCATTAGTTGGTGGTGAAACAGCTGAGATGCCAGGAATGTACAAAGAGGGTGATTTTGACTTAGCTGGTTTTTGTGTTGGAATTGCAGAAAAAGACGAATTAAATAGAGTTGAAAAAATAGCTGTTGATGATGTATTAATAGCACTTCCTAGTTCAGGTATCCACTCAAATGGTTTCTCTCTTGTTAGAAAACTACTTTTAGAAAAACTTGGTATGACTTTAGAAGATGAATTTGATGGAAAAATTCTAAAAGATGTACTTTTAGAGCCAACAAGAATTTATGTAAGAGAGTTCAAAGCAAACAAAGATAAAATTAATGCATTAGCTCACATTACAGGTGGCGGAATTACTGAAAACCTTCCTAGAGTTCTTCCTGATAATTTTAAAGCTGTAGTTGATAGAAGCAAAATCAAAGTTCTTCCTATTTTTGAATTTATGTCTCAATTTGTTGAAAAAGAGGAGATGTATAGAACATTTAATATGGGTGTTGGTATGGTTTTAGTTGTAAACCCAGCAAATGTTGATGCAATCTTAGCAAACACTGATGGTTATGTAATTGGTGAAATTAAAGAGGGTAAAAAATGTGTTGAGTTTATTTAAACTCAACACTCCTTTTGATTTATATTAATCTTCCACTGCTAAAACTCTATATAAAGTTACCCTATTATTTATTTTTGTTAAACGTAAAGAGATAAGACTTTGTTGTGCACTATAGAGAGTTCTTTGTGAAGTTAAAGCATCTAAATAGGTATCAATTCCCAGCTTATAACGTTTCTCAGAGAGAAAAAAACTGTTTTTAGCAGCTAGTACTAGATTCTCCTCCGCCTTTAATTGTTCATCTATTGTTCCTTCTCTTGCAAGAGCATCAGAGACTTCACTAAAAGCTGTTTGGATAGCAAGTTCATATTTTGCCACATATAGATCCCTTTGAGCTTTTGCATAATCTAAAGATGCACCCCTTGAGTTCCAATCAAATATTGGTAAAGTAACATTTGGAGCAAAAGACCAAATATGTGAAGTACCACCCGTAAATAAATCTTTTAAAGCATTGCTTGCCACTCCAATTGCTGAGGTTATAGAGATAGTCGGAAAATAAGCAGCTCTTGCCACACTAATATTTGCATTTGCTGCTTTTAAACTGTGCTCTGCTTCTAAAATGTCTGGTCTATTTAACAAAATATTTGAAGTTAGATTAACAGGAATATTTGCTAAATACTCTCTGTTTTCATCCAAACTTTCAGGAAGCAAATCCTCACTAAGAGTCTCTCCCACTAATAGATTAAGAGCATTTAAATCTTGAGCAACTTGAGTTTTATAAGCTTCAATATCAGCTAAAGCTTTATAATATACTGTTTGAGCATCATAAAGAGTAGCTTTTGAATCAACACCATGTTTTATTCTAGCCTCAACGAGTTCCAAACTTTTTTTACTGCTCTGTGCTGTTTTTTTTGCAAACTCTAATAAACTTTTATCAGAAGCCATTGTAAGCCAAGCATTTGCAACCTCTGCAATAATAGTAATACGTGTAACTCTTTGTGCCTCTTTTGCTGACAAAAAGCTTTCAAAATCTGCTTTGGATAGATTTCTAGCTTTCCCAAAAAGATCCAGTTCAAATGAGCTTAATCCTAAAGTTGCTTGATAACTCTCCGAAATATTTCCTGTATTTGTTTTTGCTTTTGACCCTGAAGCTTCTGCATTTATTGCAGGAAATTCTGCTGCATGTTGAACTCTATAAGTAGCTCTTGCTGATTCTATATTTGCTATCTCCTCTTTTAATGAACGATTTTGAGTAAGAGCAATTTTTATAACTTTTTTTAACTTCTCATCTAAAATCATTTCTTCCCATGACAAAGGTTCACTATTTTGTATTTCTAGTAAGGATTTATAAGCTTCTCCTTTTGGCCAAGCTTTTGGTACGGGAGCTGTTGGTTGTTGATATTGTGAATCTATCATGCTACAAGCATTAAATAAAACTGCAAAACTTAAAGATAAAGAGATATGAACTATTTTATTTGTTTTCATTTGTTAACTCTCCATTTTTTATACTGTTTAATTCTATCTCTTTATTTTTTCTAAAAATTGAAGTTACAAAGATAAAAAAGAGTGGAATCATAAATACTCCAAGAATTGTTGCACTAAGAGTTCCACCTACAATACCTGTACCAATAGCTATTCTACTATTTGCTCCAGCTCCTGTTGAAACTGCAAGGGGAAGAACACCAACAATAAAAGCAATTGAGGTCATCAAAATAGGTCTAAATCTAAGTCTTGCTCCTTCAATTGCAGCTTCCATTAAAGAGTGCCCTTTTTTATAACTCATCTCAACAAACTCAACAATTAAAATTGCATTTTTAGAAGAGAGTCCAATTACAGTAAGAAGTGCAACTTGGAAATATACATCATTGTCTAAACCTCTTAATGTAGTTATTGCAACGGCTCCAATAACTCCTAAAGGGATAACTAATAAAACAGAAAATGGTATTGACCAGCTTTCATAAAGCGCAGCAAGACATAAAAATACAACTAAAATAGAGACAGCATATAGAAAAATACTTTGACCGCTAGATTGTTTCTCTTGATATGATAACCCACTCCATGAAGAAGTAGTCCCTTTTGGTAGTTCTTTTTCTAATTTTTCCATCTCTTCCATTGCTATACCTGAACTAATTCCCGGAGCTCCTGAACCTTGTATTTCATAAGCTGCCAAACCATTATATCTTGATAAACTCTCTGGACCATAACTCCATTTTGTTGTTGCAAAAGATGAAAAAGGAGTCATATCTTCTCCTGCATTGTTTGAAACATACCATTTATTTAAATCATCTGGTTCTGAACGAAAAGGAGCATCACCTTGCATATATACTTTTTTAACTCTACCTCTATCTATAAAGTCATTTATATAAGTTCCTGCCCAAGCTGTATTTAATACGGAATCAATGTCTGATAAATTAACTCCTAATGAAACAGCCTTTTTGTGGTCAATATTCACATGTAGTTGTGGTGTTTCTGTAAAACTTCCTAATCTAACTCCTGTTAATAAAGGGTTGTTTGAGGCATTTACCAATAGGGTGTCTCTCATCTCTTTTAATGTCTCTCTATTTGTTCCAGCTGTTGCTTGAAGTTGGAAAGTAAATCCATTGGAATTTCCTAATCCTCTAATTGATGGTGGATTCAGTGCAAAAATTGAAGCATCTCTAATTTTTGAGAGCTCTTTGTTGGCTCTATTTACTATGGCACCTGCACTATTTGTAGAACTGTCTCTTTCCTCCCAATCTTTTAATGAAAGAAAAACCATCCCTGCATTTTGACCACTACCACTAAAATTAAATCCAGAAATTGTAAAGACATTTTCCACACTATCTTTCTCTTTTGTTAAAAAATAGTTTTCTACTCCTTTGATTACCTCTTGAGTTCTTTTCATTGATGCACCTTCAGGTAGTGAAATTTGAGCCATTACTCTACCTTGGTCTTCAAGTGGTAAAAAACTTGTAGGCAACCTATAAATTAAAACTAACATTGAAGCTACAAGAACTACATATATAAAAGCCCATCTAATAGGTTCTTTTAGTATTTTTGAAACACTTTTTTCATATTTTTTTGTCATAGAATGAAAACTACTATTAAACCATTTAAAAAATCCAGATTTACTATCTAAATGATTTGAGTTTAACAAAGAAGCACAAAGTGCTGGAGTTAATGTTAGAGCAACAACAACTGATAATAACATTGAAGATACTATTGTAATAGAGAATTGTCTATAAATAACACCAGTTGAGCCATCAAAAAATGCCATTGGGAGGAAAACAGCAGATAAAACAGCTGCAATTCCCACTAATACTGTACTTACTTCTTTCATTGATTGAATGGTTGCTTCCCTTGCACTAATACCTTTTTCTCTCATAATTCTTTCAACGTTTTCAATTACAACAATGGCATCATCAACAAGTAATCCAATGGATAGAACCATACCAAACATTGTAAGGGTATTTATAGAGTATCCAAAGATTTGAAGAATTCCAAAAGTTCCTAAAAGTACAACAGGAACAGCAATAGTAGGTATTATTGTTGCACGCCAACTTTGAAGGAAAATAAAAACAACTAATACAACTAAGATGATCGCTTCAATAAGTGTTTTTACAACCTCTTCAATTGAGATACGAATAAATTTTGTACTATCAACAGGATAGGCAATTTTATAACCATCTGGCATACTATGTTGCAAAGAGGCTAAAACAGATTTTACTCTTTCAGCTGTTGATAAGGCATTTGCCCCTGAAGATAACATAACCGCAAGACCTGAAGATGGGTGTTTATTTAGTCTTGATATAGCTTTGTATGATTCATTTCCTATTTCAACTCTCGCTACATCTGAAAGATGAACAATTGCTCCATTTGAGTCATACTTTATTATGATATTCTCAAACTCTTCAGGCGTTTGTAGTTTTGATTCAGCAGTTACTGTTGCATTTAGTTGTTGATTAGGAAGAGAAGGTAGTGAACCTATACTTCCAGCTGATACTTGTACATTTTGATTTTTAACTGCTGTTGCTATATCTGAGGGCATAAGATTATAAGAGTGAAGTTTTGAAGGGTCCAACCAGATACGCATTGCATATTGAGAACCAAAAACCCGCACACTTCCTACTCCTTGAACCCTTGCCACGGCATCTTGAATATTACTTGTTAAATAATCAGACACATCAGAAGCAGTTGAGTTATCGGTCTCATCATAAATTGAAGCAATCATCAAATAATCTTTTTGTGATTTTGTAACAACAACTCCTTCCTCTTGTACAGATTTTGGTAACCTTGTAGTTACTTGAGAAACTTTGTTCTGAACTTGGACTTGTGCAGTATCTGGATCTGTTCCTTGTTCAAAAGAGACTTCAATTCTTACTTCTCCTGAAGAGGAACTTGTTGATGAGAAATATAATAAACCATCAAGTCCAGTTAATTGTTGCTCTAACAATTGAGTAACACTATTTTCAACTGTCTCAGCAGATGCACCTGTATAAGTAGTTGAGATTCTTATTGTAGGAGGTGCAATATCTGGGTATTGGGCTACAGGTAGTTTATAAATAGAGGCTAAGCCACCTAACATAATTATAATTGAAATAACCCATGCAAAAATGGGTCTATTTATAAAAAAAGCTCCCATTATTTTACTTCTGAGTTAGAGTATATAAATTTTGATGAAAGATCAACTTCTTTAACTTTTTGGCTGGTTTTAATTTTATTTAAGCCTTCAACAATCAAGTGGTCACCAACATTAAGACCATTTTTTATTAACCAAAAATTATCTAGTGCTCTATCAATTACTACATTATGTTTTTCAACTTCACCATTTGTATTAACAATCAATGCTGTAGGATAGCCTTTTACATCAAAAGTAATACCTTGTTGGGGAACTAAAATTGCTTTTTTATTAATTGCTTCATTTACAATGATATTTACATACATTCCAGGAAGAAGTATATTTTTAGAGTTTGGGAATTCTGCTCTTAAAGTAACAGAACCTGTATCTTCATTAACAACTAACTCTTGGAGTTTGAACTCACCTTTTTCTTCATATATAGAACCATCTTCCAGTTTTAATTTTACAGTTGGGCTGGCTTTTTCTATACCATCTTGTGTTAGAAGTTTTTTTAGTTTTAGCATTTGTACACTTGATTGTGTGAAATCAACATAGATTGGATCAAGTGATCTAACTGTTGCAAGTGCACTTGTTTGTGAAGCTGTAACTAAGGCACCTTTTGTAACACTTGATATCCCAATATGACCTGAAATTGGAGATTTTATTTTTGTATGTTCTAAATCGATTTTTGCACTTTGCATTGCGGCTTCTTTTTCATCAACACTTGCAAGTGCTTGTAAATATGCCACATGAACATCTTCGTAATCTTCTTTTGATACACCTTCAATTTTTAGTAGTTCTTCATATCTTGAATCTTTTAATTTTGCAGCTTCTACATCTGCTAAAACGTTTTTGTATGCAGCTTTTGCTTCATTGTAAGTTGCCTCATACCTTGAAGAGTCTATTTTATATAATATATCGCCTTTTTTAACGGTTGAACCTTCAACAAATAGTTGATCTTCAATTATTCCTCCCACTTGTGGGCGAATTTCTGATGTGAGAGCTATAACAGTTCTTCCTGGCAGCTCTTTTCTTAAAACAATTTCTTGTTGATTGATTGTAAATGTGCCAACTTCAGTTATCTTTTTTTGAACTTCTTCTTTTTTTGTTTGTTCAGAACAACCAGTGAAGATTGTCATTAATCCAAGCAAGCTAATAAAGAGATAATTTTTCATGCTTATCTTATACATATTTAACCTTTTTTATTAAGTACACAAGTGTAATATTAATATATGTATATTAACCCAATTTTAATAAAATTTACAGAAGATAGCCAATTTTATGGGTATTTGTAATATATAATTATTTTATATATTTTATATGTGCAAAAAATTATCTCTTTTTTTAGTTATTCTTCTTTCATCTCAATAAATAGAAAATGAGAATTTTCTAAAGCTTCTATCTCTATTGTATCTTCTTTTTGTATCTCTAAAGCATCTCCAAAATTTAAAATTTCTCCATTTATATTAGATGAACCCTCAATTTGTACAAAATATATTTGTCTGTTTTTGAGAATATCAAAGGTAAGTTTTTTCTCTTTTTTTAGTTCGCTAACATAAATATTTACATCTTGGTACAATTTTATTGGTGCTTCACCCTCTTGAGATGAAACTATATTTAAAAATTTATCTTCTCTTTGCTCTTTTTTAAATTTATATGAGCCATAAAGTTTTGGAAGTGATTTTTTAGGAGGTAAAATCCAAATTTGAAGAAGTCTTAATATTTTTGAATCGTGCTGGTTAAATTCACTATGAAATATTCCACTTCCTGCACTTAAATATTGTACTTCTCCTCTTTTTAATACCTCTTCATTTCCCATTGAGTCTTTGTGAGTAATCTCTCCATCAATGATATAAGAGATAATCTCCATATCAGAGTGAGGGTGACTGTCAAAACCACTTTTTGGTTCAATCAAATCATCATTTATAACTCTTAATACTCCAAAGTTTATATTATCTGGGTTGTAATAATTAGCAAAAGAGAAATGAAATCTACTATTTAACCATCCAAGGTTTGATTTCCCCATACCTTCTTTTGATATTTTTCTTAACATCTTTAACTCTTATAAAAATTCTCTATATTGTTCTAAAACTTTTTTTAAACTATCATCTTCTACATTTTTTGAATAAGTAGCAATAATCTCTCTTGGTGCAACAACAGCTCCAAGTTTTGTTAATTGATTTCTAAAAGAGTTTAAAAAATCTTGTCCTCCAGCACCTGAATGTGTTGCTAACTGAATTTTTTTCATTGTAAATGTTTTTCTATAATCTTCTCCAATTCTACTAACCCATGCAATCATATTTACTAGAATTGGTGGTACATTAAAGTTGTATTCAGGAGATACAAAAACATATCCTGTTGCGTTATTCATCTCTTCAAAAAGATCTTGTGCTTTTTGAGGAATTCCATTTTGAAGTTTATTTGTATCAAACATTGGTAGATTAAACTCAACCAAATTTATTGTTTTTGTCTCTATATTTTTACTATTTAACTCTTCTTCGATTCTTTTTGCTAATTTTACATTTTCATTCAAACTTGCTACAAAAATTAATACCATTTTTTACTCCTTAAAAATAATCGTATCCATAGATAGATTTCCATACATATATTCGTTGTGTAGACTCTCTCCTTTTTTATTTGAAGAGCTTCCAAGAACTACAAATAGTGGCAAAATATGATCCAGTGTTGGATGGTTTAATTTTAGATATGGTGCAGTTGCAAACTGATCCAAAAGGAGTTTATACTCTGCATTTTCTAATTTTTCAATTAACCAATCATGAAACTCTTTTGCATATTTTTTAACTTTGCTATTTTCATCACCCCAAGATAAATCTGAGAGATTATGGGTGATAGAACCACTTCCTATAATAAGCATATCTTCTCTAAAACTTTTTAAAACTTCACCTACTTTGAATAGTTCATATTGATTAAAACTATATGGCAAAGATAGCTGTATTACAGGTATCTCTGCATTAGGATATAGGAATCTAAGTGGTGACCATACACCATGGTCATAACCACCTCTTGAAGTATTCT
The DNA here is from genome assembly GCF_013201825.1 of Halarcobacter ebronensis. Classification (NCBI taxonomy): domain Bacteria; kingdom Pseudomonadati; phylum Campylobacterota; class Epsilonproteobacteria; order Campylobacterales; family Arcobacteraceae; genus Halarcobacter; species Halarcobacter ebronensis. The sequence continues at coordinate 222,656 of NZ_CP053836.1, forward strand.
TATTTACTTTAAATCCAGCTTTTTCTAAAGAAGTTATAATCTCATCACTTTTTTCAATACTGCTATTTGCATTGTAAGTTAATTCATATAACTCTTTTGGAAAATTGTAAAAATCATATATTAAAGAGGGTGACTCTTCATATAAAATATTCAAATCATTTGTCACCCAATGCGCTGATATTACCAAAATATATTTGGGTCTTTTATATGTTGATGATACTTTTTTTAAAAAATTTGTTGTACTGTTATTCATTGTCATCAACTGTGGTGACCCATGAGATATAAATAGTGCTGGTAACATCATTTTCTCCATACTTATTTTGCTAAAACACCTTCAAGCTCAGCATTTATTTTAATTGTTTCTCCAACTAAAACTCCACCTGCTTCTAAAGCTTGATTCCAAGTTAATCCAAAGTCTTCTCTATTGATTTTTCCAGAAATTTCAAGACCAACTCTTTTATTTCCCCAAGGATCAGTTGCTGTTCCAGTTGTCTCTACATCAAACACTACATCTTTTGTTACATCTTTAATTGTAAGTTTTCCATATGCTTTATCATCATCAACTTTTGATACTTTAAATGTGATATTTGGATATTTAGCTACATCAAAAAAATCAGCAGATTTTAGGTGACCATCTCTTTTTTGATCTTCAGTGTTAATAGATGATGCATCTACTACACCATTAAGTGCTGTAATTTTTCCACTTTTTTCGTCATATTCAAATGAACCATCAAATTTATTAAATTTACCTGATACATTAGAGATCATTAAGTGTTTTACTTTAAACCCAACATGTGAGTGTGCTGTATCCACATTGTATGTTCCTGCAAATAGTGCAGATGCTGCAAGCGTTGAAGCTATTCCTGTTTTAATTAATTTCATTTTATTCCTTTTTTTAAATTACTAATTAGTACTATACTAGAAAAATTTTATGATTTATAAATTTTCCTAAGTAAGTCGTAAAGAGTATCAAGTTCATCTTCATCTAAAACACCCATATATGAAAGAATATTTTGGGCATGTTGAGGAAAAAGTGATTTCATTTTCTCTTTTCCTTTTTCTGTTATTGATAATATACTTGCTCTCTTATCATTAGGGTCAACAATTGAAGTTATCCACCCACCTTTTTTTAAATTCTTTACAACTACAGTGATATTACCTGGAGTACTAAGTGTTAATTTAGTTATTGCTCCTATATTTAAATCACCTCTGTGGTAAAGAACTTCCAATACTTTAAATTGAATGAAAGTTAAATCATGTTCAGAAAAGTATTTAAGTTCTTGTGCAAAAAAACGATTAAAAGTTTTTGAAACTTGAACCCAAGATTTCATAGCTTTATCTGTTTTCTCACCATAACTGATTAGACTTTTTCTATTCATCTTAACTCCTTGGATGAAATTATAATACTAATTAGTAATAAATGTCAAGGGGTAAAATTGATTAAATTACTAATTAGTAATAAAAAACTTAGAAAAAGCCCAAAATATGGCACTAAAAAAATTTGAAAATTTTTTTAAAATTCTTTTTTAGGGATAAATATTTCTCATTTTGTGTATCAAAATTGATAAAAATTGAAGTTTTGGCAGTAAAAAAATACTGCCAATTTAAAATTTATGCAGCTTTTTTTGCAATCTTTTTTGCAACTGCTTTTGCTTTTTTAGGTTTAGATAGTTTCAGTTTTACTATTTTCTTTGTAACTTTTTTAGCAACTTTTTTTACGTCTTTCTTTTTTGCAACTTTTGTAGCAGCTTTTTTAGCTATTTTTGCAACCTTTTTCTCTTTTAATGTTTTTGCCATGTTAGTCCTTATATAATAGTATTTATCTATTACTTATGTAAAAAAGTAATAAAATATAGATAATTTTAACCAAAAAATCATATTTTGTCAACACGCAATTTTAGACTAAATGCTTAACCTCTTCATAATATTAATTTAGATAAAATATCACGCTTTACGGTAAAAGAATTTTATAAATTAGAGGAAATACAAATGCTTTTAACACCAGGACCGACTCCTGTACCAGAATTTGTTAGAAAAGCTATGGCGGATGAGACTATCCATCATAGAACACCAGAGTTTGAAAAGATTTTTGAGCAAACAAGAGAACTATTGTTTGAATTATATGGAATGGATGAAGTAGTTATGCTAGCTTCAAGCGGTTCAGGTGCTATGGAAGCATGTGTAACCAATCTTACTCATAAAAAAGCCCTTACAATCAATTCAGGAAAATTTGGTGAAAGATTTGGAAAAATCTGCAAAGCTTTTGATATAGATTTTATTGAGATAAAACATGAATGGAACACACCAGTTAGTGTTGAAGAAGTAGTTGAAATAGTAAAAAAAGATAAAGATATTGATGCAATATTTATTCAACTATGTGAGAGTGCAGGGGGATTAAGACACCCTGTAGAAGAGATTGCAAAAGAGGTTAAAAAAATTAATCCAAATATCTCTATTATTGCTGATGGTATCACTGCAATTGGAGTTGAAAAAATTGATGCAACAAACTTAGATGCAGTTATTACTGGAAGCCAAAAAGCTTTAATGCTTCCTCCAGGACTTGCAATTATTGGATTATCAAATAGTGCAGTTGCAAAAATTGAGAAAAAATCAAGAGGTTTTTACTTTAACCTAGCAACTGAGATTAAAAAACAAAGAACAAATACAACAGCATGGACAGCAGCTACAACTCTAATTATTGGACTTAAAGCTGTTTTGGTTCATTTAAAAGAGAATGGTGGATTTGAAAAATTGTATGAGGATACAGCAGCTAGAGCAAAAGCAACAAGAGAGGCTTTAAAAGCTATTGGTTGTGAAATTTATCCAAAAGTACCAGCAGATGCAATGACAACAATCTACAGTGAACATGCAGCAGCAATTAGAAAAATATTAAAAACGAAATATAATGCAAATATTGCTGGTGGACAAGATGATATTAAAAATTTAATTTTTAGAATCAATCATATGGGACTTGTAGCGGATTTTGAAGCTTCATGGGCAGTAAATGCTGTTGAATTAGCTATGGATGAGTTAGGACTAAGAACATTTGATGGAACGGCAAACAAGGTATTCTCAGAGAATATGTTTAAAGGGAAGTAATGATATTTGAACACGAAATACCAAAAGGTAGTAGATTATATTTTGGTAAATCTGCAAAAGCTAAAAGAGAGTTAGAGTATAAAATAAGTACCCTTTTAGATCAAAGAGGGTTTGAAGAGATAGTCTCTCCAAATTTTTCATACTCGCAACACCAATCAATTGCAAATGAAAGAAAACTAATAAAGTTTTCTGATGAGCAAAATGAACAAGTATCTTTAAGAGCTGACTCAACACTTGATGTGGTAAGAATTATTACTAAAAGATTAGGAAGAGCAACAGACCATAAAAAATGGTTTTATGTTCAACCTATCTTTACTTATCCTTCATCTGAAGAGTATCAAATAGGTTGTGAATGGATTTGCCATGATAATATCGTTGATATTTTAAATTTAACTGGAGATATTCTAGAGTTATTAGAGATTGATCCAATTTTACAACTGTCAAATATCAATATACCAAAGCTTGTGGCAAAAGAGGTAGATGTGGATATTGAACTTTTTAAAAAAGGTGAGATAGCAAAACTTTTGAGTTTAAAAATTGATTGGCTTAATGAGTTAATCAAAGTAAAAGATATAGACGATTTGCAAAAAAGTATAGAGTTGGTACCTGCTGTTATTAAAAAAGAGCTGGAAAAATTATTGGCTTCAGCTAAAGCAGTATCATATAAAAACCTTGTAATTGCACCACTTTATCATGGAAGTTTAAAGTATTATGATGATGTATACTACAGAGTAATACAAGATAATTATGTAATATGCAAAGGTGGAAAATATAGTTCTGAAGGGATTAGTTCTTTGGGATTTGCACTTTATACAGATAGTTTATTAAAAATATTAGAGGATTGAGGAAAATGAGTAAAGCTGATTTAATTGTTGGTATTCAATGGGGAGATGAAGGAAAAGGTAAGATGGTTGACATGCTTGCCCAAAACTATGATATTGTTTGTAGAAGCCAAGGTGGGCACAATGCAGGTCATACTATTTGGGTAGATGGAGTAAGATACGCACTTCACCTTATCCCTTCTGGAGTTTTAAATCCAAAAGCCATAAATATCATAGGTAATGGAGTTGTTTTATCTCCTGAATCAATTATAAAAGAGATGGAACAATTTGAACATCTAGAGGGAAGACTTTTTATCTCAGATAAAGCACACTTAAATTTAGAGTATCATGCACAAATTGACCAAGCAAAAGAGAGACTAAAAGGTGACAAAGCAATAGGAACAACTGGAAAAGGTATTGGACCAGCTTATGCAGAGAAGATAAGTAGAACAGGTTTTAGAGTTGGTGAACTTCTAAATCCAGAAAAACTTACAAACGATATTATTGCTTATTTTGAAGAAAACAGAGCTATATTTGATGTTTTAAAAATTGCAACACCAACAAAAAGTGAGCTTTTTGCAACTCTAAAATCTTATAAAGATAAGTTAGAACCATATATTGCAAATACCACAAAAATGATTTGGGAAGCAATTGATCAAGATAAAAAAATTTTATTAGAGGGAGCTCAAGGTACTCTTTTGGATATTGACCATGGAACATATCCTTATGTGACTTCGTCATCTTGTGTTAGTGCAGGGGCTTGTACAGGTCTTGGAATTAATCCAAAAGATATTGGAATTGTAACTGGAATTGTAAAAGCATATACAACAAGAGTAGGAAATGGACCTTTCCCTTCAGAAGATTTTACAGAAGAGGGACAAAAAATTGCCCAAATTGGAAAAGAGGTTGGAGTAACAACAGGTAGAGCAAGAAGATGTGGTTGGTTTGATGCTATTGCAGTTAAACATGCTGCAAGGCTAAATGGGTGTGACCAACTATCTTTAATGAAACTTGATGTTCTAGATGGATTTCCAAGGGTAAAAATATGCGTAGCATATGAGATAGATGGTGAAAAAATAGATTATATGCCATCAAACTTAGAGGGTGTAAAACCTGTTTATGAAGAGTTTGAAGGTTGGGACAGTGTAGTTGGATGTAGAGAGTTTGAAGCACTTCCAGAAAATGCAAAGAAATATATCAATAAAATTGAAGAGTTAACTGGTGTGAAAGTGGGTATTATTTCGACATCACCAGAGAGAGAAGATACTATTATTAGGGGATAAGCGCATGAGAATGAAGTTACATCATACACCATATGTTTCAAGAAGAATTTCAAGAGATTTAGCAAATTGCTCTTTTGTAGAGATTAGAAGAACAAAAGATGAAATTACAGATGAAATTGAAAAAATTCTTGATGAAGACATTGAAAATGAGTATGCATTAGACGAAAAAGTAAGTGAGATTTTAGAGGGACAAGAAGAGAATATTGAGTTTTATAATGCCGACTATAGACAGTTATTTTGGCTAACTAAAAAGAGAATGGCTAATGACTTTGGTGTAATTTTAAATAATGAAGATAGATTTTCTGACATTGCACATAGAATTTTAGATTATTTATGGGAAGAGGATTATATTCACTATACTTGTTCAGATAATCAAGTAAAAAACGTAATTTTTGCTTCAATAAGTGAATTCTTAAAAGGTTTTGAAAAAGCTGATGATGCAGTTATGGAAAAAATAAAACACTATAAAAGAAAGTTGATACCAGGTACTGATGAATATGATATTGTATATCATAGACTATATGAGGAAGAACTAATTAAAAGAGGATTGATGTAATATGCAAAAAGTATGGATTTATATCGAAAATGGTACATATTTAGAGGCGGAGTCTTTTGGTGCAACGGGAACTTCTGTTGGTGAGATTGTATTTAATACTTCTTTAACAGGGTATCAAGAGATTATAACAGATCCAAGTTATGCAGGACAATTTATCACTTTTACAATGCCAGAGATTGGAAATGTGGGAGTAAATAAAAATGATATGGAGAGTTCAAAAGCTCACTGTAAAGGTGTGTTTGTAAGAAATTATCACCATGAATACTCTAGTTTTAGAGGTGAAAATGATTTAGCTTCATTATTAAAAGATAACAATGTTCTTGGAATTTGTAATATTGATACTAGATATTTAACAAAAATGATAAGAGATGAAGGGGCTATGATGATGATAGCTTCAACAGAAATCTCAAACAAAGATGAATTGGCAAAAATGCTAAAAGATAGCCCTAGAATTGAAGATATCAATTATATAAAAGAGGTTACTACAAAAGAGCCTTATGTACATAAATATGGTGCATGGGATCATCAAAAAATGGCATATAAAAAAGCAATGATGAGTGATAAAAAAGTTATTGCAATAGATTTTGGTATTAAAAGAAATATCTTAAATGAGCTTGTTGAAGCAGGACTTGAAGTAGAAGTTGTACCAGCTTCTTTTAAAGCAGAAGATCTAATAGCTAGATATGAAGCTGGAGAGATTGGAGGAATTTTCCTTTCAAATGGACCAGGAGATCCTCTAACATTAACCCAAGAGAAAGCTCAACTTCAAAAACTTATAGATAAAAATATCCCTATTTTTGCTATTTGTTTAGGACACCAAATGCTTTCAATTGCTCATGGGTTTGATACATATAAACTAAAATTTGGACAACACGGTGGAAACCATCCTGTTGCAAATTCTGATACAAAAATAGTTGAGATAACAGCGCAAAATCATAACTATAATGTACCTGATAATATAGTAGAAATTGCAGATATAACACATATAAATCTATTTGACAACACTATTGAGGGTGTCAAATATAAAAATAAACCTATTTTCTCAGTACAACATCACCCTGAGGCTAGTCCGGGACCGCATGAGTCAAAATATATTTTCGGCGAATTCGCAAAAATAGTGAAATAGTTCACTTTTTTTGCCGAATCTCGGCGTTAAAAATCTAAAATAACTCGTCACATACTTCTAGTATGCTCCTCACTAAAATCCACCATTTGCCTTGAATCTAAACATAACTAGCTGTTTTTGATATTGTAAAAACTCAAAACAGTAAACTTAACAACGAATTACAAAATATAAATTGAGTATCACACCAATTAAAATAAAATGGTATTAAAAAAGCAAAGGTCAATTTCCACTCTCCCACATTTGAGAAGCCGAGTGTTTATTTCTCTTTTCGAAAAAGTTTTTCAACTGTTTGAGCGTCAAAAATATAACTAATTTATGTTTTAGCGAGTTTTGAAAAACAGAAAAGAGAAAGAATAAACGAGGGCAGTTTCACCTTCGAAACTTTGTGGGATGGTTTCTTTCTTACTTTCTTTTTCATAAAAGAAAGTTGGTAAGAGAGAATAATATATAGTAAAAGTTTAGTTACACTTAAATATATTGATAATAGTTTTACAATAATACAACATAATATATTTATCATTTTGTTAAACTATCAAGATTTTCATCCGATAGTCATACAAAATAATAAGATATCAAGGATATACCTTGATAATCCAACATAAATAATTGCATATTCCTTGATATAATTTTATATTTTATTGAATTTAGACTAATTAAGGCTTAATTGAGTTAATATCTTTACATTTTTATTGTTAAAATATTAGATGTTTTTATATATTATTTATATATAATGTATTATTAATAAGTAGTTATAGAGAAAAGAAGAAACTTGAAAAACTTTACAGAAATTATTAAAGAAATAAAAGCACCAAGCATTGAAGATAATATTGAGTTAATCAAATCTTCAAAAGCAAAAAAAGATAATGTTGAAAATTATAAAATAAGTAAAGAAATAAATGCTTACAATTTATATTTATATCTCTTTGCTCGTTTTGGAAAACCTAATGGATTATTATCTCTATTTAGAGAAGAAGATAGCGACCAAATGTTTCACTGGCATTATATTTTTGAATATAACGATAGCATTATTCAAATAATGTGTACAACATATAGAATAGAAGTTTTTATGCCTACTAACTTAGTATCATCACAAGATGAATGTATATCATTTCTAAAACAATTAATAGAAGATATTCAAAATTATAAAGCAGAAGCTACAAAAACACGTAAAATAATTGAAAATTGGGAAATGATAGTCAATCCTTTTGCAAAAGTACAAAAGCAAATCAATATTTTTATAGATGAAATTGAAAATCTTGTAAGCGAAATACCAGACTTTAAACATTCTCATGTTGATGGCACAGAATTGTCTTTGGAAGAATTTTCAAAATGGGCTCAATTAACAGAAGAATTATCTGCAAAAAGTTATGCTCTTAAATGCTTAGTTCCTGTTTATATTGAGACTTTTTTAAATTTTACAATTCAAATTCTTGCAAAACAAGAGATAAAAGATGATAGAGATAAATTTGAGGAATATATAAGAGAACAAATTCATATTAAAATACAAAAACTTCACGAAAAATGTATTGGATTTATTTATCCTATTGATTGGGAAGGTGATATATGTAAATCCATCCATACAATATTTAATAAGAGAAATGATTTACTGCATGGTAATTTTAATATTAAAAGTTTAAAATATGGAGAAATAGGTTTTATTAAAAATATGCCATTATTTAAAAAGTTCTCTAGCTTTCAAGAAGATATATTGAATCTTTCTCTAGCAACTGAAAACTCAAATGTTGCAATAAAAGAAATAGAAGATGCTCAATTATTTATGATGTACGTTTTAATAAGTTTAGATACTTCAACTAGAAAAGAACTAAAAAGAATGTTAGAATCTTATACTTTAGGCTGGAATAAATCTACAAAACGTTTTGGAATACTATTTAATAACAACTCAGTAGATTTCAAAGTTGGGTAATGGTAAATGTATAACAAGTACGAGGAACGCAATAATTTACCCTAGCGGGGAAATTATCGCTCACGACAAACGTTAGTCTATACAAAAGGAACAAAAAATGACAACAACAGTAAAAATTGATTTATTTAGTCCAAGATGGGGACATACTGATGAGTATAAAATTGTTTTAGAAGAGAATATTATGACCATTTCAATGAGTGCAAGAAAAGCAACATGTGAATTTGATTCAGAAGAAAATTACATATGGAGTAAAGATTTGGGTTCAGATGCTTTATTTAAAATATTAGATAATGATAGTATATGTTATCCAAGAAATTTAAAAAGTTCATTAGTCAAAATCTGGAGAACATGGGTAAGTGGAAAACTAAGTGATATTGAAATACAAGATAAATTTAAAGAACTTGAAACCACAATTAATACAACAACTAAAAATAATTCATAAAAAGCAAGATAAAGACTAACAAAACAGTGGAGCCAATAAATTACCCTGCGGGCAATTCATCAGCTCATTTTAAACGTTATGATTAGAAAGGAATATGATATATGGCAGGTGTTTTTTTAAGTCATTCCTCTGTTAATAAACCATTTGCTAGAAGACTAGGAAATGATTTAAGGCAGTATGGGGCGAAGGTATGGATTGATGAAGCTGAAATTAAAATTGGTGATTCATTAATTGAAAAAATTTCAGAAGGATTATCTGAAACAGATTTTGTCATCGTACTACTGTCAAAAGCTTCTTGTGAATCAGAATGGGTCAAAAAAGAAGTTAATATTGCTTTAAATAAAGAGATTTATGGGAAACAAGTTGTTGTACTTCCTTGTTTAATTGAGGATTGTAATATACCTTTATTTTTAATTGATAAAAAATATGCAGATTTTAGGGATAGTACAAAGTATGTTCAACATAGACAAGAACTAATTTCAACTATGGGATTAGCCGAAAAATCAGATGATGATTTATTTTTAGATCAGCATATATTTTATGATTTAGAAGATTTAAATGACGGATTTGATGCAGATACAATAAGATATTTTTCAAAATCTGATTTTCAAAAAGTATTAGAAAGGGTAAAAATGTTTAATATAAATATTTATGGCATTGAACCTTGGCCTAATAAAGAATTTTATAATGTTATTGTTTATGAAGAATTTGGAAAAGAGGCTAATGATTCTGAGTGGTATTATGAAGCATTTGAAAAGTTTGTAAAAGAAGGTGTAGAGGATTATTTTTCAGCTTCTTATGGTGTGCCTCAAGAATTAATTGAGATATTTAAGAAGTAAGGACTCATAACAAATCAGTGGAGCCAATAAATTACCCTGCGGGAAATTTATCGGCTCATTTTAAACGTAACCATATATAATACCTTTTAAATACTAATCCTCAGTGCCATATGTATTGGACTAATACAAAAACTTGATTTAATTTAATTATATTGGTATAATACAACATAATTCGCCTACGGGCAGCCCCGTCTAGTCTTTAGACGGGATAAACAATCTAGAAATTTTTTCATTTATTTTCGCAAAATCTATTTTATTTATCATTCCAATTCTTGTCATTAGTCTATTTTTATCAAATGTTTTTAATTGAAGAATCATAGCAGAATTTTCTACTAAGCCTTTTTTTGTATTATACGAAAACTGATGAAAATAATCATTCTCTTTTAAGGTGCTCGTTAAAGGTAAGCCAACAAAAATATCCTTTGTTAATTTTCTTACAATTAAGACAGGTCTTTGAAATTCATTTCCTTTGCCATACTCTTCATTACCAATATTTTGTCCAAGTCTTAACCAAAAAATTTCACGCTGTTTAAAACCTACACTATTTATTTTCTTATGAGTATCTTTTTTTATCCTATTCCATCTATCAAAATCTTCTTCCATAAGAGTCCTTATAGTTTTTAAAACTATATCAAACAAATTAGTTTATATATAAAAATATTGCAGATTGTTATATTATTAATTAAAGTCCTGGTGCTTTCCACATAGAAGTAGCTAATCCTTGATCCACAAGTTCCAACTGCTTTTTATACACCTCTTGCCATTTCTCTTTTATCTCATCATATAGCTTTTTATTTTCCATATTCGGTAAATACTCTTTATCCCATACTACAAGCTCTTTTGCGGCACTTTTAAGGTCTTTATATATTCCTGCGCCAACTGCTGCACTCATTACTGCTCCCAAGGCTGTGGCTTCTGTTACTTTTGGTATTTTGATTTTACACCCTGTTACATCTGCTAGGGTTTGGCACCAAAGTTTTCCTTTACTAGCGCCTCCTGCAAATACTATTGTATCAAATTCACTTTTTGTAAAGTTTTTTACTTTTTCTAAGTTTATGGCACTAACTATACAAGCATTCTCTTGCAAGGCTTTAAACATTGAAGCTTTATTGCAAATATTTGGATTAAGGTTTAGGTTTATAAAACTTGGGCTTGCATGGTACCATTTACCATAATTCATAGTATCACTAAATATTGGCATAATTCCATATGAGCCTACTGGTACATCTTTTGCATTCTCTTCTAGAATCTCATAGGGATCTTTATTTTGTTTTTTTGCTTCAATTTTTTCCAAATCACAAAAGGCATCTCTAAACCATCTCATTATAAGACCACAAAAGAAAGTGATACACTCTGCTTGGGATTGCTCTGGGATAACATGGGGATTGATTCTAAGGCTCATATCTTTTGGTGGTAAAATGTCACTTGGGATATTTACTATTTGTTGCCAAAAAGAGCCACCTAAGATGGCAACTTGTCCAACTTCCACAACTCCAAGTCCAGCACTTCCCAGCTGTACATCTCCACCACCTGTTACAACTTTTGTATTTACACTTAATGTGGTCTCATGGCTTGCTTTTTGTGTAACATTTCCAATTACTGTTCCAACCTCATAACAAGGACAGAAGATATCATCTTTTATTCCAATCTCTTTTGCCATAGAGCTATCCCAAACTCTATTTTTTAGTGAGAAGATTCCAGTTGTTCCTGCGTTACTAGGGTCAGTTGCTATTACACCTGAAAGTTTTGCTAATATCCAGTCCCCTATCATAGAGATAGTTGTAACTTTTTCATAAAGTTCAGGTTTATTGTTTTTAAGCCATAAGATTCTAGGAAGTGCACCAAGGGCAAAGGTCTGTCCAGAGGTTTTATAAAACTTCTCTTCAATATTTTCAAAAGAGGTTTTTAGATATTTTACTTCTTTGTAGGCTCTTGCATCAACATTTGCAACACCCCAAAGTTCATTCCCATCTTTATCATATAAAGCTATAGCTTCTCTCATACTTGTGGCACTAACAGCTAAGATATCTTCAGGGTTAATTGATGCTTTATCTATAGCAGTTTTAATACATTTTTTTGTTAATTGCCAGTTTGTCTCAAAGTCAAAGCTCATACTATTTGCTATGCCGTTTTCTTCTAGGTGCGTCCACTCCTCTTGAAAAGATGAGATTTGCTTACCTTTTGTATCAAAAATAACAGCTCTTATACTTCCTGTCCCTGCATCAATTGCCATTAAATATTGCATTGAATTCCTTTTAAAATGTCCCATTTTAAAAGGGACTTCATAAATTACTACTTTTTCAGTTTTGCCTGTTCTAGTTCCCAATACTCCATCTCAAAGCTATCTTTTAGACTAATACTTTCATATCCACCAAGCTTATCTGCTTTTAAGACTGCATTCATAGTATGGGTTATAATATCATCAATAATATTTGCCTCTTTTTCAGTTTTTCCAATGGTTATAGTTCCGTAGTTTTTTACTACTATCCAGTTTGGACTTGGATTTAACATAACTTCATCTTTTGCAAACTTATTAAAATACTCTATATAGCTCTTTTTATATCTATCTATTGCTTTTTGAATATCTTTATCTTCTAAAATAAGTGGTTCTCTTTTTGTTCTAATAATATGCTCAGGTGTTAGAACTCCTCTTGTGGCAAAGGCGTTTAGGTTATTTTGACTTGCATAGTGTAAAGATAAGGCAGATTGATTTATTTTTAAAGATACTTCATACCCTTTTTCTTGTGATAATATTTTTTGAAGCTCTTCTAAGTTTACCTCAAATCTTGGCATAAATTTTTCTATTTTTAAACTCGCATTTTTTTCCAAAAACTCTTCCGCTAAACTAACAGCAGCAATCATTTTGTCATAAGATTTTTTTGCATCATCATCAAAGGTAAAAATCCCATGATTGTGTAAGATTATCCCCTCACAACTTTCCCAATTGATATCTTTGCACATCTCATAAATCTTTTTAGCCAAAATAAATCCAGGCATTACATAAGGAACTATTAGGAAATTTGGGAAGATTTTTTTTATATTTTCTATTCCTGTTTTACTATTTGAGATAGTAACCACTGCATCAGCATGGGTATGATCTACAAATTTATATGGAATAATGGCATGTAGAATTGCTTCAACTGATGGATTAGGAGCACTTTTGTCTATCATAGCAGCTTTTTGTTGACTAACCATATCAGAATCACTAAGAGTCTTTAACTTAGCCATCTCTTTTAGTACATCAAGTTTTACAGGGGCAAATCCTTCCTCTTTTATACTTACTAAATCCCAGCCACTTCCTTTTACATAAAGAATATCTTCTCCATCAACTTTTGATTTTACAGAAGTGTTACCACCGCCATGTAGAACTAGCTCATCACTTTGTCCTAAAAGATTTGATGTATATACTCTAAACTCTAAATCAGTTTTAAGAGATGATGCTTTTTCTTGATTCCACAGATTTTGCATAATTAACCTAAAATCTCTAAATGCTCAGTATATTTATCTTCACAGTACTGCTCATAAGTTGATTTATAAACTGCATAGTGCTCTGTTTTTGCATGTCCTGCTAAAGCCTCTTGGTTAGCCCAAGACTCAACAGCATAAAACTTTCTTCTATTTTCAGTGCATTGAAAAATATTATAAAAAATCACTCCAGGTTCAGCTTTGCTTGGTTCTACCATAGCAGTTAAAAGATCTTTCATAATATCTTCACATCCCTCTTTTGCTATAAATGTAACTCTTTTTGTAATAGTCATTTTATTAATCCTTTCTTATTAAGTAAAGATTATATTATAAAGGAATCTTTCTTATAAAGTGAAAATAGATATAAATAGTAATATATAAAATATAAATTCTTTAAAATTTAAAATACCTAAAAGATATAACTAAATCTTTATCACATATTATATAAAATCAAAATTCGATTTTATATATAAAGAGAATTATGGAAAACAAAAAAAATGCCATTATCATATTTTTACTTCTTGGAATAATTTGGGGAAGTAATTTTATCTATATGAAATGGGCTAGTGAGTTGATAACTCCACTTCAAGTAGTATTTTTAAGAGTTCTATTTGGCTTTATCCCTGTATTAGTTTATGCATATTACAAAAAAGCTATAAAAATTGAACATTTAAAATACAGTTTTCATTTTTTTGTAATGTCTTTACTTGGTACAACTGTATATTATTATTTTTTTGTAAAAGCAACTTCTTTACTCTTATCCGGAGTAACAGGAGCCTTAAGTGGTTCGATTCCTCTATTTGCTTTTATATTAGCTGTGGTATTTCTAAAAGATGAAAAGTTTGATAAAAGAATAGTTGGAATCTTAGTTGGTATATTAGGTGTAATACTAATTGCAAAACCTTTTGAAGCAAATATTTTTGAATCAAACCTAGAAGGTATAATGGATATTATTTTAGGTTCTTTGATAGTGGGTTCCTCTTTTGTTTATGCAAAAAAATTTGTAATGCCTTTAAAAATCCATTTTTCAGCTTTAACTACCTATCAGTTGGGTTTTGCACTTTTAACGCTTCTTGTTGTAACAAAGTGGGAAGGTATCTCTAATATAACAACAAGTACACATGTGTTTTTAGGAACAGTAGTTGGCTTAGGATTACTTGGTACAGGATTGGCTTTTGTTTTATATTATTATATAATAGAACATTTAGGAGCAGTTACAGCAGCTTCTACAACATATTTACCACCTGTTGTAGCATTGATAATAGGATATTTTTTTATAGGTGAAGATATTGATTTAATTGATTGTTTAGGGACAGTTTTGATTTTTATAGGGGTTTTTATAGTGAATAAAAGAAAATAATTCACTATAAAACAAAATATACTAAAAGTTGATAAACTCCTGCTGCTGCAACTCCACCAGCAAATCCAGCAACTATATCATCTCCCATTACTCCCCAGCCACCTTTTACTTCTCTATCTATTTTCCCAATAATAGAGGGTTTCCAAATATCAAAAACTCTAAAAAATACAAATGCAAGTGCACTAAGAATATAAAAATTTTCTTGATTGATTCCACATATAGAAAGAGCTATCCACATACCTGCAAGTTCATCTATAACAATCTCTTTACCATCGTGCACACCAACCTCTTTTTCATACTTATCAATCTCTTTTGCAGCAATTACGCTTATTAAAAATGCCAAAAGAAAAAGTGTTGATTCAGGAATATATTTAATTAAAAACATACCTAAAATTAAAGCTACAAATGAGCCTACAGTTCCAGGAGCTTTTGGACTAAGACCACTATAAAAGAGTGTTAAAAAAAGTTTTCTCATTTATTTTTTTTCTCAATTCCTAATTTTTTTCTTTTTTCCCAGAGTGATTTTCTTGAGATTCCCAGTTTTTTAGAAAGCTCAGTATCTGGATATTTACCTTGATATGAAACAACAATCATTTTTACATAATCATTGATTGTCATAATACTATTAGTAGGGATTATTTGTTCATTTTTTTGGAACTCAATTTTTGTAAAAGGAAACTCATCTTCACTCTCCAAAGAGACCAATATAGCTTTTTTATCTTCTATTACTCTAATTAAATTATCTTTTGAGCTTTTCTTCAAAGCATGATAATCAGTTAGATAAAGCATCCCATTAAATCTTTCATTAACTTGTTTTTGCCAATTATCACTACTAAGAGAGATAAATTTTATTTGTAAATCAAGTTTTCTTGATAAATCAAAAGCTAATTTATCTGCACTTATTTGTGAATTTGTTTCTATAAGCAGAGGAAAAGTTGTTGGTAAAACCGCACCTGAAGTATCAACATTCAAAAATTGAAAACTTTGATAATCCCTTAATGTTTGTAACTCTTTTCTTAATGATCTGCACTCTCTATAGTGATATATTTTTCTAACCAATTCATCCATTATAAAAGGTTTCATTATATAATCTTTTGCACCCTCTTTTATTGGGTCAGTTACAGTTTCATCTGAGATATATGAAACTAAAAGAATAATAATAGAGTCACTATATCTTCTAATAATTGTTTTGCACAAAGGTCCTGGAAGTGAAGTTGATAATAGAATAATGTCATAATCTTTTGTCAAATTCTCAATATTTGGAGACTCAACAAAATCACAATTATGTCCATCATCTAACAATCTTGATACAACTTTCTGTGCCAAGTAGATTTCACTTTCAATTATTAATATATTCATTTTTTCGTCCAATCATAGTATTTTAATGTGGCAATACTTTGTACTGCAACACCTTCTTCTCTACCAATAAATCCCAATTTTTCAGCAGTTGTTGCTTTAATATTAACAAATTGCTTTTCAAGATTTAACAATTTTGCAATAGTTGCTTTAATCTCTTGTTTATATGGATTGATTTTTGGTTTTTGAGCAATTATTGTTAGGTCAATATTTACTATTTCATAACCAACATTGCAGATAAATTCAACTATATTATTAAGTAGAATTTTTGAATCAATATTTTTATATTTTTCACTTGTGTCAGGGAAAAACTCACCAATATCTCCAGCGCCTACTGCACCTAATAAAGCATCAATTAATGAATGGATAAGTACATCTCCATCACTATGAGCTTTAAACCCATAATGTACATCAATATTTACTCCACCTAAAAACATTTTTTTATTCTCTTCAAAAGGGTGAATATCAAAACCAGTTCCAGTAAAGAAGTTATTTGAAGGGGGTTTTAAACAAGTAATTTCAGAAATATCACTATTTATAGTCAACTTTTTACTTGCAATATCTCCTTCTATATATTTAATAGAACCACCAATCGCTTTAATAGCTGAACTATCATCAGTAAACTCAACAGTTGTCTCTAAGGCTTTTCTTAAAGTATCACTTTTTGATAGTTGAGGTGTTTGGATTAGTTTTACTTCTTCTCTGTTAATTGTGTTACTTTCATAGACTACTGTATCGCTAACACTTAATGTAGGTACTATGCAATCAGCATCATCTTTTGAAGCAATCAAATCCTCAATAACTTTTTTTGGAATACAAACTCTTGCTACATCTGTTACCATTACATATTTAGTTGTAACTTTTTTTAGGGCATTTTTCATAGACTCTTGTCTACTATTTCCACCTTCTACAAATACAAAATCATCTGTAAAATTTTTCATATACTCTAATTCATCAGGATGTGAGGTAATAATAACATTTTGAAAGGGATAAAAATCTTTTAATCTATTTGTAACAAATAACCACAATGGAGTATTATCAACTCTAAGCCATTGTTTCTTTGCCGTCAGTTGGAATCTTGAGGAGTTTCCAGCACTTAGCACAATTAATGTAATATCTGACACTAGACACCTTTGAGTAAAAAAGTTACATATTATACTTTAATGTAACTTATGAAAGCTTAAAGACTATTTTCTAGTTTAAATTTAATGGTGTCTATTGATTGTAGTAATAATTCAGCGTCAATACCATATTCATTGGCTTTATTAAGTGCTCTTTGTATATTCTGATCAGATAGAGGACTTCTCATATCACATAAAATTTTTATAATCTCTAAAATTTTTACTTTTTGTAAGTACTCTTTTGGACAATTTTCTAAATCTTCTACAAAACCAATTGTAAAAATTAGATTGTGGCTTAAGTTCCAATGTTTAAATATATTAGCTGTGATTCTTGCACATGTATATCCAAGAAACTCTTTTTCTACTGTTGAAATATTTCTACTTATGTCAAGTCTACTTCTAAAATCCTCTTTTCTTCCAGTTTCATCAATGATTTCAGATATTACAAATTTACCAACTTCTTGTAAAAAAGCAGGTAATAAAAGCTCCTCTTTTAAATCAAAGCTAATTTTTGAAACCCAACTATTTACTAAAGAAGAAGCCAAATTTGAAGAGAATATAAAATCATCAGTGGTGACATTATATGCGTCTAAATTTGTATTTATAAGGCTTTGAATTACAGTTCCAAGCGCGATTGATATAGTAAAATTAACTCCAAGTAATGAAATTGCTCGACTAGGAGTCTCAACTTCACTTACAAAGCCAAACATCGCAGAGTTTGCAACTCTTAAAACAGTTGTAATGATTAAAGGATCCTTCTCAATAATCTTTAGCAAATCTAAAGGTTCTTGATTAGGCATTTTTCTAAACTCTTCTAACTCTAGAACACTCTTTGGAAGTGGTGGTAATGAATCAATCTTTTCGATAATAAGTTTCTTCATCTAATTTCCTATTTCAAACGACTTTAATTTTTATATAATATCAATTAATTCTTTATACTCATCTGTAACAAATAGAAACTAAGAGAAATTTTTTCCATTATAATTCTGATTATTATTTAAAAACTAATGTTTATAATATTAGTTATAATAAGAAACAAGCAAAAATTATAAAATAAATTTAGTAAGGATAATTAAGTTTATATAAACTAAATTTGCTATAATCAAGAAAATTTTTATAGGGATATTATATGAGAGACTGGCTTGATAATCATAAAGATGATAAAGTAAGAACACAGATGTACTACGCAAAACAGGGAATTATAACCCCTGATATGGAGTATGTAGCAAAAGTAGAAAATCTTGACCCTGAGCTAGTTAGAAGTGAAATAGCTAGAGGAAGATTAATAATTCCAGCTAATGTTAACCATAAACATTTGAAACCTATGGCAATAGGTATTGCATCTTCTTGTAAGATAAATGCAAACATAGGTTCTTCGGCATTAGCTTCAGATATTCAAGGTGAAATAGAAAAAGTTGATGTATGTTTAAAACATGGGGCAGATACAATTATGGATTTAAGCACAGGCGGGGATTTAGATTCAATTAGAAGAGCTGTTGTAGAACACTCAACTGTGCCAATTGGTACAGTACCTATGTATCAGATTTTGCACGATTGCCATGATAAAATTGAAGATTTGACAATAGAGAGTATGCTTAAAGTTTTAGAAAAACAAGCTCAGCAAGGGGTTTCATATTTTACAATCCATGCAGGATTTCTTTTAAGATTTATGCCACATATTGCAAAAAGAAAAATGGGAATTGTAAGTAGAGGTGGGTCATTAATGGCTGCATGGATGATGCATTACCACAAAGAGAATCCATTTTATGATGCTTATGATGACATTTTAGATATTTGTAGAAAATATGACGTCTCTTTATCTTTAGGAGATTCATTAAGACCAGGATGCCTTTTTGATGCTTCAGATGAAGCACAACTTTCAGAACTAAAAGTTTTAGGTGAACTTACATTAAGAGCTTGGGAAAAAGATGTTCAAGTTATGATAGAGGGTCCAGGACATGTTCCTTTAAACCAAATAGAGAGAAATATGAAACTTGAAAGAGAGTATTGTCATGAAGCTCCTTTTTATATTTTAGGACCTCTTACAACTGATATTGCTGCTGGATATGATCATATCTCTTCTGCAATTGGTGCAGCTGTTGGTGGATGGCATGGAGCATCAATGTTATGTTACGTTACACCAAAAGAACATTTAGGTTTGCCAAATGCAAATGATGTTAGAGAAGGAATTATTGCATATAAAATTGCAGCGCATAGTGCAGATATTGCAAGAGGAAGAAAAGGCGCAAGAGATATTGATGATGAAATGTCTGATGCAAGATATGCTTTTGATTGGAATAAACAATTTGAACTATGTTTAGATCCAGAAAGAGCAAAAGAGTATCATGATGAAACTCTACCTCAAGATGTATTTAAAGAAGCAGAGTTTTGTTCTATGTGCGGACCAAAATTTTGTTCATATAAAATTACACAAAAAATTGTGGATAAACATGGAGCAGAGATAGCTCAAGCTGTTTAATTCAAATTTAAACTTTTTAATCAATTTAGGATAAAATTTCAAAGTAAAGGGAAAGTTTTCACTTTCCCACTTTAGATAGTATAATTAAGACAAAAATTATCCTATTTTACATATAATACGAAAAATCTCTGAATATAAGGAAAATATATGGCAACAGTAGCTGATATAAAAGAGGAATTAAAAAAAGTTTTATACCCAGGATTTCAAAAATCTATTATTGATTTTGGATTTGTAAAAGATGTACAAGTTGGAGATAATAGCGCATTAATCTTAGTAGACATTACATCAAGTGCTCCTGAAGTTGAAGAACAATTAAAAAAAGATATTACAGTAGTACTTTCAAATGCTGGAGTATCAAATATTGAAATTAAAATTACTAAACCAGAAGCACCAAAACAACAAAGTAATAGTGTAAGTGGACAAAATATTGCTCCACAAATCAAAAACTTTGTAATGGTTAGTTCTGGTAAAGGTGGAGTTGGTAAATCAACTACAACAGTTAACTTAGCAGTTGCAGCAGCAATGCAAGGTAAAAGAGTTGGTATTTTAGATGCAGATATCTATGGTCCAAATATTCCTAGAATGATGGGAATTAATGGAAAAGAGGTTGAAATTGTTGGAAATAAAGCTAAACCTTTTAGTGCCTATGGAGTAGATGTTATGTCTATGGGTTCATTAATGGAAGAGGGGCAGGCTCTTATTTGGAGAGGTGCTATGATTATGAAAGCAGTTCAACAACTTTTAAGAGATATTCTTTGGGAAGAGTTAGATATTTTATTTATTGATATGCCTCCAGGTACTGGTGATGCACAATTAACAATAGCTCAAAGTGTACCTGTAACATGTGGTATAAATGTAACTACTCCTCAACATGTGGCACTAGATGACAGTAGAAGAAGTTTGGATATGTTTAAAAAACTACATATTCCAATTGGTGGAATAGTTGAAAATATGAGTGGATTTATTTGCCCTAAATGTGGAGAAGAGTCTGATATTTTTGGGATGGGAACTTGTGATGCATTAGCAGAACAATACGATACTCAAGTTTTAGGAAATCTTCCAATTGAACCAGCTATTAGAGAAGGTGGAGATTCAGGGAAACCTGTAGTTTACTGTAATCCTGAGTCAGAATCTGCAAAAAGATATATGCAATCAGCTAATAAACTTATTGAATTTATTGATAAAGTAAGTGCAAGTGCATCAAATGCTGAAATTCAACCTACAACACCTCCTGGTGTATCTGCTTGTTCAACTGCAGCAAGTGGTCAAAAAAGTTCTAATGACAGCGGGAGCTGTGGATGTGGACACTAAAAAATAAAAAGAGATAATTATCTCTTTTTATTTATCTTTTCCCTAACATTTCTTCAAATTTTTCATAACTCTAAGATTTTTTAATAAATCTTATTATAAATATGATAATAATTATCATTCAATTTACATTAAGTTTCCTATGAGTATAATTTTGATATTCATTATTAAGGAACCTTGATATGGTTGTAAAAGAGAAAAAAAATAGTTTTGAGTCTTCAATGTTTTATAAAACAAATATGAAGATTAATAGAAATCTACCTAAAGTGTATGCATTTACATTACTTCTATCTGTCGCGATTTGCTGTGTTGGATTGAACTAAATGGGGAAATTAGAGGACAAGCAATTTGATATTTTTATTAAAAATTACAAAGGGCATATAAGCAAACAAGGTTTTAAAAACACCATTCAAAAAGACTACATTCTAAAAGTTTTGTACTATAGTGAACATCATTTAAGTGCAGAAGAGATAACTGACAAAATTCAAAAAGAGTTTAATATTGATATTGGAATAGCAACTGTATATAGAAGTCTTAACTTTTTTGAAGAGATGAAGTTAGTTGAAATACTAAATATTGGAGATGGAACAAGAAGATATGAGTTTAAGTTTAATAAAAAACATCATGATCATCTAATCTGCACCTCTTGTAATAAAATCATTGAATTTAGTGATGATATTATTGAATTAAATCAAATAAAAATTGCAGAAAAAAATGGATATGTCCTAAATGACCATAGCATGATAATATATGGTTTATGTGATAACTGCTGCGAAGAAACTCAAGAATAATTCACAAAAGCTTTTTTTAACTTAAAAGGAATAGTAATTGTATATTGATAATAGTTATCAGTTACTTTTAATAAAGTATAGTGTACAATTTTAATAATTAATATCAATAAGGATTCAAAATGCCATTATTATTACCATTAGCAGCACTGCTTACAACAGCACTTACAGTTCAAACTGTAAATGGAACTATGAGAAAAATTGAAAGAAAAAGAAAAAGAAGAGAGAAAAAACTTTAAAAAATATTTTAAGTAGGGGTAAATAAAAAAGTTACCTTTACTTCTCTGTTCTTGAGTTTTTCTCTTCAATACCAGAAATACCAAACCTTCTAGCAAGTTCTTGTTTAACTCTATCAGGACTAATATTTTTAGATGCAAGGGCAACTAAAACGTGATATGCAATATCAGCAGCTTCATAAACAGCTTCATTTTCATCATTGTCTTTAATTGCAAAGGTGAACTCTCCTGCTTCTTCAACAATCTTCTTAAGCATAGAGTTTTGTTTTCCTTTTAAAAGTTTTGCAGTATATGAAATATCTGGATTATCATTTTTTCTATCTTGAATAACATGATACAAAGTATCAACTATTCCATAAGCTAATGATGTATCAACTTCAATTTTAGAAGTCTCTTCTTTTGTTTCTAAATTAGTAAAAAAACAAGATTTTCGCCCTGTATGACAAGCAACTCCATTTTGTTTTACTTTTAAAAGAAGAGTGTCATTATCACAATCGATTAGAATATTTTCAATCTCTTGGGTATGTCCAGAGCTTTCACCTTTTTTCCAAAGTCTTTGTTTACTTCTACTAAAGTAGTGAGCATATTTAGTTTTTAAAGATAACTCTAAAGCATCTTTATTCATATATGCAAGCATTAATACTTCGTTACTACTAGAGTCTTGGGTTATTACAGGGATTAACCCATTCATTTTTTCCCAATCTATTGATTCTAAACTTTCCATTATATTGCCTTGTTTTTTAAGAAGAGCGAAGACAATCAATAAGAGTTAAATACTCTTATTGATTTATTGTAGTATCTCTTTTATTATCTTTTGTATCAACCCAAATATTTGGAGTAGAACCACCAGGAGTTAAGAAGATTTTTGCATCTTTATTTTCTCTAAGTGCTTCGTTAAACTTACCTTGAACTTGAATTTGTTGCATATCAAGAAGTTTAGAAGTTAACGATGCCGCAATCTCTTGGTTAGCTTTTGCTTGTGCTTTAGCTTCAATAGTTACAGCATCTGCTCTACCTTGTGCTTCAATTCTATTTTTATCAGCTTCCCCTTTTGCTAGGGCTGCTTTTTTCTCTGCTTCTTGTTTCGCTCTTTCAACTTCGTATCTAACTCTTTGAGCTTCTTGATTTGCTATTTGAACTCTCTCAATTTGTTCTTTGATTTTTTGAGGAAGAACAATCTCTCTTAATTGAACAGATTCTATTGAAACAGGTTTATCTTCTAAGTCTTCAATTTTTGTTCTAATACCATTTTCAATTTGAGTTGCAATTTCATTTCTTTTTGTTGGTAACTCTTCAGCGTTATATCCACCAACTACATTTCTTACAATATTTCTTACAACAGGGTCAACAATTTTATCTTCCCATGTTGGTCCCCAAGTTGCAATAGTAAGAGGTGCTCCACTTGCTGTTAATCTATATTGAACAGTTAACTCAATAGATACAGGAAGTCCTCTTGAATCAAGGATATTGATTGCAGGATTACTTCTAATACTTTGGTCAAACCCAGTACTTGTCTCAACTGAAGCATAGTTCATAAGTCTAACTTTTGTATCCACTACAGTAACTTTTTGGTATCCTGGAATTATAAAGTGAAAACCAGGATTTAATGGTTGATCATCATATTTTCCTAATGTTTGTTTAATCCCAACATTACCTGACTCAATTGTCATAAATGGTTTAAAAATAAACAGAAGTGCAATTACAATAATAATTACATATATAACTCCTGCTTTTTTACCAAAATTTTTAAAAAATTCTGGTGGTTCAAAAGGTGGTTGATAACCACCGTCTCCGTTTGAATTCCCGCTATTTTTATTCTGTTGTTGCCTGTTTTTAAAATAGTCGTTATCAATTGGCATAATATTCCCTTTTTTAGTTTATATATGTTAAGTATTTAGTATACTTTTCATTCTTTCCTTGAACTACATCAAAGTATGCACTTTGAAGTTTTTCAGTGATAGGACCTCTTGAACCACATCCAATAATTCTGCTATCAACATCTCTAATTGGTGTAACTTCAGCTGCAGTACCTGTAAAAAATGCTTCATCAGCAATATAGATCTCTTCTCTTGTTACTCTTTTTCTTACAACTTCATAACCTAAATCTTTTGCAAGTTCAATTACTGTTGATTGAGTAATAGATTCAAGAGAGTTATCATTTGGTGGAGTAATTACTACACCATCTCTAATTATAAATAGACACTCACCACTAGCTTCTGCTATATATCCATCAGTATCTTTTAAAAGAGCTTCATCATATCCAGCTTCAACCGCTTCAAATTTTGCCATTTGAGAGTTTAAGTAGTTTGCAGAAGCTTTAGCTTTACCCATAGTTGAGTTATTTGAAGGTTTGTTAAATGAACTAATTTTTACTCTTACTCCATTTTTCATTCCCTCTTCACCTAAATATGCTCCCCATTCCCAAGCAGCAATACTAGCGTTTACTGGGCATTTTTTATGATAAATTCCCATAACCCCATATCCTAAATATACAAGAGGTCTAATGTATGCACCATTAAATAATTCATTTTTTTGTAATAATTCAACTTGAGCTTTTTTCATCTCTTCAATTGAAAAAGGTATATCCAAAAGTAACATCTTAGCAGAGTTATAAAGTCTTTTTGTATGTTCATCTAATCTGAATATTGCACATCTTCCATCATGAGTTCTATAGGCTTTAGTTCCCTCAAATATTCCATTACCATAATGTAATGTATGAGTTAAAATATGAACTTTTGCATCTTTCCACTCAACAAATTCTCCATCCATCCAGATGTATTTTGCTTCATTCATCTAATTTATCCTGTCTAAAATTTTTAGATAATATGTTATCCAAAGAAATATTAAAATAAAGTGAGATATAAATATACATGGCAAATGTAACCTTATATTAAATAATATAATTAAATACTATTTTTTTGTCAAAGATTTATAAATAAAAACAAAAAAAAGTACTATTGAACCAACCAGTATTATAGATGGACCAGAGCTTAAATCATAAGTATAAGAGATATATAATCCAATTATTATAAAAGACAGAGATAAAAATATTGATATAAGCATCATTGAAAATAGTGAGTTTGCAAATTTCTGTGCAATATAAATAGGAATTGTAAGCAGAGCAATAACTAAAATCAAACCAACGATTTTTATTGAAATAACAATTGTAAGGGATGATAAAATGAGTATTAGTGTATAAATTAATCTACTTTTAACCCCTCTTAACGTTGCGTATTCGCTGTCATAGGATACACTTAATATATCTCTATAAAGTACTGATATAGTTAATAAAACGAATACTAAAAGTGTAATCATAAAAATAATATCATCATTTGAAACTGCTAATAAAGAACCAAATAAATAACTCATTAAATCTGTATTATATCCAGGAGTTAAATCTACAAGCAATATACCAAATGACATACCAAGTGCCCATGTTAGACCAATGATAACATCTAAATTACCTCTTTGCTTATAGCTTAAAATTGCAATAATGATTGTAATAAATATAGAAAATATAGAAGTGCAGAGTAAAATAGGTAAGCCAAAAAATATTGCTATGCCAATTCCTCCATAGGCACTATGGGCTATGCCTCCTGATAAAAATACCATTTTATTCACTACAATTAGTGAACCAATAATTCCTGAGATAATACCAATTAATACTCCTGATATAAGGGCATTTTGCATAAAAGTATAAGATAAAGATTCTAACATTTGCATTTCCCTAACATCTCTAAAAGTTCAATTTCACATATATGAGAATTGATATTTTGAAATTCACTTTTCATTCTACTTAAATCATGAAAAGTAAGTTTTTTATTTATATATACTGCTTTTGTTGCATATTTTAAGACAATTGAAATATCATGGCTTACAACAATTATAGTTATCTCTTGGGAGAGTTCTTTAAGTACACTATAGATCTGTTCACAGCCTTGTAAATCGATATTTGATGTAGGTTCATCAAGTAATAAAATAGATGGATTTGAAAATAGAGCTCGTGCAATAAGAACCCTTTGCCTCTGCCCTCCTGATAAGTTAGAGATTTTATAATTAAAGAAATCCTTCATACCTACTTTTTCTAAAGCATCTAAAGCATTTCTTTTTTCATCTTTTTTATACCCAAAGAGTCTTTTTTTAAAGGAGTTTTGTCCCATCATTACAACTTCTAAAACTTTTATAGGAAAGTCAATGTTTATATTTGTATTTTGTGGGACATAACCAATATTTTGTAATTCATTTAAATAGGGGTTTCCAAAAATCTCAATTTTCCCTTTTTGCAAAGGGTTTATTCCTAAAATTATTTTAAGAAGAGTACTTTTCCCTCCACCATTTGGTCCAAGAATTGTTAGAAACTCATTTTTTTTAATTTCCAAATTTATATTTTCTAAAACAACCTCTTTTTCATATTTGAAAAAAAGGTTGTTTATGGTTAGAACATTAGTTGATGTTATCAATTGCTTTAGCCATTTTTATTAGATTTTCAGACCAATTTGCAGATAAAGGAGTCTCTTTTATAACTTTAATATTAAGTTCACTTGCAATTGCTTTTGCACTTTTATCAGAAAACTCTTCTTGTGCAAAAATTGCTTTTACATTCTCCTCTTTTGCTTCATCTATTATTTTTTCAAGCATTTTTGGCTTTGGTTCTTTCCCTTCAACTTCAATAGGAAATTGAACTAAATCATAATCTCTAGCAAAATATCCCCAAGAAGGATGAAAAACCATAAATTTAGATTTTTTAGGAATATTTGATAATATTTTTCTAATAGTAGAATCAGTTTTATCAATCTCAGCTAAAAATGTTTTATAGTTTGTTTCATAATATTTTTTATTTTTCCCATCAACTTTAACTAAAGCATCAAAAATATTTTTAGCCATAATTTTTACATTTGCTGGGCTAGTCCAAGTGTGTGGATCAAACTCTCCATGATGATGGTGCTCATGTTCACTCTCTTCTGGATGTGTTAATGAAGCTTCTATATCATTCTTGTTAATGTCTTTAAAAAAGTGTTCGTGTCCTTCAAACTCTGTTGGCATATGCTCTGTAAAAAATAGATATTTTCCATCTTCTTTAATATCAATTTTAAATGTTGATACCTCTTTGTTTTTATCAAAATTTAATTCATAAAAACTATTTGGATTTAATTTATAGTTATCTTCTACTTCAGTGATATTTGGTGAAGAGAACTCTTTTTTTGCTTCCTCTTCATATTGTTCAATAGTTGAAGTATCTTTTGAAGCTTTTTTTATTAAAAATTTCATACTAGGTTCGGCATATTTACCTTCAACTTTAGAAAAACTCCAAGAGTAAACACCTTTTTTTAAATCAAAAAGTCCAGCCCATTCGTATGGCAAATCAACTTCACTTGTTTCATGATGATGGTGGTGATGTGCAGGCATTTTTAAAAATTCTATACCTTTAGTCATATCAATAAACTGCATAGTTGAATTTTGATTAGCAAATTTATCTAACCAAGCATTTTCAAACTCTATTTTGATTGGAAAATAAAGTTGAGCTTTTGTTATTGCCTTCATTTGAGAAGGTTTTGGTTCGTAAGAGTGGGGATCACTTCCTGGCTTAACCATAGCAGTAACTGTAACTTTATCCCCTCCAATTTTTTCAACAAATGTTTTTTGAGGTAAAATACTAACTACAATATCTATTTTTGCGAATAAGAATGTAGAAAGAAGAAGAATTGAAATTATGTATTTCATATATGTTCCTTTTAATATATATTGCAACTAAGTTGCGTTTGAATATTACTGCAAGAAAAATTATATGCAACTTAGTTGCATTTATTAATTGTATAATAAAATATTTAATCAACAAAAAAATATTAAAATAAAAAATTAGGAGAGTTAATGAGTCAACAACACTTTTGGAATGAAAAATTTTCAAGACAAGGATATCTTTACGGGAAAAAACCAAATGCTTTTATAGAGTCTTGTTCCCACCTCTTTAATAGAGAAAAAGCTTTTTTATGTTTAGGTGAGGGAGAAGGTAGAAATGCAATTTTTTTTGCAAAGAAGGGTTTTGATGTGATGGCACTTGATGCCTCTGACATAGCACTTAAAAAACTTCAAGAGTTTGCATCTTTTGAGAGTGTTCATGTAAAAACAAAATGTATAGATTTAAATGAATGGGAGCCAAATAAGGCGTATGGTTCAATCGTAGCTTCTTATCTTCATATGCATAAAAGTGATAGGGATGTTCTATTTAAAAAAATTGAAGATACTTTAGAAGAGGGAGGTTATTTTATAGGAGAGTTTTTTTCTACTAAACAGTTATCTTACAACAGTGGTGGTCCAAAAGATATTGATTTACTATATACCATAGAAGATTTTTTGAATAGATTTTTATATTGTAAAAAACTTAAGCTTGAAGAGCTAATTACCAAGTTAGACGAAGGAAAAGGCCATCAAGGTGAAGCAAGTGTCATTAGAGTTATTTTACAAAAAATATAGTTTTTTGTTTTTACAAGATTTTAAAGAGCTTTTTAATATACTCTTTGCTTAACTAAATAATAAACAATACTTATTTTATAGGGAATATAGATACTTATATGATTGAAAAAATAAAAGAAATAATAGAAAATAGAGTCTTAATTATAGATGGTGCAATGGGAACCCAACTTCAAATTGCAGATATTAAAAATGAATCTTGGCAATATGAAGGTAAAGATTTAGAAGGGTGTAATGAATTATTAAACTTAACTGCACCAAATATCTTAGAGGGAATTCATGATGCTTATGCTATTGCAGGGGCTGATTTAATCACTACAAATACTTTTGGTTCTATGCCTTGGGTATTAGAAGAGTATGGAATAGCAAAAACCTCTTATGAGCTTTCAAAACTGGGTGCACAACTTGTAAAAAAAAGTTGTGAGAAGTTTAGTACTAAAGAGAAACCTAGATTTGTTTTAGGTTCAATTGGTCCTGGAACAAAACTTCCTAGTCTTGGACATATAACTTATGATGAGATGTTTGAAGGGTATAAGATTATGGCTCAAGGTCTTGTTGATGGAGGATGTGACATCTTCTTACTTGAGACTTGCCAAGATCCTCTTCAAATAAAAGCTGCACTTCATGCTTTAAAAGAGGTTTCTCCACAAACTCCTATTATGGTTTCTGTAACCATTGAGTTAAGTGGAACAATGCTTATTGGGACAGATGCAATGACAATTGCAGCTATTATGGCTCCTTTTAATATTTTATCTTTAGGGTTTAACTGTGGAACAGGACCAAAACAGGTACATAAACATGTAAAAGCTCTAAGTGAAGTTTGCAGATTCCCGATATCAGTTCACTCAAATGCAGGTCTTCCTCAAAATAGAGGTGGAGTAACTTATTATCCAATGCAGCCAAAAGAGTTTACCGAGCTTAGTATTGAGTTTTTAGAGTTTAATGGAGTCTCTTTTTTAGGTGGTTGTTGTGGAACAACACCAGCACACATTGAAGCTTTGGCAAAAGAGGCTTCAAAGATAAAACCAAAAAAACCAAGTGGCTTTTTAAAAGCTTCATTGGCATCACTGTTTAATGTAGTTCCCCTAAAACAAGATCCAGCACCGCTTCTAATAGGGGAGAGATCTAATGCAACAGGAAGTAAAGCCTTTAGAGAACTTCTAAAAGCAAATGATTATGAGGGAACATTATCTGTTGGTCAACAACAAGTAAGAGCAGGAGCACATGTAATTGATGTTTCTGTCGGATTTGCTGGACGTGATGAAAGAGAAGATATGAATAAAGTTGTATCTTTATATTCTCAAAAAGTTGCACTTCCACTTATGCCAGACTCAACGCAACTTCCAGCTCTTGAAGAGGCTTTAAAACAGATTGGTGGAAGACCAATAATTAACTCAGTTAATCTTGAAGATGGGGAAGAGAAATTTGATGCAGTTTGTAATTTAGCCAAAAAGTTTGGTGCAGCACTTGTTTGTTTAGTTATTGATGAAGTTGGAATGGCAAAAACAAAGAATAGAAAACTTGAAGTTGCAGAAAGAATCTATGATTTATGTGTAAATAGACATGGCTTTAATCCAGATGATTTAGTTTTTGATATGCTTACGTTTACTATTGGTTCAGGGGATGATGAGTATAGAACAGCAGGAATGGAAACCCTTGAAGCAATCAGAGAGTTTCAACTGCGTCATCCAGAAGTGGGTACCACTTTAGGACTATCAAATATCTCTTTTGGATTATCAATAAATGCAAGAATATATTTAAACTCAATCTATCTTGATCACTGTGTAAAAGCAGGGCTTACAAGTGCTATTGTAAATGTAAAACATATTTTGCCACTAAATAAAATAAGTGATGAAGATAGAAAAGCTTGTGATAATCTAATTTTTAATAACCATGAAAATGGTGACCCACTTTTTGCTTTTATTGATCACTTTTCAAATGTGGAGTCGCAAGAAGACAAAAGTGATGAAGAGTATGAGAAGTTGGAGTCAATAGATAAGGTAAAAAAACTTCTTTTAGATGGGGATAAAGAGAGAATGCTTCCCCTTGTTGAAGAGCTTAGACATAGTGTTAACCCTGAGATAATAGTTAATGAATGGCTTATTGATGGAATGAAAGTAATAGGAGAACTTTTTGGAAGTGGTCAAATGCAACTTCCTTTTGTACTTCAAAGTGCTGAGACTATGAAAGCAACAGTTGATGCTTTAAATCCATATTTACCAAAAGAGGAAAAAGCAAGTGAAACCGTACTTGTATTAGGAACTGTAAAAGGAGATGTTCATGATGTTGGTAAAAACCTTGTGGATATTATTCTTTCAAATAATGGTTTCAAAGTAATAAATATTGGAATAAAAGCTGATCTAAATGACTTTATAATTGCTGTAAAAGAGCATAAAGCCCAAGCAATTGGAATGAGTGGATTGCTTGTAAAAAGTACCGCTGTAATGAAAGACAATCTTGAAGAGCTTCAAAAACAAGGAATAGATATTCCTGTACTTTTAGGAGGAGCTGCCCTTACAAAAAGTTTTGTAAATGATTATTGCAGACCTATCTATGATGGTCCAATTTTCTATTGTAGAGATGCTTTTGATGGTGTTGTATCTATGCAAAGAATTGAAAGTGGCGAGTTAGATAACACCACTTTAGCAGCAGATTTAATAGATGAAGATGCAATAGCAAAAAATGAAGAGCAAGAGATTATTGTAAAAGAGTCTGATGTTGAACTTCCTGAAGAGTCTACTTTTACTTTTCCTCCTCTTTGGGGAAGAGTTGCACAAAATAAAAATATGATAAATAAAGAGCTTAGTTTTAAATGGATAAATCATAGGGTTTTATTTAGACAAAGATGGGGATATAAAAGAGCAAAACAATCTAGTGAAGAGTTTTTAAAACATGAAAAAGAGGTAGTTGAGCCGCTATATGAAAAACTAAAAGAGCAGTTTATTTCTAAAGGTTTGTTTGCTCCAATAGCAATATATGCATATTTCCCTTGTATTGCAAAAGAGAATAAGCTTTATATTTTTAGTGAAGAGTATGCTTTTCATTCCCTTGAAGAGGCAAAAAAAGTACCACCTTTGGAAAAAGCAATAAAAGTTTTTGAGTTCCCAAGGCAAAAAAGAAAACCACATAGATGTATTGCTGATTTCTTTGCGAATAATAGACTTGATGTGGTTGCCTTTTCACTTGCAAGTGCAGGAGTAAAATTAAGCCCTTATGAAGCTAAGCTTTATAAAGAGAGTAAATTTACGGAATATTATCAAGTTCATGGATTAGGAGTTGAGCTAGCTGAAGCTTTGGCTGAGGTGATTCATAAACAAGTAAGACTTGATTTGGATATTGTTCCAAAAGAAGGACATACGCTAAATGATGTACAGATGAAACAATATGTAGGGTGTAGATACTCTCCAGGATACGCTGCTTGTCCAGAGTTAGAATTAAGCAAAGATATTTTTGATTTATTAAAACCTGAAGAGTTTGGAATAACTCTAAGTGAGACTTTCCAAATTGATCCAGAACAGAGTACTTGCGCCATAATAGTGCCACATCACAAAGCCAACTACTACAACATCTAGAAGAAATTGTTATTTTTAGCTTATTTCTTCGTTAAACTTCAAAAATTTAGAGAGTTATTTACTATATGTAAACTCCTCCCTAAATTTTCTTGTTCGCCTTGAACTAAACTAAAACTAGCAATTTCTTGGATTTTACTTTTCTATAAAAACTTTTAATTGCTTATTATGAATTTTACTTAATAAAACTAAGGCTAAAATAGCTCCTATTAGTGCCATAAGCATATCACTTTGTGTATCCCAAATATCTCCTTGTGTTCCTAAAAAAGCACTTGCTCCTTGTCCACTTAGAATGGCTACCCACCACTCAATTAATTCATAAAAAGCTGATAGAGCTAAACAAAAGCAGATTATAAAAAAAGCTCTCCATTTTGGATACAAAATTATATTTTTTCTAATAACAATCTCCCTAGCTATCATAGCTGGAATAAATCCTTGAGCTAAATGTCCAATCTTATCATAGTTGTTTCTACTTTGGTGAAATAGCTCTTTAATCGTATCAAAAAGGGGTACCTCTGCATAGGTGTAGTGACCACCAATCATTAGAATAATACAGTGTATTAAAATAAGGGCATAAAGCAAAGTAGTTAGTCTAAAACTATTATAGGTCAAAGCCAATACAAAAAGACCAATTATTGCAGGGAAAACCTCTAAAATCCAAGTAAAATAATCCTTTGGATTGATCCCTGACCAGATAAAAACAGCAAAAAATAGAGTAAGCCACAAATATTTCATAAAATTTCTCAACCTTGATTTGAGTAATTTTACTATTAATTAGATAAAATATGATTCATTAAACAGTAGGAAGAGTTATGACAAAAGAAAAAAGCATTAAAGAGAAAATTTTAGATTACATCTATATTTTATCAAAACAACCTATCCTCTTAAGAGATTTGTTAGAAGCTAATAGACAATATAATGAAGGAATGCATGTTGACCCTGCAAAGCTTGGATTTAGACTAAAACTTGGCAGAGCATATTTAGTTTATATAGGAATTGTGCTTTTAATTTTGATACCACTTTCTGCAATAACTCACAAACCCTTGGCAAATATTGACCCACATATATCTATTTTGGGAGCTATGGTTATTACAGCAGTTATTTTTATGGGATTTAATTTCTTTAGATCTAAAATGAGAGATGAAATTACATACAAACAGATAAAAAGATCTTGGGCTCTTAGATTTCCATATTTTCCTTATGACGAATATAATAAAAAGATTGAAGAGATATATCTAAAAGCTATTAAAAGTGAAGTATCTAAAAAAGATTTAGAAAAATATATTCTTGACAATATAGTTGAAGAGTCAAACAGTTAAAAGATATTAAAGCTTATCATAGATAGCTTTTGCCTCTTTATTCCTTTGTTTTTTTAATTCCATATCTATATATTTAGCCTTTAACTCTTTTTTTTGTTTTATGGCAAAGGTTTGTTTTCTATTTCCATTTGGATTTATCTCATATATTTCAAAACCAGCTTCATATAGTGAAAGTCTTACA
The DNA here is from genome assembly GCF_013201825.1 of Halarcobacter ebronensis. Classification (NCBI taxonomy): domain Bacteria; kingdom Pseudomonadati; phylum Campylobacterota; class Epsilonproteobacteria; order Campylobacterales; family Arcobacteraceae; genus Halarcobacter; species Halarcobacter ebronensis. Next base: position 256,396 of record NZ_CP053836.1, read on the forward strand.
TTTGTGGCAATAGAGTAGGTGGTTACTATACAATCATCTTTTGTTGCTTCAAAAATATCTTTAAAATACTCTACACTCCAAAGTTCACTATTTACTTCAGAGCTAAAAGCATCTTGATAGACTATATCTATCTCTTTTAAAGTTTTAATATATTCTCTAGCATCACCAATAAAAAGTTCGATTTTTAGCTTATTTTTTTGATATTTTTTATTTTTTGAAAGTTCTTCAATAATAGATTTTAACTCTTTAAATTCTTCTGGATATTCAAAATCTTTTAAAGATTCAATTAATTCTAAATCAAACTCTGGAGAGAATATTTCAAGATTAATCTCAATATTATTCTTTTGTAAATAATAGATTGTGCTTAGAGTGTTATATCCAATACCAAAACAGATATCAAGTATTTTTAAATTTTTTTTATTTTTATGGTATTTTAAACTTGGAATTATATGTTTTGTAAATGCTTCTTGGATAGCCCCTGTTTTTAAATCATGGAAATGTTGATTATATTTTGTAGAAAATAGCGTGTTAGAGCCATCAATAGTTTTTATAAACTCTTTCATTGTAAATTACTTCTCTTAATGGTAGTAATTGTTGTTTTATAGTATAAAATCGAGATATTTTCAAAGGGTTGAAATAACCCTCTGAAAAGATTTAATTTTTGTGTCAATTAGCAACCTAAGCTATTTAACTTTTCATCAGATAGGTATAATTTTTCATTTGACATAACACCAATATCTTTACTTAGAATATTTTTTGCAATCTCTTGTGCCTCATCTAATGAGTGCATATTACAAGTTCCACATTGAAAAATATTTAATTCAGGAATATCATTTTGTGATTGTACATTTAGCACGTCTTCCATAGAGTCTTTCCAAGCTTTTGCAACGTTCTCTTCTTTTGGTGCTCCTAAAAGGCTCATATAAAAACCTGTTCTGCAACCCATTGGTGAAATATCAATAATCTCAACATCTTTTGAGTTTAAATGGTTTCTCATAAATCCTGCAAAAAGGTGTTCTAAAGTGTGAATACCTCTCTCTTTCATAATCTCTTTATTTGGAACACAAAATCTTAAATCAAATACTGTAATAGTATCCCCTGAAGGAGACTTCATAGTTTTTGCAACCCTAACAGCAGGTGCAGGCATAATTGTGTGGTCAACTCTAAAACTGTCTAGTAGTGGCATAATTAATCCTTGAATATTTTTTGTGATTTTAGCTAAATTCTTATTTTAAAGGCTTAAATTGGTTTTGTAGTTAAATAATAAAGAGTTAGAAAAAATCTTTTAGTTTATAAAAGATTTAAATTTTTTCTAACCATATGTTTAAATGCCTTCATATGAACTTTAAGCATAGAAGGTATTACTTCAACTCTACAAGCATGCACAATATTAGCATATTGGGGTTTTGAAAAGATAGTCTCTCTGTCTCGTGCTAAAAGAACAAGTTTATTGATATCGTCCTCTAGTTTAATGTCAGTTCTATCGCAAATAGCATCATAGACATAAAAAAATATTTTTCTATCTTCGTGAGTCATTTTACATGAATCATCCAACATTTTTAGTGCTAATTTTGTAGCATACTCAATTTCGATTGATTCAAATTTGTATGTTTTAGCCCAATCGTAAGCTTTTTGATATAAATCCATTCGCGCATCCTTGTTATCAAGTATGCAAGTTTTATTCCTTATTTATCTCTTTTTTAATCTCTTCGAAAGTAGATTCAATATATTTGGTTGCAACTTTTTTTTGTAAAAATGTAAAAAGTACAACAATTATCAAACCAAAGCCATAGGTAAAAAGTATACCAAGAACTATTAAAACTACTAGAATCCAAACATTTTGAAGTTCTCCTTCAAAACTTAAAGTAAAAGACTCTTTTTCTGCTTTTATATCAACAATTAAATCGTAATACAAATATAGATTTGAGGGTTTAAATTTTCTAAATATTAGTTGAGATTTTGTAGATTCTGTCTCTTTAGAAAAAGTAGAAAGTTTCTCTTTTAGAAGTTTTACAACTTCATCTTTTTTTTCTATTTTATATGATTTTTGTTGTGTAGAGATATCGAATATACCCATTGTTTTCCCTGTTTTTTATTAGTATAACAAAATTGTAATACAAATTTTACTTAAATTATGGGTAGCAAATATACAAAAACTATTTTATAGTTTTATAAGTGCTCTCTCTTGCGGTTGAGCAAATAAAAATCCTTGCGAATAGTCAATTTTAAGCTCTTTTATAAGATTTGCCAACTCTTGTGAATCAACATACTCAGCAATTGTTTTTATCTCATTCATTTTTGAAAATTCAACAATTAGTTTTATAAAGTTTATGTTTTTATCATTTCCAATTAGATTTTGGATAATACTTCCATCTATTTTAATATAGTTTGGTTTGAGTTTTATTATATTATTCCAGTTTGAGTATCCAGCTCCAAAATCATCTAAAGCAACTTTTGTTCCATACTCTTTTATTTTTTTTGTAAATTCAATTAATAAATCATAATCAGATATATTTTCAGTTTCAAGAAACTCTATAGTTAATCTTTTTGCAATTTGAGGATTTTTTTTCAACATAGAAAAGATAAAGTTACAAGTATTTTCATTAACTATATCAATATATGAAAGATTTATTGAAAACTCACATTGTGAATCTTTAAAATCATCAAAGGCATTCTCTATTATTCTGTGTGTAATTTTATGGTAAAGTTTAAATCTTTTTGAGATATCAATAAACTCATAAGGAGAGATTAGTTTTCCATCTTTTTTAATTCTGGCTAATGTCTCGTATTTGTATGTAGTATTTGAGTTATTGTCATATATTCCTTGATATACAGGGATCACTTGACTATTTTCTAAAGAGATTCTAATAGTGTTTAACATATCAAGGGAATTATTGCAAGATATTTCATTATCTTTGCTATACTCTTTTATACTCTTTACAATTGATTTTCTTGTTGATAAAAGAGCTTCACAAGAAGTTAAATATTTTGGGCTTGTAGAAGAGTATGCTAGATTTAAGTGAATATAAAATTTATAGCCTTCAATACCAAATAGCCTCTTCTCAAATCTATTTTTAATTGATTCTAAAACCTTTTCAATATTTTCACAATCACAATAAAAAGCAAATTCATCACCATAGATTCTGTATAACTCTTCCCCTATCTCCTTTTCAAGTATTTTATTTAAAGTTATTGCTGCTTTTTTTAGTAGTTGATCCGCTTTTTTAAAACCTAAATGTTTATTAAAAATTGTAAAGTCTATAATATTTATAAGTACCAAATATTTTTTATTCTCTTCCGGAATTTTGAAAAAGGCATTTCTATTTTTCAAACTTGTCAACATATCCTTTTCACTGTAGTTGAATAAGACATTTTTAGTTTTTTTTAAATCAAAAGTTTTTTTAAAAGAGTAGACTGAAAGGCACACTAAAATTGCCAATACAATAATAAGAAGTTCATCCACTTGGTATCTTTCATACTCTCTTGAGAAAGCATAAAGCAGTTCAAAAATATTTATAGAAGTTAAAATAGGAATTATTATTAAGATTGAGAGTAGTAGAATAAGTTCATCTTTAAATTTGGATATCATTTTAAACCTTTGAAAATAATTTTTTGATTTTTATTATTTTTTTATTTGAGCTATTAAAAATTCGACGAAGTATAGCATATTTATATTAAATATTAATTATTTATATTATAAATAATTAATATATAACTAATTAATATATAAATTGAATTAGTTTTTTATTTATTATACTTTAGTTATATATCAAAATAGTAACAATTGAAGTTAAAATGTTTATTGTTTGGATTTTACGGATTTTTAGGTATTAAAGTTGGTATTTATGTTAGAAAATAGTAGAGAGGAGAAAGCTCTCTACTACAATAAAAAAAGAGAAATTTTTATACTCTTGCCTCTTCTCTTCTTTGTAAATATTCCCATTTCTCATTAACTCTTTTTTGCCACTCTTCAATGATATGTTCATTTTCTGGTTTAAAAAGGTGTTTAAATCTAGGTTGGAATGCTAAATAATCTCTAACTGGAACAATATTTTTTGGTCTATAAGTAATATTTAGTTCAGTTCCATTTACTATCTCATAAAGTGGAAATACAAGTGAATCAACAGCTAAATCTGAAGCTTCAATTGTTTGATGAGGTTGAAACTTCCACTCTGTTGTACATGCACTCATTGCATTTATAAATACAGGACCTTTTGTTGCAAATCCTGTTTGGATTTTTTTAACCATATCTTTCCATTTATTTGGAGCAACTTGTGCCACATAAGGTGAGCCATGAGCTGCCATAATTTGAAGCATATCTTTTTTTACTTGTTTTTCACCGTAAGATGTTGAACCAGCAGGTGCAGTTGTTGTTGATGCTCCAATAGGAGTAGAAGAAGATCTTTGTCCTCCTGTGTTTGCATAAACTTCATTATCTAAACAAACATACATCATATCGTGACCTCTTTCAAAACATCCAGAGATCCATTGGAAACCAATATCATAAGTAGCACCATCTCCACCAAATGCAACAAATTTTGGTTGTGGAGTATCTGCACTAATTCTTCCTTTGTTTCTAAGTGCCTTATTCATAGCTTCAGCTCCAGCAATTGCAGTTGAAGCATTTTCAAATCCAATATGAATCCAAGAACAGTCCCATGAAGTATGAGGATAAATAGCTGTACAAACTTCTAAACAACCAGTTGCAGCAGAAACTACAAGGTTGTCATTTGTTGCATTTAAAACCTCTCTTACAATAATAGAGTGCGCACACCCTGGACATAAAACGTGAGAACCCTCAAATCTTTCAGCCGAAGTTGAAAACGTTTTTAAGTTTTTAATTACTTTTTGATCACCCATTTTTTCTCCTTACAGCTCATAAAAGCTTAATTCTGGTCCTCTAACTCCATGAAGTCTTTGGATTTTTCCAGTTAATTTACCATTTTTTGCATCATTTTGTAAATCAGTAAATATCTCTTTTAATTCATTAACAGTAATATCTCTACCACCAAGCCCATAGATTAAGTTTCTAAGTACTGGTCTTGCAGGAGTATTAAATAGAGCTCCAGCAACTTCATTATATAAAGCCCCAACAGTTCCACCAGGAGCAGATCTATCCATACATGCAAGAGCTTTAACATTTTGTAATTTTTGAGCTAATTGAACTAATGGAAAAGGTCTAAATAGTCTAGGTGCTATAACTCCAGCTTTAATCCCTTGTTCTCTTAATTCATCAGCTGCAATTGTTGCAGTTTCATAAGTAGTTCCTAAACAAACTATTGCAACTTCTGCATCATCCATTTTATGAGTTTCAACTAGGTTGTACTCTCTTCCTGTTAACTTTTTGAACTCTTTAAATATCTCTTCAACTATTGGAAGTGCACCTTGTAGAGCTGCATGTTGTTTTGCTTTGTGTTCAAAATGCCAGTCATGTTCTGTTTGAACTCCATGCGTAACTGGTTTAGAAAAGTCTAACATTGCATTAACTTGTACATAATCTCCAATAAAATCATAAGCAACTTTATCTGGAAGGGGTCTTACTGTTTGGGCTGTGTGTGAAGTTAAAAATCCATCTTGATTTGAGATAACTGGAAGTCTAACATCTTTGTGCTCTCCAATTTTAAATGACATAAGTGTTAAATCATAAGCCTCTTGTGCATTAAAAGAGTCAAGTTGAATCCAACCTGCATCTCTTGTTAAATACATATCAGAATGGTCACCATTTACATTTAGTGGAGCTGCAAGTGCTCTATTTACTAAACATAAAACAGCAGGTAATCTCATACCAGCACATTGGTATAAAACTTCAACCATAAGAGCACAACCTTGCGATGAAGTAGCTGTTGCAACTCTTCCTCCAGCTGCTGCTGCACCAACACATGCAGACATTGCAGCATGTTCTGATTCAACCATAATAAACTCACCATCAACATATCCATTTGCATGAAATGTTGCATAGTTTTCAACTGTATTAGTAGAAGGAGTAATAGGGTATGCAGCAACTACATCAACACTAGCTTGTCTAAATGCTTGTGCGTTACAGGTATTTCCATCCCATACTTCAACGCTGTTTAATTCCATCTCTTTTCTATTCATTCTTCTTCACCCTTTTTTTTCTTCTCAGGCCACTTTGTAAGTGCATCTTCATTTTTTTCTATTTCATTAAACATTAATAATGATTTCGGATTTGTTGGACAAACTTCTACACAGATTCCACACCCTTTACAGTGATCATAATCAACTCCAACCATCTCTTTATTTCTTGAAATAATTGCAGTGTCTGGACAGAACAACCAACAGTTTTGACAGTCAATACAAAGCTCACTATTCCAAACTGGTTTAAAAACTCTCCAATCTCCAACATATGCATTTTTTGAGTTTGTTTCTGCATATATTCTATCTTCTGGTTGAGTTTCAGCCATTAGATAATCTACATTTGCATTAAATGAAAATAGTGCAGCTCCTGGAACTAATTCGTCCCAACCCATCTCTTTTATAGATTTACTCATTATATCTCCTAATGTACTTCGTTATAAGCTCTTTGTATAGCAATCATATTTGCATCGATTACTTTTTGAGGCAGCTTTTTAAGTACTTTTTTCATCGCATTTTGAAAATACTCAAGTTCAAACATTCCACTTATTTTCATAAATGCACCTAACATTGGAGTATTAGGAATTGGTCTTCCAATAGTCTCTTGAGAGATTTTTAAACAGTCTAAAATAAATGTTCTATCTTCTCTTCCTTGCAACGCTGGAACCATCTCTATTAACTCATCTTTTTTCAAGTGAGTTGTAATAATGTATTGCGTTTTTTCAGTCTCATGTGCTGTAAAATCGTCTGTAAATGCTAAAGCTGGGTCTAAGATAAAGACATAGTTTGGGTGCATAAACTTCTCATGATTGATAATTTGTTTATCATCAATTCTGTTATAAGCAGTCATTGATGCCCCTCTTTTTGCAGATCCGTAGAATGCAAAAGCTTGTACTTCTTTACCTGTCTCAGCAACAACAGAACCTAGTCCTTTAGCACCAGTTACTGCACCTTGACCAGCACGGCTGTGCCATCTAATTTCTAGCATGGTTGCTCCTAAAATTTATTTAGATTAGTAGACACCTCTAATTTGTCTGGGGGAAGTTTAGGGAAACAAAACTTAGCTTAAAATTAAAATATGTAATAAATATGTACAAAAATTGCGAAATTTGTAAATTTATTATGTTGATGAACATATGTCCATTTTATGGGCTCTGTGTTATGAACATATGTTCATTATTGTACCTATTTTGATAACTTTTTCTTATGTATTATAGTTTTTAGAAAGAAATTTTAAAGTAATTTAATGTGATAAATAAGAAGTAAAAATAAAACTTTTTGATAATTTATAGAATTTTGTTAGAAGAGAAAAAGTGAGGTAAACCTTACCTCACTTTTAATTAGCCTTGAATTTCGTCAGAGTAATCTGCTGCTGCCATTCTTGATAGTTGTCTATATCTGTATTGTGCATCTTTTTTATTTTGTTCTAATAAAAAGTCTGCATGTTCTGGATTTAATTTTTTAAGAGATCTATATCTGTTCTCTTTCATTAAAAACTCTTCATATCTTTCCCAATCAGGTTTTTTCCCAGAGATTTTAATAGGATTTTCTCCTTGGTCAATCTTTCTTGGATCGAAAGTATAAATTGGCCAATATCCACAATCTGTTGCAAGTTCACCATGTTCAACTGATTTCATCAATCCACCTTGAATACCGTGAGCAATACAAGGAGAGTAAGCGATGATTAATGATGGTCCATCATACTCTTCAGCCTCTTTCATAGCTTGAACTGCATGTTTTTGGTTTGCTCTTGAGTTAATTTGTGCAACAAAAATGTTTCCATAAGTCATTGAGATATAACCTAAGTCTTTTTTCTTATTTGGTTTCCCATCATTTGTAAAGTCAGCAATAGAACCAGTTCTAGCTGATTTTGAAGATTGACCTCCAGTATTTGAGTAAACCTCTGTATCAACAACAAGCATATTTACATTTTCTCCTGTTGATAATACATGGTCAAGTCCACCATAACCAATATCATAAGCCCAACCATCTCCACCAATCATCCATTGAGATTTTCTTACTATATATTTTTTAAGACTTAGTAAATCTTTTACTCCTGGAAGGTTTTGATTTTGTTCTAATTGTGGTACAAGTTTATCTCTAATCTCTTGAGTTTTTACACCATTGCTTCTATTTTCCAACCACTCTTTATATAAAACTTTTAGAGGATTAGTTACATCTTCCATAGTTTCATTCATAATTCTTGCAATTCTATTTCTAATAGTCTCATTTGCTGCATGCATTCCGTATCCAAACTCTGCCGCATCTTCAAATAGTGAGTTCGCCCAAGCTGGACCTTCCCCTTTTGCATTTTTAGTAAATGGAGTTGATGGAGCTGATGCAGAGTAAATAGAAGTACATCCTGTAGCATTTGAGATCATCATTCTATCACCAAATAGTTGTGTTGCCAATGTGATATATGGAGTCTCACCACATCCTGGACATGCACTATGGAATTCAAATAGAGGTTGTGCAAACTGTGAACCTTGAACTGTATCTTTTTTAACTAAGTAGTCTTTATATGCTACATCATTAAATAAGTAGTCAGCATTTTCTTGTTCATTGTTTCCTGCTTCAACTTCATAAGGAACCATTTTAAGAGATTTCTCTTTTGTTGGACAGATATCAACACAAACATTACAACCTGTACAATCCATAATTGATACTTGAATTTTATATTTAAGACCTTGATCTTTAGTTCCTTTAGCTTTTGAATCAAGAGAGTGAGTTTTTACTCCTTCAGGAGCATTTTCAAACTCCTCTTCATCCATTAAAAATGGTCTAATAACCGCATGTGGGCACTCAAATGCACATTGATTACATTGAATACAGGTATCTTCATTCCATTGAGGAACCATAGTTGCAATTGTTCTTTTTTCATATTTTGTAGAACCATTTTCAAATGTTCCCCCTTCCATTCCAAGATTAACAACAGCAGATACAGGAAGTTCATCACCTTTTGCAGCATTTACAACTTTTGCAAAAGTTTCAACATATTCGCTTCCTTTGTATTTAGATTGAACTACAAGTTTTCCACCCTCTAATTTTGACCAAGATGGATCAACTGGAACTTCAACAAGACCCTCTTCTCCTGAATCAATTGCAAGATAGTTCATTCTTACTATCTCTTCCCCTTTATTGCCATAAGCTTTTTCAGCATACTGTTTCATGTATGTTTTAGCCTCTTCATAAGGTATAATATCGGCTAGTTTGAAAAATGCAGCTTGCATAATAGTGTTTGTTCTATTTCCAAGACCAATATCTCTAGCTAGTTTTGTAGCATTGATGATATAGAATTTAACTTTTTTATCTGCAAGTATTTTTTTAACTCTGTCAGGAATTGTTTGTACTATTTCGTCTACTGAATGAATTGAGTTAAGTAAAAAAGTTCCACCCTCTTTGATTTTATCAATTACTTCATATTGTTCTAGATAAACCTCTTTTGAACAGGCAACAAATCCTGGATTTGATACAAGATAAGTTGACCTAATAGGATTTTTGCTAAATCTTAGGTGAGATCTTGTATATCCACCACTTTTTTTAGAGTCATATGCAAAATATGCTTGTGCATAAAGATCTGTTTTATCTCCAATAATTTTAACTGAGTTTTTATTTGCTCCAACAGTACCATCAGCTCCAAGACCATAGAATAGACACTCATTTACATCTTCCACAACTGATACATTTTCTTTAACTTCAATTGAAGTGAAAGTAACATCATCATTAATACCAACTGTAAAGTGATCTTTAGGGTTTGCACTTGCAAGGTTGTCAAATAGAGCAATAATTTGATTTGGTGGCACATCTTTAGAAGATAATCCATATCTTCCTCCAATAACTTTTGGTTGTTTTTTCTCACCATAAAATACTGCTTTTACATCTAAATATAGAGGTTCCCCTAAACTTCCTGGCTCTTTTGTTCTATCAATAACACAAATTCTTTCAACAGATTTTGGTAGAGCGTTTAAAAAATATTTTGTACTAAAAGGTCTATATAGATGAACTGTAAGAAGTCCAACTTTTCTTCCCTCTGTTTTTCTTAAATAATCAACTGTTTCTCTAATTGTTTCATTTACTGAACCCATTGCAATAATAACGTCTGTTGCTTCAGGATCACCATAGAAAGTAAATGGTGCATAATCTCTTCCAGTAACTTTTGAAATCTCTTGCATATATTCATTTACAATATCAGGTACTGCATCATAAAATTTATTTGATGCTTCTCTCCCTTGGAAGTAGATATCATCATTTTGTGCTGTTCCTCTTGTTATTGGAGATTCAGGATTAAGTGAAGTGTCTCTAAACTTTTGAACTGCCTCATAGTCTAAAAGTCTGTCAAACACATCATATGACATAACTTCAATTTTATTGATTTCATGTGAAGTTCTAAATCCATCAAAGAAGTGTAAAAATGGAACTCTTCCTTTAATTGCAGCAAGGTGTGCAACTCCTCCAATATCCATTACTTCTTGAACAGAACCAGTTGCAAGCATTGCAAAACCTGTTGTTCTAGCACTCATAACATCTTGGTGGTCTCCAAAGATTGATAATGCATGCGCTGCTAATGCTCTAGCACTTACATGTATAACTCCTGGTAATAATTGTCCAGCAACTTTATACATATTAGGAATTTTAAGTAGTAAACCTTGAGATGCAGTATATGTTGTAGTAAGTGCACCTGCTTGAAGTGAACCGTGAAAAGTTCCAGCTGCCCCTGCTTCACTTTGCATTTCAATAACTTTTACTGTTGAACCGAATAGATTTTTTTTACCTTGTGTAGCCCACTTTTCAGTGTTATCTCCCATCTGAGATGAAGGTGTAATCGGATAAACACCAGCAACTTCAGTAAAAGCATATGAAACATATGCTGCTGCTTCGTTACCATCCATTGTAGCAAATCGTTTTGACATGTAATTTCCTTCAAATATATTTTCTTATGGATTGATATTAATTAAAGTAAACTTATATACTCTTGAATGTGAACTGAAATAAGTTGATATTAATTAATATAATTAATTAAATACACAAATTATGTACCCTTTAAGAATAAAAAAAAGGTGCTAATATTTTAGGAATTTACAAAATTGTAACTATTGTTTTTGCTGGTATAAAATTAGCTTTGTGAGATAGTTTTTATTAGTTCAACAGCCTCTAAGGGGTTGCTTACTATGTATGATGTGTGCTCTTTTAAAGTCTCTTCTTTCCCATAACCACACAAAACTCCAACTGAGTTAATACCAGCGCTATTTGCAGCAATTAAATCAAGTTCTGTATCTCCAACCATCCAAATATCACAAGTTCCTTCTATTTTCATTAGATCCAGAGTTTTATGTATTGGTTCAGGATGAGGTTTAGGGTGTTCAACATTCTCTCTTCCTGTTACAAATTCGAAATATTTCATAAGTTCAAGATGTTCTAAAAGCTCTTTGCTATAAAGCCCAGTTTTTGTGGTAACCACTGAAAGTCTTGCAAAGGTATTAGCCAACTCAATTGCCTCTTTTGCAAATTTTAGAAGTTCTGTTTGTTGTTTAGATATAACTCTATATCTCTCTTTATAGGCATGTACAAAATCCCAAACAACCTCTTTTTCAATACCTAATTCTAGATACATAATATCAAGAGGATAACCAATTAGTGTTTTGATATCTTCGTCAGTACCTTTGAAGTCATAGTTTAGTTCTTTAAAAGAGTGGTGAAATGTTGAGATGATTGCATCAGTTGAGTCAATTAGTGTTCCATCTAAGTCAAATAGAATGATTTTTTGCAAATTTATACCTTCATTATTTTATAGGCAAGTAGTTTAGTAAAAAAAAGATTACAAGCATATTTAATAGAAGAATTAATATATTTTAAGGTTTAATCCACTCAATTTGATTATGCATAATACCAATAAAAGATGGTTCAATATTTTTTATGTCTTTGTTTACAACTGAAATAGAGTTTGGAATATACAAAAAGAGATAAGGATTATCATGGGTAATAAGAGAAAAAAGTTCTTTATAAATTTTAGATAATTTATTTATATCAACTATCTCTGAACCTTTCTCTATTAATTCATCAACTTTTTTATTGTGATATCCAACTAAATTAAATCCACCCAGAAAATCTGATTTACTGTGCCATAAAGGATAAGCATCTGGCATTAGAGCCAAACTCCATCCCATAACTATGGTTTCAAAATTTTTTGGAGTGATAATCGTATTTAAAAAAGCTTGCCATTCCATAATTTTAATGGTAACTTTTACTCCAATTTTTGATAGTTGATATTGAATAATTTGAGCTACATTAACCCTTGTTTCATTCCCTGCATTTGTTGCTATTTCAAAAGAGAAAGGGTGTTTTTCGTCATATCCAGCTTCTTTTAAAAGCTCTTTTGCTTTTTGCAAATTTTGTTTTATAGGTTTAATCTCTTTATTAAAGGCAAAACTTCCTGGCAAAAAAGGACCTGTACAAACTTTTCCATGTCCAAAGAAAAGAATATCTACCATCTCTTGTCTATCTATAGCCAAAGAGAGAGCTTCTCTTATTTTTGGGTTTTGGAATTTTTTATTTTTTAAGTTAAAACCTAAATAGTCATAGGAGAAACTTGGTCTCTCTATTATTTTAAATTTGTCCTTAAATTTATCATCAATTTGTCTATCAATTTGAAGAGGAGTTAAACCTCCTATATCAAGAAGTTTTTGCTTTAACATCAAAAAAGAGGTGTTAGAATCAGGTAAAAACTTATAATGAATTTTTTCAATTTTAGGTTTTCCTTCAAAATAGTTCTCATTTGCAATAAGCTCAATATCAGAACCAGTTTTAAATTCTGCTAATTTATAAGGACCTGTACCTATTGGTTTTCTGTTAAACTCAGAAGTCATTAAATCTTTTTGTTTTTCTAAAATATGTTTAGGAATAATCTCAATCATCCAGATTATAAGAGCTTTAAAATAGGCTCTTTTATAGTTAACTTCTATTGTATAGTTATCTAGTTTTTTTACAGATTCAACCTCTTTATAGTTTGTTTTTCTAGGAGTGAAGATATTTTTATCCATAATCTTTTCATAGGTAAAAATAACATCATCAGCTGTTAGTTCAACTCCATCATGCCACTTAATACCTTTTTTTAATTCAATAATCAATTTTTTATCATTCAAAAAATAGTAAGATTTTGCCAAGTCAGTTACTATATTTCCATCTTTATCATATTTTAAAAGACCGTTAAAAAGCCATTGTGTTATCTCTGAGCTTGTGCTATCTGCTGCAATAATTGGATTTAGTCTACTTGGACTTGAGGAGATAGAGAGATTTAAGGTACTTGCGAGTAAATTAATTAATAAAAATGATTTAATTGTAAAAAATATAATAACTCTTTTCATGTTAGGATTATATCCTATTAAATCTTTTTTATGTCCTTAAACATAACTATAATAGCATTAGCTTATTTTTTATTAGTTTAGTAAGATATTTTTATATAAAAAAAGGGGAAAGACATCTGTCTTCCCCCTTTGAATAGAAAATCTGTAATCTTTGAAAAGATATAGTAGATATTATCTTTTTGAAAACTGAGTTGATTTTCTCGCTTTTTTCTTTCCGTATTTTTTTCTTTCAACAGATCTTGCATCTCTTGTTAATAATCCGTAAGGTTTTAAAATTGCTCTGAATTGCTCATCGAAAGCTACTAAAGCTCTAGAGATACCATGTCTTACTGCATCTGCTTGAGCTGAATATCCACCACCAAGTGTTTTTACAACAATATTTACAGAAGAGTCTTGTTTAGATACTTCTAATGGTTGCATTACTCTTTTTTTAATTGCTTCATGTCCACCTAGCCATGCGTCTAAAGTTTGACCATTGATTGTAAGTTGACCGTTTCCGTTTTCTAACCATACTTTAGCTATAGAAGTTTTTCTTCTTCCAGTTGCATATACTTTTGCCATTAGTCTTATCCTTTAATTTGCGCAGAGTGTGGGTGTTCGCTTCCTGCGTATACTTTTAATTTTTTTAACATTTCTTTACCAAGTTTTGTTTTTGGTAACATCCCTCTAGTAGCTAGTTTGTATAATTTTTCAGGGTTTTTGTCTAGCATTTCAGCCATTTTGTGAGTTTTAGTACTTCCAAAATATCCTGAGTGAGTATAGTAATTTTTATTTTCAAGTTTTGTTCCTGAAAATTTTGCTTTTGAAGCATTGATAATAATTACATTATCTCCACAGTCTACGTGAGGAGTATATGAAGGTTTATGTTTACCTTTTAATAGTGTTGCAACTTCAGTAATAATTCTACCAAATATTTTATCTGTTGCATCAACTACTATCCAATCTCTTTCGATTTCGTTAGCTTTTGCCATTTGAGTAAATTTCATCTATTTTCTCCGATTTTGTTAATGAGGTGGAATAATAGTCTAGTTAAGCTTAAAAAATACTTAATTTAAGTGATATTTAATATTTTATTTTAAATTCTGAGCCTTGCGCCAGTTTACTTGTGATAATTAGCTCAAAATCATGAAGTTTTAAAATGGCATGAACAATAAATAGTCCAAGTCCTAAAGAGTTGTTCCAACCATTTTGAGATACTCTGTAAAATTTCTGATTTATCTTTTTAATTTCATGTTCATCTATTCCTATCCCTTTATCTATAATAGAGATAAATTCATCATCAATTTTTATAATTACTTCATCTTCAGAATATTTTAGAGCATTTTCAATTAAGTTTGTAAGTGCCATAGAAAAGAGTGTTTCATCTACATTTATCTCTTTATCCTTCCCTATTATAGTAACTTCTCTTTGGGCATATTTTTCTTTTAAATCGGAGATTATGTCATTTAAAAGATCATGAAGAGAACATTGGGTAGTTAAGATAGTCTGTTTTCCCTCTTCAAGTTTTAAAGTCAGCCTTAGTTTGTCAATAATTTGAGACATTTTATTACCACTGGTATAAATTTTATTTAAAAATTTAGTTTTCATTTTCTCTGGTAAATCTTTGTCATTTAAAATAGTTTCCGCATATCCTGTAATAATTGCAATTGGATTCTTAAACTCATGGGAAATTGCAGAGATTATCTCATCTTTTTGTCTATTAGCAAGTTTTAGTTTTGCTGTTTGTTTATCTTTTTGTTTCTCTTTTTTAGAGAGCTTATTTGCAACTTTATTTAAAAGTCTTGTAATCTTATTAAACTCCTCAGAAAACTCTGAATATATCTCATATTTTGGTCTTTTATTACTCATTTGAATTAAAAAGTCTAAAATAGAGTTTGTTTCATCTTTGATTTTTAAACTTAAGTAATAAGTTACAATAAAAAAACCAACTAAGAATAGGGCAATAAGACCTATTAATTGATAGATTAATTCTGTAAAATTATCTCTTATTTTTGAAGTATAGTCAGCTAATCTTATGTAGTAAATTTTATCATCAATAACAATCTTTTTAGCTACATACAAAAGTTCTTGTTCTAATGTGTGAGAATATCTAATTGATTTACCATAACCATTATATTTTGCATGGATAATCTCATCTCTATTTGCGTGATTTTCCATACTCTCCTTATCTTTATCACTATCTGCAACTACAACACCATCTTCATCAATAACTGTAATTCTATTTCCAGTTTTTGCTTTAAAGGTTTTAACAATATATGAAGCATTATCCAAAGTGTTAAAGGAGAATGAGAGAGAGTCAATATTTTGTGAAAGATTTTTCTCTATTTGGTCTAAATATATATGTTTTGACCAAAAATATATGGTGATACTTAATACTATAAGAAGAAGTAAAAAGATAAGAGAAAAGGTTCTTAAAAAGAGTTGGTGAATCTTTAACAAAATAGGTAACCTTCCCCTCTAATTGATTTTATATACTCTTTTTTATTTTTCGGGTCAATTTTTGCTTTTAATCTTTTAATTGCAACATTTACTGTTTTTAGTTTTTTATCATATGAGTCTTCCCAAACTGTTTCAAGAAGATGTTCTCTAGTCATAAGAATATCTCTATTTTTCATAAACTCCAAAAGTAAATCATGCTCTAAGTGGGTTAATACAATCTCATCATCATCTATATAGAATTTTTTATTTGAGGCTTTATAGACAATATCTCTAACTTTTAATACATCTACATCATTGCTTGATCTTCTAATAACAGCTTTTATTCTAGCTAGAGTCTCTTTTATATTGAATGGTTTAGTTATGTAATCATCTGCATGGGCATCAAAACCTTCAAGAATATCTTCATCTTTATCTTTTGCAGTTAGATAAACAATAGGAATATTATAACCCTTTTTCTTTATGCTATTTACAAACTCAGTTCCATCAATACCAGGAAGATTTCTATCCATAATAATAAGATTAACTGGCTCCTCATCTAAAACTTTTTCTACTTTGTCATTTACATTTAAAAAGCCAATTGTTTCATAGCCTTCTTTTTGTAAAGAGTATTCCAAAAGTTCTAAGATATCCTCTTCATCTTCCACAATTAATATTAGTTTTTCATTCATCTTTTACTCTATGTAGAAGTATCTAGTTAGATACTTTTATTTTTATTTGGGTTAATTTTAATAATTCCTGGTGAATATTTTAATGCTAAAATCCTAAAAATAAAGAATATAAAAATCACAAGAAGAAGAAAAAGTATATTAAAATAATCTTTTGAAGATTGGGAAGTGTTGATAATTACATCCCTAATTAAAAAGATAATAAATATATCAATTACAAATCTAAGTCTTAGCTTCTCTTTTTTTATAAAATCAGAAATCATCTTTATGACTTCCATTACGACAATAAATTCTAACATTAGAACGATAGCTTTACTAAATTCAAATTTAGTAGCTATAATAAGTGCAAAAATAACTATAGCTACTAAAACTTCTAAATTGTATCGGAACTTTTTTTTAAGTTTTAAAATTTTTTCTTCCATATATTTGAACTATTTTGCTTGTTCAATTACTCCACCAGCATGTGCAAACAGTAAAAGGTTTGCAATTGAAGCAGCTCTGTCTGCAGTTTTTTCTAATCTTCTTAAACTACTTAAAACATCAAAATAGTCTTTTGAAAGTTCAATTTTTTTAGCAATTAGTTTTAAAGTGTTTTTCTCAATGATTGCATATAAATCATCGGTTTTACTCTCTTCAACACTTACCTTTTGGAAACCAGTTTCAATAACTTTTTCATCTGTCTCTTTAATAAGTTGCATTGCAGTCTCTAAAGCTTGATTTGATGCTTTAAGCAAAGGAATTGCATACTCCAAAATAGCGTGTTTATCTAAATCATCAACAAATGATTTTTTAAAAGTTTTAACAAAAGCTTTAGAGTTTGCTCCTGCTCTTAAAAGCTCATTTGTAATTTTTAAAAATGATACCATTTCCCTTAAATCTCTTGCCTCAGGAGAGTATAGAGCTAGAGTTTTAACTATTAAATTATCAACTTCATTTGACTTAGTTGAAAGACTTTTTATTGATAGATTTATGTCTTTTAACATTGTTAAATCATTCTCTTTAAGAGCAGCCAAAGAGATTTTATTTGCATGTACAACTTCTTGACCTATGCTGTATATCTCATCTTTTATTTTTTGTACATTCTCTTCATATGGTTTTAACATTATCCAAACCTTCCTGTAATATAGTCTTCTGTTTTTTTATTTGATGGGTTAACAAAAATTGTATCTGTTTCATCATATTCAATCAATTTTCCTAAATGGAAAAATGCAGTATAGTCTGCAACTCTTGCCGCTTGTTGCATATTGTGAGTTACTGTTATAATTGTATATTTTTCTTTTAATTCAAGCATTAAAGCTTCAATCTTTTCAGTTGAAATAGGATCAAGTGCTGAAGTTGGTTCATCCATTAAAATAACTTCTGGTTTAACAGCAATTGTTCTAGCAATACAAAGTCTTTGTTGTTGTCCACCAGATAGTGAAGTTCCAGGTTGCGCTAGTTTATCTTTTACCTCTTCCCACAGACCTGCATCTCTAAGAGATTTTTCTACAAGCTCATCACAAGCTTTTCCTTTTTTTACATGACCATGCTTTAAAGGAGCATAAGAGACATTATCATAAATTGATTTTGGAAAAGGATTTGGTTGTTGAAATACCATTCCAATTTTTTTTCTTACACTCACTTCATCAACATCTTTATCATAGATATTTTTATTGTCAATTACAACTGAACCATCAATTTTAACAATAGATATAAGGTCATTCATTCTATTTAAACATCTTAAAAATGTAGATTTACCACATCCTGATGGTCCAATTAAAGCTGTTATTTTATTTTCATATAAAGGAACAGTTATATTGTGTAAAGCATGGTTTTCCCCATACCAAAGATTTAATTCGCTTACATCAACTTTTATATTTTTATTAGACATTTTTTTCCTTATTACCATTTAACTTCATATTTTTTTCTAAGATATATTGCAAAAGAGTTAAGTGAAATTAATATTGTTAATAACACCATAATCCCTGCAGCAGTCTTCTCAACATACATTCTCTCTGGCATTCCTGACCAAGTAAACAATTGTGCAGGCATAACCGTTGCTGCATGAAAAACCGAACTTGGAGCATCTGGAATAAATGCAATCATACCAATGATAATCAGAGGGGCAGTCTCACCCATTGCTTGTGCTAGACCAATAATTGAACCAGTTAGAATTCCAGGGAATGCTAAAGGCAGTACGTGGTCTCTTGTTACTTCAATTTTAGTTAGTCCCAAACCATAACCAGCTTGTCTAATAGAATCAGGTACTGCTCTTAATGCTGCTCTAGAACTAACTATAATAATTGGTAGTGTCATAAGCGCAAGAGTTAAACCTCCAACAAGAGGTGAACTTCTTGGAAGTCCAAAAAGATTAATAAAAATAGCAAGTCCCAAAAGACCAAAAAGAATTGAAGGAATTGCAGCAAGGTTGTTAATATTTACCTCTATTGTTTGGGTAAATTTATTATCATCTGCAAACTCTTCAAGGTAAATTGCTGTCATAACCCCAATTGGAAAAGCAAAAAGCATAGTTATAATCAGAGTTAAAATTGAACCAATAACTGCCGAGTTTAATCCAGCAAATTCAGGGATTTTTGAGTCACCATTTGTAAAAAATATCTTATTAAATTTAAGTTCAACATTTCCATAAGCTTTTAAATCGTCAATCAAAGCTCTATCTTTTCTTTTTAGTTTATAGTAGTGCCCTTTTAAATATTGGTCAACTTGGTCATCTGCTAGAGCCCAAACAGAAATAGTTTGTCCCATCAAAGAAGGATTTTGTTCAACATGTCTTGGAATCTCTCTAAGCCAAGCTCTTGATACAACACCTAAATATTCAGAACTAATTGCAGTTCTTGAATTCTCTATTGACTCTTCATTATAAGTCACATCTACTTTTATATAAGCTTGTTCAAATGCAGGTGTTCCTTTTGAAATCATATCATATAGAAAGAATATCAAAAATGCTATTGAGAAAATTAAAGAGGTAGCAGTAAAAGCTTTAAACCTTTTTGATTTTCTATGTCTTCCATTTAGAGTTGGATCATAAAATGGGTTATCAATATGTTTATTGTTTCTTTTAATCATAATGTGTTCACTTTATATTTTTCTTTAAATTTTCTAATCATCATCAATGAAATAATGTTCAAAAATAATGTTACGACAAATAGTGCAAGCCCTAATGCAAATGCAGATAGAGTTTCAGGTGAGTTAAAAGCTTGATCCCCAACAAGAGCATCAACAATCCTAACTGTAACAGTTGTCATATCTTCCAAAGGATTAAAAGATAGATTTGGTCTAAGACCTGCTGCCATTACAACAATCATTGTCTCTCCAATTGCTTTTGAAAAACCAAGAAGTGTTGCTGAGATGATACCTGGAAGTGCAGAAGGCAAAACAATATTTTTGATTGTCTCTCCTTGTGTCATACCAAGACCAAGAGAGGCTTTTCTTTGGCTATCAGGAACTGCTCTAATTACATCATCTGAAAGTGATGAAATTACAGGAATAATCATAATTCCCATAACTATTCCAGATGCAAGTGCTGAGTTAAATGTAGCTTCTAGACCAAAAAAATCTGCTGCTTTTACAACAAAAGGTGCCACAGTAATTGCAGCAAAGAAACCATATACAACAGTAGGTATTCCTGCAAGAATTTCAAGTACAGGTTTTAGATAATCTCTTGTTCTCCCCGTTGCATATTCACTCATATAAATAGCACTTCCTAAACCAACTGGTAGGGCAACTGCCATTGCAATAAATGTAATCATTAATGTGCCTGCAAAGATAGGTACTGCACCAAATTGACTTCCTATAACTCCTGGAGACCAAGTAGTTCCTGTAAGAAAGTACCAAAAACTTCTTAATTGGAAAAATGAGATAGCTTCAAACAATATTGAAAAAAGGATTCCAAAAGTAGTTAAAATTGAAATAGTTGATGCAAGAATCAAAGCAATTTTAATAACTCTCTCTTTTAATATTGTAGATCTGTTTTTTGATTCAAAAGAATGCAATGTCTACCTTTCAAATAAATTTTTGTGATATTCTATTAAAAGATGGTTACAGTAAAGTTACATGTCTAGACAGACTCCAAATGGATAATCAACTCTTTTAGATAGTTTTTTAAATTCACCCAATTTTGAGTTTAGATTTTCTAAACTACTTTTTTTGCAAATCTCAATAATTGCACAAGAGACACTAAGCAGTTTAAAATCTCTCTCTACTCCAAATCTATCTTTTGCTGTAATAAATCCTTTTTTTATATCCTCTTCATTATATAGACTTTGTACACTAATTTCGAATTCACTTTGAATATGCGCGATAACTTCATTTACATATTCAAAAGTTGAGTTAATAAAACCAACAAAAAAGTCATCTCCACCAATATGTGCTATAAAACTCTCCCTTGAGAGATTTTTTTGAAGAATCTCTGAAAACATAAGTATTGCTCTATCTCCAAGTCTAAAGCCGTAGGTGTCATTAAATGGTTTGAAATCATTAAAATCAAAATAGATAATCTGTGATTGATATTTATTGTTAAAAACATTATAGATAAAATCATCAATTTGATTATTCCCTGGAAGTTTAGTCAAAGGATTTTGGTTTTGAGCTATTTCAAGATTTCTTTTATATGAGAGTGAAAGAAGATTATTAAGGCTTATAAAACCATAATATTTAGAATCTTTACTAACAAAAATACCTTTTGCATCGTTTCTCATATTAAATATCTCTAAAGCTTTATCAATACCCCAACTAATATCAATCTCTGGAACAGGTCTTAAATAGTGTTTTAATTTAGCTTTAAAAGATTGATTTTTTGCTAAAGAGAGACCATATTGAGAATAAGATATCTGTTTTATATCAACTTCATATATAGCTCCTAAAATCTGTTTTTCTCTATTTACAATTGGTACAAAAGTATTTTTTGTATGCTCTTTAAAATATACGAATAGATCATGGAGTGAAGAGTCTTCATTTATTGCATCAATTTTTTCTATAAAAGATTTGTCAATACTATTACTTGCTAATCTTTTGTCTTTTTTGAAAAAACTCATATTTTTGTAGCTCTTTTTTACTTCATTTACATTTAGAGTTGGTCTACAAAAAAGGTAACCTTGGAGGTAATCAACTTTAATATCTTTACAAGTAAAGTACTCTTCAACTCTTTCAATCCCTTCTGCAATAACTCTTATGCCCATTATATGAGCCATTTCAACAACTGAAGAGCAAAAAAGCCTTTTTTTCTGATCTATATCAATATTTGTAATAAAAAATTTATCTATTTTAACAAAATTTGCATCTGAAATATAAAGAAGATGAAGACCTGATACTCCTGTACCAAAATCATCAATTGCAATATTTATATTATCTTTTTTATAGTTTTGAATTGCCTCTTGAAAAAGATTTTCATCGCTAAAAGGATTATGTTCTGTTAGCTCAAAACAGAGTCTATCACTACTTAAGTCCAGTTCATCTAATATTTCAGCTGTTTTACCAAATGCTCTATTTGGCATGGTGAAAAATCTATTATCAATATTGTAAAAAAGTTTTAGATTTGGTACATCAATAAGAGTAAATTTTTTTATAGCAATTTTTCTTAATTTTATATCATAATCAAAGAGTATCTCTTTGTTTGCAAGGTAGTCAAAAAAGTCATTAATTGACTGGAAACCAATCTCTTGATAGTTTCTTATTAAGGCTTCAACAGCGAAAGTTTTTCCAGATTGTGTGTTTATAATAGGTTGATAAGCAAAATCTATTTTGCTTAGGTCTAGTTCCTTTTCTATCTTAGAATCCTCAATTTAGATTTTCATCTAGATTCAAACCTATCTCTTCGCGTAAAATAGGATAAATCTAGATGAAAATCTAAAAAGAGAAGAGAAACTCTTCCCTTTAAAGAAAACTATTTTTTAGATAAATCTTCTAAAGTAAGTTTTTTACCTGCTAATACAGACTCTCTATATGAAGCTCTTTCGTCAGCTGGTAGTGGGATTAAACCGATTTCAGTTAAGATACCACTTTTACCAATCATATTTTCTGACATAAACATTTCAACATAGTTTTTCATAGCTGGAACATCTTGTTTATGTGAGTTTTTAGTATAGAAAAATAATGATCTAGATACTGGGTATTTAGCTGATGAGATATTCTCTGGAGTTGGAGCGATACCATTGATAGTTGAACCAGATAATTTGTCATCATTCTCTTCTAAGAATGAGAATCCGAAGATACCAAATGCAGTTTTATTTTTAGTTAATTTTTGTACGATAATATTATCATTTTCTCCTGATGGTACATAAACACCGTCAGTTCTAATTACTGAATATTTTTTATATTTTTTATCTTCAGAAGCTTTGCTAGTATATACATCCATTTTTTTGAAAGTGTGTTGCATTACTAACTCTTCAAAAGCATCTCTTGTACCAGAAGATTTTGGTGGTCCATAAACAATAATTTCTCTATTTGGTAAAGAAGCATCAATTTCTGACCAGTTTTTATATGGATTTTTAACTAAAGTTTTACCATCTTTTGAAGGAACTTCTTCAGCAACAGCTAATGCTAATTGTTCTCTTGTCACATTAAAAGCAGCATTTGATTTATCTTGAGCAAATGCAATACCATCAAATCCGATAACAGCTTCAGTAATATCAGTTACACCATTTTTTTGACATAATTCAAACTCTTTTGCTTTCATTCTTCTTGAAGCATTTGTGATATCAGGAGTATTTAAATCATTTCCTGCACAAAATAGTTTCATACCACCACCTGAACCAGTTGATTCAACTACTGGAGTTGGGAATTTTGTTGTTGCACCTAATTCTTCAGCTACTGCAGAAGAGAAAGGGTAAACTGTAGATGAACCTACAATTTTAATTTGGTCTCTAGCACTTAATGAAACAGTAAGCGCAGCAGATGCTAATAGAGCAAGTGTTGTTTTTTTCATAGTCATATTTTTCTCCGTTAAAAAATTAAGATATGAAATTTTATTGTTTATTGATTACATTTCGGTTACTACTAAATGTATGAAGTGGGTATCAAAAAAGTGTATTAAAAAAAGGAGTTATGTGGCAAAGAAGAGAAGGATTATAATCCATTCGCTTCTATAAGTCTTGATTGATAGTCTGCTATTAAAGGATCAATTATTTCATCAAATAATCCATCATTCATAATATAGTCTAGTCTATATAGTGTTAAATTAATTCTATGGTCAGATACTCTGTTTTGTGGATAGTTATATGTTCTAATTCTTCCACTTCTATCACCAGTACCTACTTGTTCTTTTCTGTTTGCGCCTTCTGCTTCCATTTTCTCTTGCATTTGAATGTCATAAAGTCTAGCTTTAAGTACTTTCATAGCTTTTTCTTTGTTTTTGTGTTGAGATTTTTGGTCTTGGTTTGTAACAACAATTCCTGTTGGAAGGTGAGTAATTCTAACTGCTGAGTCAGTAGTATTTACCGATTGTCCACCACAACCACTTGAACGCATTACATCAATTTTTAAATCGTTTGGATTTATATCAACTTCAACATCATCAACTTCTGGCATAACTGCAACTGTAATAGCTGAAGTATGAACTCTTCCTTGTGATTCTGTTGCAGGAACTCTTTGAACTCTGTGGGTACCACCTTCAAACTTTAGTTTTGAATAGACATGGTCACCTTTAAAAAGGGCAACAATCTCTTTGTATCCTCCTGCCTCACTCTCACTTTGACTCATAAGTTCAACTTTCCAGCCATTGTTCTCTGCGTATCTTAGATATCCTCTAAAAAGATCTCCAACAAATATTGCAGCTTCATCTCCCCCAGTTCCTGCTCTAAGTTCCAAATAGATATTTTTTGCATCATTTGGATCTTTTGGAATCATTAAGAACTTAATATCATCTTCCAATTGAGGTTTTTTAACTTCTAACTCTTTTAGTTCCTCTTTTGCAAGTTCTCCAAGCTCTTCATCTTCTAGCATTAGTTTGTTATCTTCAATATCAGCTAATACTTTAAGATACTCTTTTGCTTTAGTAACAATAGGTTCAATACTTGATTGTTCTTTTGAAAGACCAGTCATTTTTTTAATGTCTGAAATGATATCAGGAGAACTTAACAGTTGGTTAATCTCCTCATATCTATCAATAAAAGGCAGTAATTTATCTTTTAGCATTGTTGTCTATATTTTTTATAAAAATGTTCTATTATAATGTATTAATTATAGAGCGTTAACTTTTACTTGTAATCTACTAACTTTTCTTGAAGCATTCGCTTTTTTAAGAATACCTTTTGAAACGCAGTGATGTAAGTATTTGTTAGCCGTTTTCATTGCTTCAACCGCTTTATCTTTATCTGCAGTTTCAACCGCAGCTAATACGTTTTTAACAACATTTTTAATTCTTGTTTTATAGAATCTATTTCTTTCTGTTTTGATTCCAGTTTGTCTTGCTCTTTTTTCAGCAGATTTATGATTTGCCATATTAATTTAACCTCTTTGTAAAATTTTTAAGGGTAGAATATTACCTAAATAACTTTAAAGTTAGTTTAAAATAAGCTTAGTTTAATAAAAAACAGGAAGAGTCAACAGATGAAACTATTTGGAACTGATGGTGTAAGAGGTAAAGCAGGGGAGTATCTTGATGCAATTACCGTATTAAAGCTGGCAAAAGCAGCTGGAATATATTTTAAAAAATATTCAACTACAAAGAAGATTTTAGTTGGAAAAGATACAAGAAGAAGTGGATATATGATAGAAAATGCACTTGTAAGTGGACTTACTTCAGTTGGATACAATGTTATTCAAATTGGACCAATGCCAACTCCAGCAATTGCATATTTGACTGAATCTATGAGATGTGATGCAGGAATTATGATTTCTGCTTCTCATAATCCTTTTGAAGATAATGGAATTAAATTTTTTAACAATCATGGAGATAAACTAGGAATTGAGAGTGAAGCTGAGATTGAAAAAATATTTCACAATGACGATTTACTTCAAGCAGAAGAAGCAACAGGGAGAAATATAGGCTCTTCAAAAAGAATTGATGATGTTATAGGAAGATATATTGTTTCAATTAAAAGTTCATTTCCCCATGATTTAGCGCTAAATGGGATAAGAGTTGTTCTTGATTGTGCAAATGGAGCAGCTTATAAAGTTGCACCTACAATTTTAGATGAATTGGGTGCTGATGTAATCACTGTAAATAACAAACCAAACGGTTACAACATAAATGAGAGTTGTGGTGCACTTCATCCAGAAGAGGTTTGTAATTTAGTTAAAGAGTATAGAGCTGACATTGGTATAGCTTTAGATGGTGATGCTGATAGACTTGTTGTTGTTGATGAAGAGGGAGAAGTTGTTGATGGAGATAAACTTCTAGGAGCTTTGGCACTATTTTTGAAAAATGAGAAGATGCTAAAAGGTGATGCTTGTGTAGCAACAGTAATGTCAAACAAAGCCCTTGAAGATTTTTTGGCAATCCATAAAATAGGTCTAATAAGAGCTAATGTTGGAGATAAATATGTTTTAGATGAGATGAAGAAAAATGGTGTAAATTTTGGTGGTGAACAAAGTGGACATATTATTTTTTCTGATGTTGCAAAAACAGGTGATGGTTTAGCTTCAGCTCTACAAGTTTTAGCACTTATTTTAAGAAGTGGGAAAAAAGCAAGTGAAGTGTTGAACCCTTTTGAACTTTATCCTCAAAAATTGGTTAATGTTAAAGTATTAGAGAAAAAACCATTAAATGAGATTGATGGCTTAGAAGATATTTTAAAAGGTATTAGAGAAAAAGGTATTAGAGAGTTAATTAGATACTCAGGAACTGAAAATAAAATTAGACTTCTTTTAGAGGGTAAAGATAAAAAAGAGGTTGAAAAGTCTATGAAAGAGTTAGAGTCTTTCATTAAAAAAGTTTTATGATAGATAAATTTAAAATAGCTTGTTCTATTTTTATTGCATTATTAATAGTTGACCAAGTTATAAAATTTGGCTTTGCACACTTTGGTTGGGGTGTGCAAGGTCCTATTATCTCTTTACAACTTGCATATAATTATGGAGTAGCATTCTCAATGTTCTCTTTTTTGGCTGAATATTTAAAATATATTCAGTTAACTCTTGTGATTATTGGAAGCTTTTATTTATATAAAAATCAATATCTTTTTAAAGAGTACTATCTTGCAATTGCACTTTTATATGCAGGAGGCTTGTCAAATATTCTAGATAGGTTTACATATGGTGCAGTGGTGGATTATGTATATTGGCACTATATGTTTGAGTTTGCAATATTTAACTTAGCTGATGTGTTAATAGATTTAGCTGTTGCTTTAATAATATATAAGCAATTTAGGAATTCAAAAAAGAGTCAAGAGACTCTTTAGCTTTGGTAGTTAATGGAAATTTAGCTATAATCCACAAAAAATAAAATTAAAGCGAGTGATTAATGGGTCAAACTATTACAGAAAAAATATTTAGTGAACACGTAGGAAAAGAGGTTTACGCTGGAGAAATAGTTAGAAGTCCAATTGATATGGTAATTGGTAATGATATTACAACTCCTATTTCAATTAAAGCGTTTGAAGATGGTGGCTTTGAAAAATTAGCTAATCCTGATGGATTTGCAATTGTTCTTGATCACTTTATTCCTGCAAAAGATATAGCAAGTGCAAATCAAGCAAAAATCTCTAGAGATTTTGCATTAAAACATAACTTGAAAAACTATTTTGATGAAAAAGATATGGGTATAGAACATGCACTTTTACCTGAAAAAGGTTTAGTTTTACCAGGAGATGTTATTATTGGGGCAGATTCACATACCTGTACACATGGAGCTCTAGGAGCATTTTCTACAGGAATGGGAAGTACAGATATCTCTTTTGGAATGATTACTGGTGGAAACTGGTTTAAAGTTCCAGAATCAATTAAAGTTGTCTTTAAAGGAAAACCAGCACCATTTGTAACAGGAAAAGATTTAATTTTAGAAATTATTAGAATCCTAGGTGTTGATGGAGCATTATATAAAGCTTTAGAGTTTACAGGTGATACTATTCAATACCTATCAATGGATGATAGATTCTCTTTATGTAATATGGCTATTGAAGCTGGAGCAAAAAATGGTATTGTTGCATACGATGAAACTACAAAAGAGTTCTTAGATAAAGTATCTGCTACAAATGGTGGATTAAGAGCTGAACCTAAAATTCATTATAGTGATGAAGATGCAAACTACTGTCAAATTATTGAAATAGATGTTGCAAAACTTGAACCAGTAATTGCATATCCATTTTTACCATCAAATGGACACTCTGTTTCACAAGCAGTAAGTGATAATATTAAAGTTGACCAAGTATTTATTGGAAGCTGTACAAATGGTAGATTAAGTGATTTTAAAATGGCAGCTGAGATTTTAAAAGATAAAAAAGTGGCACGACATGTAAGACTAATCTTAACTCCTGGAACACAAAAAATCCTAAGAGAAGCAACAAAGCTTGGATATATTGATACTTTAGTTGATGCAGGTGCTGTTGTATCAAATCCAACTTGTGGAGCATGTTTAGGTGGATATATGGGGATTTTAGGAGATAATGAAGTTTGTATCTCTACAACTAATAGAAATTTTGTAGGAAGAATGGGATCAAGAAGCTCTAAAATTTACCTTGCAAATAGTGCAGTTGCAGCAGCAAGTGCAATCTCAGGATATATTACAGATCCAAAAAGTCTTTAAGATGGAAACTCCATATTTTGAAATACCTTGTGTAATTCTATGTGGAGGTAAAAGCTCACGAATGGGAGAAGACAAAGCTCTTCTTCCTTTTTCAAACTATCCAACACTTTCACAATTTCAATATGAAAGATTAAAACCATTTTTTAAAGAGATATATCTTTCATCAAAAACTGATAAATTTAATTTTGAAAAAAATTTAATTTTAGATAAAGAAAATATACATTCACCTATGGTTGCCCTTAAAAATATTTTTGAAACTCTTAAAAATGAAGATAAGATATTTATAATTACAGTTGATACTCCTTTTGTTAAAATAGAAACAATAGAAAAAATAATTAATAATTCACAAGAATATAGTATAACTGTGGCGAAAACAGAAAAAACTCATAATTTGTGTGGTCTTTTTCATAAATCTTGCTTATCATTTATAAATAAGATGCTTGAAGAGGATATTCATAAGGTAGGTTTCCTTTTGAAAAATTCTGCAACAAAAGAGCTTCAATTCGAGGATGAAGACGAGTTTTTAAATATGAATAATAAAGACGAGTATTTAAAAGCAAAATCAATTATAAGCTGAAGTAATAATTATAATTAATCAATTCAGCAACTATTAAGTTTTCTATTATCTTATTTTCGATAATCTATCAAAAACAATTTCAAAGGACGCTATATGGCAAATAATGATGAGCTTAAAAAAGCTTTAGAATTATTAGATTCAGAGTTAAAAAAGAAAGGAATTTCAAGAAGAGATGCCTTTAAACTAGCTGGACTTGGTTCAGCATCATTTTTAATGGGTAATACAACTGAAGCTGAAGCTGCAACAGTGGCAAAAGCAAGTGAAGCAAAAGGAAAAATTGTAATCGTTGGTGGAGGTTTGGCAGGTATTGCAACAGCAGCTAAATTAACACATGATTTATCTAATCCTGATATTACAATTATTGAACCAAATCCTGTTTCAGTATCATACCAACCAGGACAAACTTTAGTTGCTGGTGGAGTTTGGGAAAAATCTGATATTGTTTATAATACAAAAGATTTTGTACCAAGTGGTGTAAAAATGATAAAAGATAAAGTTGTAGAGTTTAATCCTGAAGCTAATAAAGTATTAACTCAAGGGGGAGAGACTATTTCTTATGATTATTTAATTGTTGCAACAGGTCTAGTTTTAGATTATGGTGAAATTAAAGGACTAGAAGGGGTAGGTCATTCATCAGAAGCAAATGAAGAGGTATCTAAAAAAGTAGGTAAAAATGGTTTACATTCAATCTACTATGCTGATGGAGCAGTAAACACTTGGAAGGGTATCCAAGAGCTGATTTCAGAAGCAAAAACAGGGAAAAAATTAAAAGCACTATATACACACCCAAATACTCCAATCAAATGTGGTGGGGCTCCAAAGAAAATTATGTATCTAACAGAAGCAAGACTTAGAGAAGCTGGAGTAAGAGACAATGTAGATATGTGGTTCTATCCTAATGGAGGAACAATGTTTGGTGTTCCTGAGTATCATGAAGCGATTGTAAAACAGTTTGAAGCAAGAAATATGCACTGGGAATATAAAAACAATTTAGTTGAAGTTGATACTGAGAAAAAAATTGCAACTTTTGAAAAAAGATGGTTTGAAAAAGGTGCATGGGATCCAGATATTGAAGATTATGAAATGGTTCCAATGAGTGAAAAAATAGAAAGAGAGTATGACTTTATGCATGTTACTCCTCCTATGAGAGCTCCTGATGCGGTTAAAAATTCTAGTTTAGCTTGGCAAAAAGGAAGTGCTGCAAAAGGTGGATGGGTTGAATTAAATAAAGAGACTCTTCAACATACAAGATATCCAAATGTATTTGGTATAGGTGATGTTGCTGGTATTCCAATGGGGAAAACCGGTGGTAGTGCAAGAAAACAGTATAAAGTATTAGTTGAAAACTTAATATCTGCAATGGAGGGTAAAGATTTAACTTCTAAATATGCTGGATATACAGTTTGTCCACTAATTACTGATTTAGGTAAAGTAATGCTTGCTGAGTTTGACTGGTCTAAAAAACCAACTCCATCATTCCCTCTTGATCCTACTCAAGAGAGATATATTTGGTGGCTATTAAAAGTTTATTTACTTAAACCAATGACAGTATATGGAATGCTTTCTGGTAGAGCGTAAGAAGGTATTGTTAAAATGATATTTAAAAACAGTCTTATATTTTTATTATCAATGCTATTTGTGCAAAATATATATGCTCAAGAAGTAACTTTGATAGAAGCAAAAGAGCTTGCATATAAAGTTACAAAAGAGTTTGAATCTAGACTTAAAAGAGAGCTAAAAGAGGCGAAAAAAGTAAATGATACAAAAGGTATGACAGATTATTGTATTAATGAATCAAAAAAAGTTTTAGAAGAGATTAATAGTAAGTATGGTCCTAAAGTTTCTATTAAAAGAGTTAGTTTAAATAATAGAAATGAAAAAGCAAAACCAGAGAATAATGAAATAAATATCTTAAAAGCTTTTGATTTAATACAAAAATCAGATGCCTACGAGCCTGAGCAGATAGTACAAGTTATAAACGATAATACTTATAAAATCTATTCTCCAATTGAGATGAATAGTAGAGACTGTAAAAAATGTCATGGTTTAGATAGTAAAGTTGATAAAGAGTCAAAGAGAAGATTCTCTGAAGTTTATAAAAATGATAGAGGATACGGACACAAGAGTGGAGATATAAGAGGTGCGGTTGTAATAACCATCTCTAGGTAAAAAATAGAAAAGGATATTTATGCAAGTAAAAAAAGCAGTTTTAATAAGTTTCATTGTTTCTGTTATGGCTGTGGCAGCAAATGCAGAAGATTATACTAATGCAGAAATTTATACTAAAATGTGTTCAAAATGTCATGGATTAAGTGCAGAGGGGAACCCAGAAAAAAAGGGACCTGCATTAAATGACCAAACTGCACATGAGCTTGAGATTAGTCTATACGATTTAAAAAGTGGTGGATTAAATCAATCTTCTGGTACAGAGCATGAGATTATGGAACACAATATGAAGAAAATCATTGAAAAGGGTATGAATTATGAGCCTAAATCAATGTCAGAATATATTTTCTTTAAATTTAATCCAAACGCAAAATACTATAAAAAAGTTTCAGAGTCTAAATATACTGTTTCTGAAATATATGGAAAAATGTGTTCAAAATGTCATGGAATAGATGCAGAGGGAAATCCTAAGAAAAAAGGACCTGCACTTAATAAAATGACAGCTCATGAGATTGAATCTGAATTATTAGAGATTCAAAGAGGAAGCGTAACACAATCTTCAGGAACTGACCATGAAGTAATGGAACACAACCAAGAGAAGATTGAAGACAAAGGTATGAGATATAGCCCAGATGAAATGGCTAAATATATAGAGACAAATTTCTATAAAAAATAGTATGAAAGAGTAAGGCTTTTCCTTACTCTAAATAGTTAGGACGAATTTTGATTAATTTAAAAAAAGAGTTGATAATCTTTTTTTCACTATTAGTGATTGTATCTATTGGAATACATTTCGATGCTTGGATAAACCATCCAATGGAACATATGGAGTCACTGTTTTCTCACTCTATGGCATATCATCCTTTCCTTTATGTTTTTTTGATATATCTAGTAATAGGATTTTTTAGAGTTATTATTAATTTAATAAAAAAATTGTTTAAGAGAAAATAGTTTTTAAAAATATATTTAAATGAATGAATAGTCATATAGGTTAGCTATGGAACAAATTCAAAATAAAACTTACGTCTGGTCTTTTCTAGGACGAATAAGTCACTGGCTTTTAGTAGTATCTTTCTTTAGCTGCTTTGTAACTTCTTTTTATGAAAATATGTTAACACTACATATTAGCTTAGGTATAGTTGTTTTTGGTATGCTTCTTATGAAAATTGTATGGGGCTTAATTGGTCCAAAATATGCAAGATGGAGCGATTTTCGTTTTGCATTAAAGGATTTAAAATTTTATTTTATACAAAAAATAAAAGATAGATATAGACAAATACAGCCAGGACATAATCCTGCTTCTTCATGGTTCGCTTTTTTAGTTACATGGTTTGGGATAGTATGTTGTATTAGTGGGTTTGTATTATATGGAATTCAAGAGGGAAATGGATTACTCTCTTTTCTTAATGATAAATATATCTCTTATGCAAATGGTCTTGATAATATACATATTTTTTTAGCTTATTTACTCTTAATAATGATAGCTACACATATAACAGGCGTGTTAATAGAACAGTTTTACCATAAAACAAATATGGTAATGGCAATGATAAGCGGCTACAAAAGAGCAAAGGGTGAAGATATAACTACAACCTTTAGAATGAAACTTTTAGGAAGTCTATATATCTTGCTAACGCTTGTAGTGGCATATTATACTTATTTAGTTCCAGAAAATATTTTTACTAAGAGTAAATTCCAACCAGTCGATTATAAAGCTTTAGATGCAGATTTCCATTTTGAGTGTTCAGATTGTCATAATCTATTCCCTCCATATCTTTTACCTTCTGCCTCATGGAAAAAAATGTTTAAAGATCAACATGAACACTATGGAGAAGATTTAGAGTTAGATGAATCCCTTGTCAAAAAAATTGAGAACTTTATGGTTACTAGATCAGCAGAGTTTTCAACACAAGAATCTGCTTATGAAATAAATAAAGAGTTAAAAAATAGTAGTGAGTATACTATAACAAAAACTAATTATTGGAAAATAATTCATAAAGATATTAAAAAAGATATTTTTGAAAATAATATAGTTGAAAGAAAATCAAATTGTGTTGCATGTCATAAAGATTTTGAAAAGGGAATAATTTATGACATAAATATTACATATCCTCAAAATGTAACCAAAAATTAATTAATTTTACTTATAATACTGTGTAAAAATAAAAAAAACTTATAAAAATGTATGAATAATCATTCATAATAAGATTTTTTTATCAAAAAATATGTTAATATTAGTACTAAATAATAAGTAAAAATTAAGAGGAGAAGAGATGCAAGTTGAGATTTCAAGAAGAAAATTTCTTCAAGGTACTGTTGCACTATCTGTAGTTGCAGCATCAACTTCAGCACTGTCAAATGCAAAAACAGATGAGGGTAAAAAAGTTTATGGGACAACAAAAACTTCATCAAATGCAAATGATATAAAGATTATTCCCACACTATGTGAAATGTGTGTAAATAAATGTGCTGCATATGCAAGAGTTGAAAACAATGTGGTTACCAAATTAGACCCAAATCCACATTTTCCTAAATCACAAAATATGTTATGTGCAAGAGGAAATGCAGGAATCCAAGCATTATATGATCCAGATAGAATTAAATATCCACTTATTAGAGTAGGAAAAAGAGGGGATGGAAAGTATAAAAGAGTTACTTGGGATGAAGCATATACATATATATCTGAAAAATTAACAAAAATATTAGATGAAGAGAAAGATAATAGATCTTGTATTGGTTATTGTGCAGGTGAAGGAATGGCTGAACACACTTTTAAAACTTTTATGTTTGATAAATTTGGTTCAACAAACTTTATAAATCACTCATCAATTTGTCTACAAACTACAGTTTCTGGTTATGCACTTACAATAGGTGGTTATGGACAAGCAGATTTAGAGAATGCTGATTATGTGATAATGGCTGGGGCAAATAGAGCTGAAGCAATTGTAACTCCTGATACTATGGAACTTTTTAAAAGAACTAAAGGAAGAGGTGCAAAACTTGTTGTAATTGATCCTAGATTTACAAATACAGCTGCCCATGCAGATGAATGGGTTGCAATTGAAGTGGGAACTGATTTGGCTTTAGTTCTTGCAATGACTCATGTGGTAATAACAGAAGAGTTATATAACAAAAAGTTTGTTTCACTAAATTTCAATGGATTTGAAGAGTACAAACAACATATACTAAGTAATAACTATACTCCCCAATGGGCAGAAAAAATAACTGGTGTGAAAGTTGCTCAAATTAAAAAAATGGCAAGAGATTTTATGCACTATGCACCAAAATCAATCTACTATCAAGGAAGAAGATCAGCTTGGAGTAAACAAGATTTCCAATTAAGAAGAGCACAAGCAATCTTTACAGCACTTGGTGGAGGAATTGATAAAGAAGGAGGTATTGTTTTTGGTAAAACTCTTCCTTTAGGAACTCATAAAGTAAATGCTCCAATGTATGCAAATGCACAAAGTAGAATTGAAAAAAATGAAGCTGCAATAATAGGTGGAGCAGGTTCTTGGATAGCTTGGAGAAATATGATAGTTGAAGGAAGAACTCCATATCCAATTAGAGGAATGTTTATCTATAAACAAAATCCTATGTTAAGTGTTCCAAATGTTGCAAAAACTAGAGAAATGTTTGAAAAAATGGATTTAGTTGTTGCAATTGATACAATGCCAAGTGATTCTGCAATTATGGCTGATGTAATTTTACCAGAGTGTACATACTTAGAGAGAGAAGATCCCGTAAAATCATTTGGTGGGGCTCAACCCTCTATTGCTCTTAGACAAGCTGCTGTAAAACCTCTTTGGGAAACAAAACCAGTAATTGAAATTGTGCAGGGTCTATCTAAAAAACTTTCAAAACCTTTATGGGAAATTACAAAAAAATATGATGAAGATGTTCAAGATGAGATTGAAGGGATGTCTGAAGATGAGGTTGAAGAGTTTTATAAAAAAAGTGGTTTTGATTTAGCAGATGCCTTTGAACACTCACAAAAAGAGATTAATAGACATATGGTTGAAGAAGTTTATGGAAAAGAGGCTTGGGATACTTTAAGAGAAAAAGGTGTTTATTATCTAAATATGGACAAATACTTCAAAAAACTATCTGCAAATAGATATGAGTGGTATCCTAAAAAAAGAAGATTTTACTCAGTTGTAAGGGGTGAGTTTAAAGCTGATGTTTTCCATGATACTTGTGTAGATGAAAAAGAGATAGCAGTTTTGAAAAAAGATTTTAAAACTCCAACAGGAAAAGTTGAGTGTGTATTGGAAAACCTAGCAAGAAAAGGTGTTGATGCAATGCCAACATGGAGAGATGAGATGTTCACAGCAGTTCCTAAAGATAAGTTTAGATTTATTACAGGACGACATGCTCAATTTACACAAAATTCAACATGTAATAATGCAATGTTATTAGATTTACTTCCTGAGAATTATCTTTGGGTAAATAAAAGAGTTGCAAAAAATAGAGGTATTGAATTTGGTGATTTAGTTGAAGTAGAAAGTAGTGCAGGAAAAATCCAAATAAAAGCATATCCAACAGAAAAGATAGGGCAAAACACACTATTTTTTGTACATGGATTTGGTTCCTCTTCAGATAATTTAAGCCTTGCAAAAGGGAATGGTGCAAGTGATAATATTATTATTGAAGATGTTATAGAACCAGTATTTGGTAGTGCAGCGATGCATGAAACAATAGTAGATATTAGAAAGGTTTAATTATGGCTAGATACGCAATGGCACTAGATTATAAAAATTGTATAAATTGTAAAGCTTGTGAGACAGCCTGCAAAGAGGAAAATGGTGTCCTTTTAGGAGCACAAAACCATAGAATTTGGGTTGGTACAAAAGAGATAGAAGGGGAGTTTCCTCTTTTAAATATCTCATCTAGTAATTTTTTACCAAGCCAATGCCAACAGTGTTCAAATGCACCTTGTCAAGAGGTTTGTCCAACAAATGCTACATATTATGATGAACATGGTGTGGTAAGAGTAGATTCTGATAAATGTATTTTATGCAGTTATTGTATGACAGCTTGTCCTTATGATGCGAGATATGTTGATGATAGAACAAATACTGTTGATAAATGTAATTTCTGTTCAGATACAAGAATTGCAAGGGGTGAGATAACAACTGCATGTCAGGCAACATGTCCAACAAAAGTTAGAATCTTTGGTGATTTAGATGATCCAAATAGTGAGATATCAGAAGTTTTAAGAACAAGAGAGCACTTCTCTTTAAAATCATATTTGGGTACTGACCCTAAACTATTCTATTTAACTTAAGGAGACTATTATGAATTTTAAATCTATTATTCCAATTAAAGAGGTCTCTATAAAAGAGCTATTTAGTTTCAAGATGAGTTTTTCAAATGTAACTATGGCAATGATTACTTTAGGATTGGTTGCACTTTTTACTGCGGGGGCAATTACATATTTTATTGAAGGTCATCACGCTTATAATGTAACAAGAGAACATCCATGGGGATTGATTATTGGTATGTATGTATTTTTTGTTGTATCAAGTACAGGACTTTGTATTATGTCTTCAATTGGTCATGTATTTGGTGTAAAAGAGTTTGAGATTATAGGTAAAAGAGCAATCTTAGGAGCAATACTTACAATTTGTACAGGATTTTTAGTTATTGCACTTGAAATAGGTCATCCAGTTAGAATGGTAATCTATAATATATTAACTCCAGGATTTACTTCTGCTATTTGGTGGATGGGGACACTATATGGACTATATTTATGTTTTATTATCTTTGAATTTATATTCTTAATTAGAAATGATCATAAATGGTCAAAAATCTTTGGTCTTGGGGGATTATTAGTAGGTATTGCGGCACATAGTAATTTGGGTGCAGTATTTGGATTTTTAATAGCAAGACCGATTGCAAATGGAGTATTTTTC
Organism: Halarcobacter ebronensis; assembly: GCF_013201825.1. NCBI lineage: Bacteria > Pseudomonadati > Campylobacterota > Epsilonproteobacteria > Campylobacterales > Arcobacteraceae > Halarcobacter > Halarcobacter ebronensis. The sequence continues at coordinate 293,292 of NZ_CP053836.1, forward strand.
CCAATATACTTTATTCTTTCAGCCATGATTACAGGTTCATATTTATTATTTTTAATGTACGGGTTTAGATATAAAATGAATTTTCCCAAAGAGGTCGAAGATATGCTTGTAAAATTGGCAAAAATTTTAGGTCTTCTTTTGGCAATATTAATGTTTTTTGAAATTTGGAGAATGTTAACATCAATTTATGGAGGTGTACCAGGACGAGCAGAGATTGCAAAACATATTTTAATGAGTCCTAATTTTTTAGTAGGAGAGGTTCTTTTAGGGATGCTTATTCCTTTTATTATTATCTTAGTAAGCAAAGGTAAAAATATTAAAGGTTTAGTTTGGGCTTCAATTTTAGGTATGGTAGGTATTTTCTTTATGAGATATGATTTAGTTCACGATACACAACTAATGCCACTACAATTACTTAAAATAAGGGAGTATCAATTACCACCATCTCTAGTTGAGTATTTCCCATCATTTGCAGAAATTGCTATCTCAATTGGTGGAATTGGTGTCTGCTTATTAGTATACTATTTTGCAGAAAAGTTTTTTAATCTTGATTATGATAAATAGAAAAGGATTAGCCATGAAATTATCACTAATTACAAAGAGTCTGTTCGCAGTAACACTTTTATCGACATTGATGCTGGCAAATGAACCAGCAAACTTATCAAAACCAACAGAAAAGGTACAGTCATTAATTGATAAGTATAAATTGGAAGTAGTTGATTATAATTATGTAAAGGGAAAAATAGGAAAAGGAACAAGAGATAGTGCAAAGGTTGTTTTAATTGATGCAAGACCTGATAAAAAATATATCTCTGGTACTATTCCTAGTTCATTAAATATTCCAGATACAGAATATGAGAAATATGTAGGACAGTTAAAAGATACACCAAAAAACAAAGAGATTTTAGTTTATTGTGGTGGCTGGGCTTGCGCGAAAAGTCCAAAAGTTGCAGGACTTCTTAAAAAAGATGGTTTTACAAAGGTAAAATTATATCAAGCAGGTGAACCAGAGTGGGGGCAAAAAAGTTATTTAGAAGTTGGTACTGAAGTTGTAAAAAGTGCATTAAGTAAAAATGCAGCGGTTATAATTGATGCGCGACCTTATGCTAAATATATGCAAGAGACTATTCCAGGAAGTATCTCAATCCCCGATACTGAGTTAGAGCAATTAAAAGGTAGATTTCCAGTTAATCATATGGAAAAGATTATTACATTTTGTGGTGGATATAAATGTGCAAAATCTCATGTAGTAGCTAAAAAACTTATTTCTATGGGATACAAAAATGTAACTGTTTATGCTGCTGGATTACCAGCTTGGAAAGAAGCAGGTTTATCAACTACAAAAAGTAGTGAGACAGCTAAAAATGATAAAAAAGAGAATAAACCAGAGTTTAGTAAAAATGGTGCAAAACTTGGTTCTGATGAAGGAAGTATTGATGGAGAATGGTTATACTCATTTATAAAAGAGGATAAAGTTCCTTCATTTATTCAAATAGTTGATGTTACTTCTCCTGAAGAGTTTAATAAAGGACATATTAAAGGTGCAATCAATATAACAGCAGAGAACTATTCAGCAAAAGAGTTTATATCAAAACTTCCAAAGAATAAAACTATTGTATTTAATTGTACACAAGGTGGAAGATCTATTGATGCTTGGAATAAATTGAAAAAAGCTGGATATGATATTTCAGAGGTTTTCTATTTTGATGCAAATATTGATTGCAAAGGAAACGATTGTAAAATAAAAGTTAATGAGCCTTTAGAGTAGATTTAAAAGGAGTGTATTTTTTGCACTCCTTGATTTTTTTTGATTTTCTTTTGTGTAGAAAGGAAAAAGCTGTTTATTTCATTTAACTTTAGCTTTTAAGTATGATGTTTAAAACGAGCCTACTGTTCATTGTTTTACTAGCATCTTATTTAGAGCAGCATGGATTTTATATTTCATATTCCGTTTTTTAACGGACAATATTTTTTCTTTAGGGTATGCTCCTGTATCAGACATTCGTAATAAATCTTTTTCCGTAGGCAGTGAATATCCTGATGATTGACAGTGTTCATTCAACCAAGATTCTGTTACTTGTACAAATCTATTTAGTTGTTGACATTTGTAATGTTCATCAACTTTTCTCCACCATAAAAGAATTGATGCAGATATCCTTCTTTGTATATCATCTAAATATTCCGGTGTTGTGAGTGCGAAACTTGAAACAATATATTCGACAATGCAAAGCGTATAAAAAAGTAAGTAAGGTATACGACTATATAAATAAGACCATTGAGAAATCTTTTGTTCCCAGCCCGAGAAAATAAAATTGATATTTAACTGCTCTGTACGTATTGCTTTATGCTCTGTAAATAAATGCATCGCATGATTACATATTCCATCAAAACTATCATCATGAGCTTTATCATATCTGAGTTGTGCAATATACGAAGCATCGAAACGGGAAGACTCATTCAATATATCTAATACTTTTTGGATTCGTATTCCATGTGCATTAACACCTCCGGCATTTTGCGAACGAAGTTTTAAAGGGTCTTCCGCAAGTTTTTCTGAAAAGTCTAATTCATCTAGAACGATTGCCTCCAATAAATATAAACTTTCTTGAAGAGGTTTTCTTATGAGCATATATGAAATATTTAACTTACTTTTTCTTGAACTTTCTAAAGCTTCATATATACAATGTAACATGTCAGATAAAATCGCGGGTAAAACAGTAATTTTTAATACTTTTGCTCGATCATTAAATCGATTTTGAACTTTCAACCAAGCAAATATATCATTAGACTTTTCTAATGATTCATTGTCATCATTGTTTTCAATATCAATGGTTGTTGTAAAAAAGTTTCCTTCTTTTCCCGATTGGATTATTTGTGCCATAACATCATGAATAATAAAACTTAATTCATGAGCTATAGCAAATTCTTTGGGTAAAAAGCTGTTTTTCTTATTTTTTAACGAAGAAACCAATTTGATCCTTTATCCGTAGAAAGATAACTACTCATTAGTAATATAGTATATATAAATAATATATAAAAATACCTAATAGGAGAATATTTTTACTGTACGTCTTGACTTCTTCCGACTTTCTTTTATGAAAAAGAAAGTAGTAAAGAAATCACCCTACAAGGTTTTGAAGGCGAAGCTTTCCTCGTTTATTATATATCTCTTTTTAGTGAGTAAAAACTTGCTAAAGAGTGCATTAAAGCACTCTTCTTAACGCTTCAAACAGTTTACTCACTTGTTTCAAAAGAGATAAATAAACACTCGGCTTCAAAAATGTAGGGAGTAGGATAAGGACATTGTTTTTCTTTTATACCATTTTATTTAAACTGGTGTTGTATTAAATTTATATTATAAAGATTATGGTTTAGATGAAAGTTGATTTTTAGGCATAAAAAAAGGGATAGAGTTAAACTCTATCCCTTTTTTATTTGCAAATTTATATAAATTATGCTGTTAATGCACTTTTAGCTTTTACTACTAATGAAGAGAATGCTTGAGCATCATTCATAGCCATATCAGCTAAGATTTTTCTATCTAGTTCTATGTTAGCTAATTTTAAACCATTCATAAATCTAGAGTAGTTAATATCATTTAATCTGCAACCAGCATTAATTCTTACGATCCAAAGCTTTCTAATATCTCTTTTTTTCTGTCTTCTGTCTCTATAAGCGTATACTAATGAGTGTTCTAATTGCTCTTTAGCTTTTCTAAAATGTTTTCTTCTACCGCTATAAAAACCTCTAGCTTGTTTTAAGACTTTTTTGTGTCTTCTTCTTCTTACTACACCAGTTTTAACTCTAGGCATATTGTTTCCTTTCTTTACCGTATATTTAATAATAGGTGTCGATTTTTAATCGAACTTATCCACATCTTCTGTGGAGGGACAAAGTAATTAAAAAATTTAATTACGCGTTTAACATTGCTTTAACTCTTGATAAATCAGAGCTTGCAATAACTTGTGGATTTCTAAGATTTCTTTTTCTTTTTTGGCTTTTTTTAGTTAGAATGTGGCTTCTAAAAGCTGATCCTCTTTTGATAGAACCATTTTTTTTCACTTTAAATCTTTTTAAAGCACTACTAACTGATTTCATCTTTGGCATCGTATAAGTTCCTTTCCTATAAATTTGCATTTTCTATTATGAAAAAGTTTGTGATTTTACTTAAAAATATCTTAAATTAAGGTTAAGTATATAAGAAGGAGAGAAAGACAAAGTCCTTCTCTTTTTTTGATTCTATTTTCCTAAGATTTAGGAATGATATACATATTAACGAATCTTCCCTCTTGTTTAGGTTCTGATTCTCTTGTTCCATACTCTTCAAGCATTGGCCATACTTTTTCAAGTACTTCAACTCCTGCTTCAGGATGAGACATCTCTCTTCCTTTTAAGAATACTCTACATTTAACATGATACCCTTTTTCAAGAAACTCAATAGCATGTTTAACTTTATAGTTAATATCATTTTCAGCAATTTTTACAGAGAATTTAACCTCTTTAATTACTATAACTTTTTGGTTCTTTTTAGCCTCTTTTTTCTTTTTCTCTTGTTGGTATCTATATTTGCCATAGTCCATGATTTTTGCAACAGGAGGCTTTCCATCAGGTGCAATTAGAACTAGGTCCAATCCTAATTCATCAGCTGTAGCTTGCGCTTCACTTGTTGAAATTATTCCATAATTTGTTCCATCATCACCTAAGCATCTTACCTCTTTTACAGTGATTTCTTCATTCATAATTACATCTGACTTTTTTGAATCTTTACTCAAATTTTACTCCCTATTTTTAGTTGATTTATCATAGTTAAGAACTCTTCTTTTGTTAAATTAGATTGTTCTCTTTTTCTTCTGTCTCTTAATGCAATTGTTTGATGTTGAACTTCATCATCTCCAATAACTACAATCATAGGTACTCTTTTTTTCTCAGCCATTCTAATTCTTTTGTTTAGGCTCTCATTCATACTATAAACTTCTGAATCAATCTCTTCTTCAATAAGTTCTTTTTGAAGTTGTTTTGCATATTCAACATGAGGTTCAGCAATTGGCACAAAAATAACTTGTGTTGGAGCAATAATAAATGGAAACTCTCCTGCACAGTGTTCTGTTAAAATACCAATAAATCTCTCAAAAGAACCAAGAATTGCTCTATGAATCATCACAGGTTGTTCTTTTTCACCTTTGTCATTTATATATTCTGCTTCAAATCTACTAGGTAGATTCATATCCACTTGAACTGTACCACATTGCCATTTTCTACCAATAGCATCAAGAATCTTAATATCAATTTTTGGTCCATAGAAAGCTCCACCACCTTCATCAATACCATAATTGATACCTTTTTCATCTAATGCATCCATTATACCTTTTGTAGTCTTTTCCCAGAAAATATCATCACCAATTGCTTTTTCTGGTTTTGTTGAAACTTCAATTTCATATTTAAAATCAAATAATGTTAATAATGAATCAACAAACTCTAGTACTTCAAAAATAACCTCTTTGATTTGGTCTTGTGTACAAAAAATATGTGAATCATCTTGAGTAAATTCTCTTACTCTAAATAGACCGTGCATAGCACCACTCATTTCATGTCTATGTACAACTCCATACTCAAAAAGTTTTTTTGGTAAATCTTTATATGATACTAAGCTGTTTTTAAATATTTGAATATGACCAACACAGTTCATAGGTTTTATCCCATACTCTTGTTCATCAATTACAGTAAAATACATATTCTCTTTATAATTTTGATAGTGACCTGAAATTTTCCACATCTCTGCTTTTAATATTTCTGGACCACGTACTGGTTCATAACCTCTTACTCTATGAGCTTTATATAGAAGTTTTTCTAGTTTTCCTCTAAGTCTAGAACCGCTAGGTAGCCATAAAGGAAGACCTGCACCAATGTCATCATTAAATGCAAATAGTTCTAATTCTGTACCAAGTTTTCTATGGTCTCTTTTTTTTGCTTCTTCTAACATTGTAATATAATCATTTAACTCTTGTTTGTCAAAAAAAGCAATACCATAGATTCTTGTAATCATCTCATTTTTTTCATCACCACCAAGATAAGCTCCTGCTACTCTTGTTAGTTTAAATGCTCTAATCATTCTTGTATTTGGTACATGAGGACCTCTACATAAGTCTTCAAAATCACCTTGCTTATAAAGGGTTAATGTATTATCGGTAATATTTTTTAAAACAGCTTGTTTTAATTCGTCATGGGCAAATTTCGTCAGTATCTCTTCTCTTGTAGCTTCGTATCTTTCTATAGGTAGTTTTTTATTTGCAAGGTCTTTCATTCTCTTTTCAATTTTTGGTAAATCTTCTTCAGAGATTTTTGAATCAACTTTGAAATCATAATAGAATCCCTCTTTTACAACAGGACCTACGAAAAATTTTGCTTCAGGATACAACTCTTTGATAGCTTGTGCCATCAAGTGAGCACATGAGTGTCTTAGAATTTCTAGAGACTCAGCAGAATTATCAGCTTTAATCTCTTTTCCAGAGATGCTTAAAGCTTCAGCCGTTTGAAGATCATAAATTTGACCCTCACTTAATACACCAATTGGTTCCAATAATTTCCTTTTTATATATATTTTTTTAAAAATTCTTACATTTTATCTTATTTGCACTTAAAACTATTCGAATACTACTATTTTTTTTAATATTATTTTGTTAGAATAACTTATGATTTTAAATTTATCTAAAATAAAAACAGAAGCTCTGTTACTTTTTTGCAAAGATTTAATTGACTCTTATATTGATAAAGAAGAGCATCTTTTTAATATTGATGAAGAGCTTGATTCTTATATAAATAAGATATCTAAAGATATGTTAAAACAGATAAATATTGCTACATTACCTACAAAATATTATATTGAAAATAGAAATCATTACAGGATAAAAGCTGTATTAAATGCATACAATTTTATAAATAAAGAGCTAACAATAGAGTTAAAAAAAGGAAAAGCTTTTAACCCATCAATGTTATATTTCTCTTTTTTAGCTGTTTGGTTTAAAGAGTTAGATAAAGAGAGCAAATCAAAAGAGTATATCTATTTTACAATCTATCCATACACTAATGTATATGACAAACTTCTAATAAATATAAAAGATGAAAAATTTAAACTTTTAAATATAAAGATGCTTGAGATAGCTGAAAAAGTAGTTTATAAGTTAGATAAACTATCTTTGAAAGCTTAAGAAGAGGCTAACCTCTTCTTAATTTTAGAATCTATATCTAATATATGCTTTTATATCTTGTGCACTTTTTACTGCATCTGAAGCAGCAGCTTGAGCACTATCTATGTCATAAGGAGTACCTTCTGCACCAAAGAATGAGTTACTTCCTGTATAGTCATAATCTATATATAGATAACTTAGCCCAAACTCAAGAGCATCAGTAAGTTTTTGATTTCTATAGATTTCCCATGCATCCCCTCTTGCAGCAATTTTACTTCCTGCATAAGTATCTTCACCATAAGTCATAGATCTCCAGTATTTTGTACCATGATTCCACTCTATACCAATTCTAGCTTTATCAGGATCCAATGGACAAGGCATATTTAATCCAATCCAGAATGATTGTCCAACTTTAGAATCAGTAGTCCCTAACATACCAAGTGCAGTTGGGTGAGTAACACTCATAGCATAAGATGCAAAGAATGTTGTATCATCTAAGAAATCAGAGATTCCATCACCTATACCTTCAGCTTTAAACATAATTGTTGCTAAATCCATATCTCCAACATCATTAAATGATAATCCAGCTCTTGCATTCATCATATCTGAATAACTTGTTGCAGCTGCCATATTACTTTGGTATGTTTGTAATTGAGATCCTGTATAACCTATTAAGTTCCAAGCTCTTGCATAGTTTGTATGAACAGAGTATTGTCCATTATCCCAAGGGACAAAAATGAATCCTAACATATCAACATTATCATTTAATGTATCATCATCAGAGTAATCTGTTCCATCCATTGTAAATCTTTGTTTAGCATTAGTTAAACCTCTACCTGCACAAAGTTTAAACCACATACCTTCAATTCCTGTAACTTTATCAAGATTAAATCTTGCACTTGCCCCATCAAATTCTACATTAACTGTATGTGAAAGTGGAGATTTTCTTTTTTGATCTGCTCTTAAGTTAATTCCTAAACCATCAGTTGAAGGTCTTCTACCAACAGAAGCTGTCCAAGAAACATCTTTATTTCCCAAAAATGAGTCATTTGTATATAACCAGTAAGCCTCTTTTACTTTTACACTATTATCAGTAGCATTTTCATTTGTAACCCAGTCAAAATCTGCATATCCAGGATTTGTATTAGATTGACTATGGTTTGCAGTATCACCAAATGCTTTGTTATATGATAATGTACCATAGAAAATAGAGTTTGTATCAGCTTGATATGCCATTCCAAGCCATAATCTATTTGTCATAAGTGCATTGTTTTTAGATTTTTTTCCAGAGACATGTTTATATTGAATATTATCAACTTGTGTTCTAAAATCAACATCCCATTTTAAATTGTCTCCACCACTTTGTATTTTTGCATCGGTTGCAGTTTTCCCTATGTTGTCAACCTTTTTTTCAAGTTTCTTGAATCTTGCATCATTAACAGTTATAGAATCACTATTCATCATTTTTTCTAATGATTCTTTATTTGCTTTTGTTGTAGTTTCAGTTGCCCCTAACTTATTTTCTAGCGCTTCAATCTGAGCTTTCAAAGCTTCGATTTGTTTCATCATATCTGCTGTACTTACATTTGCAGCAAAAGATGAGGTGCCAATGGTAGCTATCGCACTTAGTGCAATAATTGTTTTTTTCATTTTTCTTCCTTGTGTTAAAGTCTAAAAGTATTATATAATCTATAAGTTTAAGCTAATATTAATAATGAATAATCATTCATTATAATAATTAGAACTTATAGTTATAATTTTTATTTGCGAATTTTTTGTTTTACTATATAAATAAGTTTAGATAATAAAAAAGGGGATAAGCAAAACTTATCCCCAAAACTTAAACTATATAGTTGTTATTATTTAATAATTAACAAGATGGTACATTACCTGAATCATTTGCATATTCATGAGAGAAATCATAAATATGAGGTAACCAAGCATCTTTAATATCACCCTCTTGAACTTTTGGACAAATTTTCATTAACTCTTCTTTAAATTTTCCATTTGAATTAATTGCTTCCCACTCAGCTTGAGAGTGTTTTGCAGCAAATTTAGCTCCATTAAAACCGCAAGCATCTTTAAACTTTTTTATAAAAAGCTTTTGACCCTTTACAGCATCTGCAGAAGCAGTAGTTGAAGCAACACCAAGAACTAGTGCGCTAGCAAGTGCAATTTTCAATAATTTAGACATTATTCTTCTCCTAATATTAATTTTGGTATTATTATAACAAATATATATAAAATAATTCTTATGTAAGATAAGATAAAGTGAATTTAAAGTGAAATATTATCTATTAAAAGAGATTGTGGCTTATATTAACGACAATGCCCAAAAAATAAAGTTTATAAAGAGAATTGAAAACAATACAATTATAATTGAATTTAATAATAAGAACTCTTTGTATTTTGATATGACGAAGGGAAAGAGTCTTATTTATAAAAAGAGAGATGAGGCAAAAGTAAAAAAAGATTTTAATGCTCCTTTTGATGTTCTTTTACAAAAAAGATTTATCAATGCGAATATTGAAAATGTTGAACTATATAATGATGACAAGATAATTAATATAAAAGTTAGTTCTTCCTCTTCATATAAAAAGTTAATTACTATACTTCAATTAGAGTTTACAGGAAAACATACAAATATAATTATTTTAGATGAAAATAGAGTTATATTAGAGGCTTTACGACATATTGATGAGTTCTCTTCAAGTAGAGTGGTAAAGGTTGGAGTGAAACTAGATGAAATTCCAAAGATAGATATTAATTTCAAAATTGAAGATATAGATGACATTGAAAAGATCCTTTATGAAACCTATGATGAGTTGGAGAAAAAGAATTTAGAGAACTATATAAATCAGAAAATCTCTAGTGTTAATAAAAAATTAAAAAAATTGGAGAACATATTAAAAGCTTTACCTAAAAAAGAGGCTTTAGAAAAAGAGTCAAAAGAGCTTTACGAAGATGCAAATTTAATTTTAAATAATTTGCATAATATAAAACCATATCAAAAGTCTTTAAAAACATACAATTATTTAGGGGAAGAGGTTGAAATTGCACTAAGTGAGCAAACTGCTGCATCTAAATACTCAAACGAACTTTTTAAAAAGGCTAAAAAGCTTAAACATAAAGCAATAAATATTGATATTGAAAAGGGAAATATTGAGGAGAAAATAGATTTTTTAAAAAGAATGATTGTTTCTTTACAAAAAGCTAATAGTATTGATGAAATAGAGTTTTTATACCCTAAAAAAGAGAAAAATCAGACAAAAACCAAAAAGAGCCAAAATTATGAGAGTTTCTTTTTTGATGGTTATAAAATTATGTTAGGAACAAGCGAAAGAGAAAATATCTATTTGTTACAAAATAGCAAAGCAAGTGATTTTTGGTTTCATTTAAAAGATAGACCCTCTTCCCATGTAATTGTGCAAAATAGCAAAAAAACAATACCCCAAGCTGTAATAGAGAAAGCAGCAACAATTTGTGCACAATTTTCTACAGATTTCTCTGGAACCTATGAGGTTGATTATACCCAAAGAAGAAATGTGAAAATACAAAATGGTGCAAATGTACTATATAATCCATATACAACAATAGTTGTTAAGATATAGAAAAATATTAAAAAAAGTTAAACTTTTGTATAATCTACAATTACAAATAAAGATAGGTTACTTATGAAAGATATTATAAAATCGAGTTCAACAAGAATTAAAACAGCTTTAGCCCTTTTTGTGGCTGCATTGATAATAGGCTATATAGATTCATTTTTTGTAATGTGGTTACTCTTTGGTGGTTTGCTTGTTATTGCAATAAATGAGTCACAAAAACTATATGATATTAAAATGGATTCTATCTACTACTATGTTGGTGCAATGTGGTTTGTTGCATATTTTTATCCAAGCCCTGAAGATTTGATTTTTGTAGTTGCAATAGTTTTAGCTTCAGTTCTAGCATATACTAAAAATTTAGACAAAAAAATATTTTTGATACTGTTTTATCCTACTGTATCTTTCCTTTTCCTTTTAACTTTATACATGGAGTATGGAGTTATGTCTCTTCTTTGGCTACTTATGATAGTTGCAGGAGCAGATGTGGGAGCATATTATGTTGGAAAATCTATTGGTAAAACAAAGTTCTGTGAAACAAGCCCAAATAAGACAATTGAAGGTGTTGCTGGTGGTTTAGTTGTTGCAACAATTTTTGGGTTAATCTTTGCTATTGATAATGTTTCAGTTTTTGGAGCAATAGTAATCTCTGTGGCAGTTGCCTTAGCTTCAGTTTTTGGAGATCTATTTGAAAGCTATTTAAAAAGAGAGGCTGGAGTTAAAGATAGTGGAGATATTCTTCCAGGACATGGAGGAATATTAGATAGAATGGATGGATATCTATTTGGCTCAGTAATAATGTTAGTAATTTTAAGAGCAGTGATGTGATTGTATTAGGAAGCACAGGTTCAATTGGAGTTAATACTCTAAATATTGCTAGAAAATTTAATCTAAATATTGAAGTATTAGTTGCAGGCAATAATATAGAACTTTTAAATAAGCAAATTGAAGAGTTTAAACCTAAAAGAGTCGTAGTAGCAAACAAAGAGAATGTTCATAAAGTAAACCACTTTAATGTAGGTTTTGCAGAGAGTGATATCTTAAAAGCAATTGAAGAGAGTGAATCTAAAACAGTTGTTAATGCATTAGTTGGTTTTTTAGGTTTAAGACCAACTTTAAAAGCAATAGAGTGCGGTAAAAAAATAGCTTTGGCAAATAAAGAGTCTTTGGTAGCTGCAGGAAAGTTTATAGACCAAAGTCAATTAAGTCCAATTGATTCAGAGCATTTTGGACTTTGGTATTTAAGACAAGAGAAAAAAATCTCATCAATGACAATTACAGCTAGTGGAGGATCTTTTAGAGATTATCCCCTTGAAAAATTAGCAAATGTTTCAATTAAAGAGGCATTAAATCATCCAAACTGGTCAATGGGAAATAAAATTACAATTGATAGTGCAACAATGACCAATAAACTATTTGAATTAGTTGAAGCAGCTTGGCTTTTTGACACTAGAAAAGTTGATGCAATAATAGAGACAAAATCACTAATTCATGCTCTTATAAATTTTGAAGATGGAAGTACAACCGCTCATATTGCAAATGCATCAATGCAACTTCCTATTGCTTATGCAATACTTGGAAAGTGTGATGAAAAGATTTTAAAACCAATTGATTTACTTGAAGTTGGCTCTTTAGAGTTTAGAAAAATTGACTCAAAAAGATATCCAATTTGGCAAATAAAAGAGGAACTCCTAAAAAATTTAGATTTAGGAGTAATTTTAAATGCTGCAAATGAGGTTGCAGTTAATAAGTTTTTAAATGGAAAAATAGGTTTCCTTGATATACCTAAGATATCTTTAGAAGCAATAGAGAAATTTAGTAGTTTAAAAGCAAAAACCATTGAGGATATTTTTGAGATTGATAAAGAAGTGAGGGCTTTTTGTGGCTATTGATTTACTAATCCCTTTTATAATTCTAATTGTACTTGTTGTATATTTGATATATACACGAAATAAATTTGAAAAAAATATTTTAGATATGTACGATAAAAAATTTGAAGAGTGGAAAACTAATAGTACATCAAATAGAGTTGAAAAGCCATGTAAAGAGTTGGTTGGATTAATTTATAAAGATGGGTATAATATAAATATAGAATTATTAGATGGAAGTGTATCTTCATCTATACAACAAGGAAAGTTTAAAATAAAGGATAAGTAATGAGATATTTACTTCTATTTTTTCTCCTCTTTGCTTTCTCTTTCTCTTTGGATTTAAAAAGAGATAGAACATTAAAAGTTGTAATTGATTCAGTAAACAAATTAATGTGGATGGATGATCCTTCTGTATTAAAAGTTAATAAATCCCATGAAGATGCTATTGATTATTGTGATGATTTGAATTTTGCAGGTTATGAAAATTGGAGGCTTCCAAAAATTGAAGAGTATGAGCTGATTGTAGATAAGAGCAATCCTCAAAGTTATATAAATAGAGCCTTTAGATATAATAAAAAAGATGGATATTGGGCAAGAAAAGCCCATTGGAGAACATTTTGGTTTTATGCAGATTATATGTACTTTGTAAGTGGTACACCATATTATGACAGTAGACATAAACTAAAATATGTAAGATGTGTAAGAGATACAAAATAAGAGGTTATATGGAAAAAAGAGTTTTGATACTGCATGGATTAGGTGGGAGTGATTATCCCCATTGGCAAGCTCATTTGGCAATTGATTTAATCAAACAAAATACACCAGTATCTTTCCCTTCTCTCCCAAATAGAGATAATCCAAGTTTACAAAAGTGGAAAGAGTCTGTAAAAAAAGAGATTGAAAATTTTAAACCAACTGTGGTAGTTTGTCACTCTTTGGCAAATATTTTATGGTTTCATCTTTGTGAAGAGTTAGATATTAACTTAGATAAACTAATGTTAGTAGCTCCTGTTAGAATAACTTGTGATATAAAAGAGATAAAAGAGTTTTTCCCTTATCCTATCCCTCAAGATTTAAAATCAAAAGAGGTGATTATGGCAGCTTCAACAAATGATCCTTATATGAATGTGGAAGAGGCAATTAGACTACAAAGTAAATTAAAAGTAGGAATGAAACTTTTAGAAGAGGCAGGACATATAAATGCAGCTTCAGGATATGGAAAACTTGATTGTGCATTAGATTGGATTAACAAAGAAGAAGAGTGTGAAGAGGAAAATCATTGATTTTAAGGATTGTCCTCGTCGTTAACACTCCTGCGGGATAAATTTCTAACAATCATTAAAATGATTGTTGAAATGTATGAATCAAATAAAAAGGATAAAATCGTTGATTTTAAGTATTGAATCAAGTTGTGATGATAGTTCAATAGCAATTACTGAAATAGAAACAAAAAAACTAATTTATCATAAAAAAATCTCTCAAGAGTTGCAACACTCAATGTATGGAGGTGTTGTTCCAGAACTTGCTGCAAGATTACATGCAGAAGCATTACCAAAAATACTTGAAGAGTGTAAAGATTATTTTCCAAAATTAAAAGCTATAGCAGTTACAAATGCTCCTGGACTTTCTGTTACTTTAATGGAAGGGGTAACTATGGCAAAAGCTTTAAGTCTTGCCTTAGATCTGCCTCTTATTGCTGTAAATCATTTAAAAGGACACATCTATTCTCTCTTTATAGAAAAAGAGGAGATTTTCCCTTGTACAATTCTTTTAGTTTCAGGTGGACATACACAAATTATTGAAGCAAAAAATCATGAGAATATGAGACTTTTGGCAACAACATTAGATGATAGTTTTGGAGAGAGTTTTGACAAAGTTGCTAAAATGATGGGCTTAGGTTATCCAGGTGGTCCTATTGTTCAAGAAAAGGGATTAAAAGGGGATGAAAACAGATTTGATTTTCCAGTTCCTTTAAGACAGAGTCCAAATATTGAGTTTAGTTACTCTGGACTTAAAAATGCAGTTAGAATGCAAATTGAAAAGTTAGGAGAAAATGGGTTAACTGAACAAGATATTTGTGATATTGCAGCCTCTTTTGAAAAGAGTGCAGTAGCACATATAATGCAAAAAATAAAAAAACTTTTTAAAACAAAAAATGCTAAAAATTTTGCGATAGTTGGTGGAGCTAGTGCAAATATAAGATTAAGAACAGCAATAGAAGAGTTTTGCAAACAAAAAGGAATGAAACTATATTTAAGTGAATTGAAATATTGTTCAGATAATGCTGCAATGATTGGAAGAGTTGCAGTGGAACAGTATAAAAGAGCTGATTTTACAACTATTGATGATATAGATGTTAAAACAAGAATCAAAGAGTTTTAAAGACATTTCAATGTCTCTTTAGGGTTTGATACTTTAGTTATAGCTTTGCTATAACAGTAAAAGTAGTAAAAATGCAGGTCCCTTTTAAAATGGGACATTTTAAAAGGAGTTTTGATGATATTTGAGATGGGAGCAAAATTAGAAGGTGATAGTTTTGACACCTCTAAAAATGATAAAAAACAAAAAAAGATAGAGGGTGAACTAAAACCAAAAAATGAACACCAATTAGTCTTTACTTTTGAAAAAAGAAATGGTAAA
Source organism: Halarcobacter ebronensis (assembly GCF_013201825.1). Classification (NCBI taxonomy): domain Bacteria; kingdom Pseudomonadati; phylum Campylobacterota; class Epsilonproteobacteria; order Campylobacterales; family Arcobacteraceae; genus Halarcobacter; species Halarcobacter ebronensis. The sequence continues at coordinate 308,592 of NZ_CP053836.1, forward strand.
CCAGTTACCTTAGTTGGAAGATTTTATATAGAAGAGAAAGAAAAAAAAGAGGTTCTAAAACTTCTTAAGAAAAAACTTGCTTGCGGTGGAGCCATTAAAGACGAGTGGCTTGAACTACAAGGGGATCTAAAAGATAAAGTAAAAGAAGTGTTGCAAAAAGAGAATTGGAAATTTAGAAAATAAGGATCTATAATGCAAAATCTCTATTATGAAGTTGGAAGTTTAGACAAGAGATGTTATGAGAAGTTTTCTTTGACTGAAGATTTATTAATGGAGCATGCAGCTTCAAATATACAAGAAGAGATTGAAAAGAGATTTAAAAAAGGTTCATCAGTTTTAATAGTTTGTGGCTCTGGAAACAATGGAGCTGATGGGATAGCATTAGCTAGACTACTTTATAAAAAATATGAGGTAAAACTCTATATTGCTTTTGAACTTAAATCAAAAATGGCAAAATTACAACTTCAAAGGGCAGAACTTCTAGGTTTGAAAACGGTTGATGAGCTTAGCTCTTGCGATGTAGTTGTAGATTGCCTTTTTGGAACAGGCTTAAATAAAGATTTAGATAGGGTTTCACAAGAGCTTATTGAAAATCTTAATGGTTTTGATTCTTTTAAAATTGCTTGTGATATTCCAAGTGGAATAAATCCTAAAGGCGAAATAACAACAACTGCTTTTTTTGCTGATTTAACTGTAACAATGGGAGCTTTAAAACAAGCTTTGTATTCAGATATGGCAAAAGATTATATTGGTGAAGTAAAAGTAGCTAATCTTGGAGTTCAAAGGGAAGTATATGAAATACAGACAAATGTATTTTTGCTTGATAAAGGGGATTTGAAACTTCCACTAAGAGATAAAAAAGATGCACATAAAGGTAGTTTTGGACATCTAAATGTAATTGCTGGATGTAAAAAAGGTGCTGGTGTAATTGCAGCTAAAGCAGCATTTGGTTTTGGTGCGGGACTTGTTAGTGTAATATGTCATGATAATATAGATTTGCCATATCACATTATGCAAACCCATAAATTAGCGCAAAATTGCACAGCAATAGCAATTGGAATGGGACTTGGACTCTATGACGAAAAAGAGATAAAAGAAATTCTAAACACAAATCTTCCTATGATTATTGATGCAGACCTATTTCATGAAAATATCACACTAAACATTTTAGAAAAAGAGGTAGTTTTAACTCCCCATCCAAAAGAGTTTTGTTCTCTTTTAAAGCTTTGTAATTTAGCAGATATTAAAGTAGAAGAACTTCAAAGAGATAGATTTTTTTATGTGAAAGAGTTCTGTAAAAAGTATCCAAAAGTTGTACTTCTATTAAAAGGTGCGAATGTTTTAATAGCCCAAAAAGATAAAATATATGTAAATCCTTTAGGAAGTGCTGTTTTAAGTAAAGGTGGAAGTGGAGATGTTTTAAGTGGACTTGTGGGAGCACTTTTAGCTCAAGGGTATAGTGCAATTGATGCCGCAATACATGCATCTTTAGCGCACACAATAGCAGCAAGTAACTACAAAAAAAACAACTACTCTTTGATACCATCAGATTTAATTGAAGAGGTTAAAAAATTATGAAAACTATAATAGTACAAACAACTTGTGCAAACAAAGATGAGGCGAAAGCAATCTCAAAAATTCTAATACAAAAAAGACTGGCAGCTTGTGTTCATATGAGTAAAATTGACTCCTTTTATCTTTGGAATAATGAGTTCTGTGAAGATAGTGAGATGTTACTTAGCATCAAAACGAAAAAAGAACTTTTTAAAAAGGTGGAAAGCAAAATTAAAGAATTACATAGCTATGATGTGCCTGAAATTATAAGTATAAATATAAAAAATGTTAGTAAAGATTATAGAAAATTTATAGGTGAGAGCTGTAAATAAAAAGTGAATTGTTCCCTTTTTTCAAGCTTGAAACCGAAAGTTTTATGTTAAACAAATTGGAGGCAAAAAATGAGTGACATTTTAAGAATAGGTAAATATGAATTTAATAGTAGATTAATCGTAGGTTCTGGAAAATATAAAGATTTCCAAACTACAAAAGAAGCAACATTAGCTTCAGGTTCTGAACTGATTACTGTTGCAATTAGAAGAGTAAATATTACAAACCCAAATGAAGAGAATCTACTAGATTATTTTAAAGATACAAATGTAAAACTTCTTCCAAATAGTGCAGGTTGTTTTACAGCCCAAGAGGCAATAACTACTTTTAGACTTATGAGAGAAGCAACTGGAATTGATTTAATAAAATTAGAGGTAATTGGAGATGCACAAAAAACTCTATATCCTGATGTAATAGAAACAATAAAAGCTTGTGAAATCTTAAAAAAAGATGGTTTTACAATAATGGCATACACAAATGATGATCCAATTATTGCAAAAAGACTAGAAGAGGTAGGAGCTGATGCAATTATGCCATTAGCTGCACCAATTGGTTCAGGTCTTGGTATTCAGAATAGATACAATATTGCTTTTATTAAAGATGCGGTAAAGGTTCCAGTAATTGTGGATGCAGGAGTTGGATGTGCAAGTGATGCTTCAATTGCAATGGAACTTGGGGCTGAAGCCGTTTTAACAAATACAGCGATTGCTGGGGCACAAGATCCAATAGCTATGGCACAAGCTATGAAATATGCAGTAATTGCAGGAAGAATGGGTTATAAAGCAGGAAGGATCCCTAAAAAACCTTATGCAACAGCATCTTCTCCTGTGGATGGTTTGATTCAGTTTTAAGAAAAGTTAGAAATTATAAAAATTTCTAACTTTTTTGAGAGAAAGTCTTGACTTTTTTTTTAAAACTTTGTATAATTCCGTCCACTTTTTGAAAGATTAGTGTTTGTCGGGGCGTAGCGCAGTCTGGTTAGCGCACCTGGTTTGGGACCAGGGGGCCGGAGGTTCGAATCCTCTCGCCCCGACCATTTGGAAATTAATAAAATATGATAAAACCCAGGATGGTAGATATAGCTCAGTTGGTTAGAGCATCGGGTTGTGGTTCCGAGGGTCGTGGGTTCGAGCCCCATTATCTACCCCATTTATCTATTTTAGATTTTTCTTATTGATGCGTCTGTAGCTCAGCTGGATAGAGCACACGCCTTCTAAGCGTGCGGTCACAGGTTCGAATCCTGTCAGGCGTACCACTTTAATTAGATTTGAGTTTTACTCAGTCTTTTAAACTTTTTGTGCGGATGTGGTGAAATTGGTAGACACGCCAGACTTAGGATCTGGTGCCTCACGGTGTGGAGGTTCGAGTCCTCTCATCCGCACCACTTTTTAAATATAACTTATCTTTAATTTATCACTTGATTTAATTAGATTTATTTTAAACAAACCGCGGAATAGAGCAGTTCGGTAGCTCGTCGGGCTCATAACCCGAAGGTCGTTGGTTCAAATCCAGCTTCCGCAACCAAATTGAAATTTTTTTAGGAATTTATAAGAATAAATTGTTTATAATTCTTTCCTCATAAGATAATCAATTATGATTATATTGCGGGAGTAGCTCAGTTGGCTAGAGCTTCTGCCTTCCAAGCAGATTGTCGCGAGTTCGAGTCTCGTCTCCCGCTCCACTTTTTAAAAATCATTTTTTTGTTGGGGTATCGCCAAGTGGTAAGGCAACGGTTTTTGGTACCGTTATTCGCAGGTTCGAATCCTGCTACCCCATCCACTCTACTTCACTTCAATTTTATGCAAAGTAAAAAAAATTATTTTCTCTTTTTTGTTAAGATTACATTAATATTAATTTAGTATAGTTTCAAACCATAAATGACCGACGGTCATTCATTTATTTTTTAGAGGACAATATGGCAATTATAGTTGACAAAATAAAAAAGAGACAAGATATTGCACTTGCATGCAAAGATATTTTGATTAAACAATGTATTAATAACGTCTCTATAGCTTCTCTAACAAAAGCTGCAGGTATTAGTAAAGGGAGTTTTTATGACTATTTTACCAATAAAGAGGATTTATTATTTGAAGTTATTAATATATATTTGTCATTTCATAATGAAATTAAACAGAATAAATTAAATAGTGTTAATTCTGCTAGAGAAAAAGTAAAAGTCTTTTTACAAGTATTTTATGAAGAGGATGATGATAATTTAAAAGAGTTATATAGAGAGTTTTTATCTATTACTTTATCCAATCCATCAAAAGAGATGATGGAATATCATTTGAAAAGAAATGATGAATATTATAAATGGTTTGAATCAATATTTGAAAATGGAATAAAAAAAGGTGAATTAAAACCTATATCAAGAGAGGTAGTCAATGGTTTATATATTTTAGGACATGGGGTTTTTATGTCAAGGTTAACTTGTAATAGTATACAAAGTAACCAAACAGAGGCAGATAAGTTTATAGATGCAATTTTCAATTTTATTGAAGTGTAGTTATTGTAATTCAATTATAGTAGAATAAAAAATAAAAAATCATACAAGGATATCAAATGAAAAAGAGTTTAGCCTTAATTTTTATTATACCTTTTTCTTTGTACGCAGAGAGTTTAAGTCAACTTGTTGAGTTGTCTAAGAATAATAAAATGATAGAGTCGTCTCAAAGAAATTTAGAGAGTGTTGAAAAAGGTTATGATAGTTTAAAAGCTGGTTATCTACCTCAAGTAAGTATCTCTGCTGATTATCAAGAGACAAACAAAGAGACAAGTAGTGTCCCTGATAATAGAAGTACGGTTCAAGGAACAGTAAGTTATGTTTTATATGATGGTGGTAAAAAATATGACCTTTTTGATTCATATGAAGCACAAATTAAAAGTAGTAGTGAAAACTTAACAAATCAAAAAAATGAGATCGTATTACAAGTTATCAACTATTATTATAGTTATTTGACATATGAAGCACAAAAAGAGTCAAAACAAAAAGAGATTGAACAATTAAATGCTGAGTATAAAAGATTAAAAAGATTCTTAGATGTAGGAAGTGCAACAGAAGATGAAGTACAAAAAATCATCTCAAATATTGAGAGTGCACAAGTTGAACTACATGAGTTAGAACTAAACATACAAACAATTATTCATAATCTTGAGTATGTAGTTGGAAAATCAGTAACAATAGAAGATGGTTCACAAATTAAAGACTATGAGTCAAAAGAGGTGAAATTAAGAGCAGATTTAAGAGCTTTAGAACATGATTTAGAAGCACAACTAGCAACAGCAAAATCTCAAAGAAGTGATTATTTACCAACGTTAACAATAAGTGATAGTTATTCATCAAATGATCTTAACTATAAAACAGCAGCACTTAGCGGTAATTCAAGTGATTATGAGCAAAATATTGCAGCTGTTAACTTAAATTGGAAAATATTTGATTTTGGTTCAGCAAATAAATCATACGAATCAGAATACAAAAAATATTTAGCATTGAAATCTCAATATGAGTATGAAAAAAATAAAGCAAGTGTTGATTTAAAACTTGCATTAAAAGCTTATGAAATTGGAAAACTAAAAATTAAATCTGCAAAAGCTGGATTAAAAGCAGCGAATAGTGCATATGAGTCAATTAAAGCTAAATTTCAAAATGGTTTAGTGGATAATGTATCATATCTAGAAGCATTAAGTGAAAAATATGATGCAAAAAGTACACTTGATAAAGCACTAAATGAGTTAGAAGTTGATAAAGCAAATATTATATATTATAGTGGTGAAAACTTAGAGGAGTTTGTAAAATGAAAAAATTAAAGAGTTTATTTGTATCTGGTATTGCATTAGTTGTAGTATCAGGGAATCTATTTGCAGCAGATGGTGCACCAAACAAAATGCCAGCTCCCAAAGCTGATATTTATATTGTACCAAAAGCACAGGATTTAAAGATTGCTTTAAAATATCCTGCACAAATTAAAGCTTATGAAAATGTACAAGTTTATTCAAGGGTTTTAGGAGTTCTTGAAGAGAAAAATTTTGAAGAGGGGCAAAGAGTAAAAAAAGGTGATTCTCTATTTAAAATTGAAGATGAGTTGTATCAAGCAAAATATGATGCATCATTAGCTAATCTAAAAATGAGTGAAGCTACATTAGATAATGCAACAAGAAATTGGGATAGAATTAAAAAGCTTTATAAAAGCAAAGCTGTAACAACAGAACAAAGAGATAATGCTTTATCAACATATGAGAGTGCATTAGCAGGTGTTGCAATGGCAAAAGCTGAATTAAAACAAGCTCAAATTGATTTAAATTATACAAAAGTTTATGCGCCAATTTCAGGAATTACAGGAATAAAAAAAGTTGATTTAGGGAATTTAGTTACTTCAAACCCTCCAATGGAACTTGTAACAATAACACAAAATGATGAAGTGTATGTTGATTTTTCTATGCCATTAAGTGATTATAAAAATATTAAAAATGGTTTATGGGTAATGCCAGAAAGTGGAAAAATTGAAGTTGGAATAAATTTTGAAGATAAACCTACAAGTGCAAAAGGTTATGTAGATTTTATTGATGTAAATATTGATAAAGATACTTCAACAGTAAAAATGAGAGCCTTAGTAGATAATAAAAATAATACATTAATGCCAGGTAGTTTCGTAAGAGTTACTTTAAAAGGCATTGTTCAAAAAAATATTATCACTATTCCTCAAAAAGCACTATTACAAAACCCATTAGGAACAGTTGTTTTTGTTGAAAACAATGGAATTGCAGCTGTTAAACCAGTAATTATTGGAAATGAGAGTGGGGATAAATATGTAGTAGTTGGTGGTCCACTACAAAGTGGTGATAGAGTGATTGTTAATAACTTCTTTAAAGTTAAAGCTGGAAGTCCTGTTGTTGTTGACAAAATAATTAACAAATAAGGAAAATAGATGTTTTCACGGTTTTTTATAAATAGACCAATTTTTGCAACAGTTGTATCTATTTTAATTATACTAGCAGGATTAATATCAATTAATATATTACCAGTTAAAGAGTATCCTGCGGTAACACCTCCTCAAATCAATGTTAGTGCAACTTATCCTGGTGCAGATGCAGTTACACTTAACTCAACAGTTGCGACTGTTCTTGAAAATGAGATTAATGGTGTTGACAATTTGAGTTATATGACAGCTACAGCTTCACCAAGTGGTACATTATCTATTAGTGTTGTATTTGATGTTGGAACTGATGTTGCGCAAGCAAAAGTTGATGTAAACAACAGGGTTCAGTTAGCGTTAAATAAGCTTCCTGAAGAGGTACAAAGACAAGGTATTTCTGTAAAAGAGAGATCTCCTGATATGCTTAAAGTACTTGCTTTTAGATCTAAAGGGCAAGTTCATGATACAACTTATATTTCAAACTATTTAAAAGTAAATGTAATTGATGATATTAAGAGAATCAAAGGTATTGGAGATGCTAATGTTTTTGGAGCAAAAGATTATGCAATTAGTGTTTGGATTGATCCAGAAAAACTTGCATTTTACAATTTAACCCCTGATGATGTTACAGCTGTTATTAATAGTCAAAATAATCAGTACTCTACTGGTTCTGTTGGTGCTGAACCTATTAAAAATATTCAACCTTTTACATACTCTATCTCAACAGAGGGTAGATTAAAAAGCGTAGAAGAATTTGAAAATATTATTGTAAGATCAAATGGCGATGGTTCAACTTTAAAGTTAAAAGATATTGCAAGAATTGAGTTGGGAACAGATTCAGTTTATACATCAGCTAACTATAAAAAAGAGCCAATGATTCCTGTTGGTATCTTTTTATCTCCAGGTGCAAACGCATTAGAAGTGTCAGCCGCTCTTGAAGATAAATTACAAGAGTTGTCTCAAAAATTTCCTGAAGATTTAGAGTATAAAATTCCTTATGATGCAACACTATTTGTTGATGAGTCAATTAAAGAGGTTGTAAAAACTCTATTTGAAGCTATTGTATTTGTTGTTATTTTAATCTATCTATTTTTAGGGAATATTAGAGCAACAATTATTCCAGTTTTAGCTATTCCTGTATCTGTTATTGGTACTTTTGCGGGATTATATGCAGCTGGATTCTCAATTAACCTTTTGACCTTGTTTGGTATGATTTTGGCTATTGGGTTAGTTGTTGATGATGCTATTATTGTTATTGAAAATGTTGAGAGGGTTTTAAGAACCAAAAAAATTAGCGTAAAAGATGCAACCATAGAAGCAATGAAAGAGTTAACAACTCCACTTATTGCAATTATTTTAGTTCTTTCAGCTGTATTTATTCCTGCTGCACTTACAGGTGGATTTAGTGGAGTTATGTATAAACAGTTTGCTATTACAATTGTTATGTCTGTTGTAATTTCTGGACTTGTTGCACTTACATTGACTCCTGCACTTTGTGCCCTTTTCCTAAGAGAACACGAACCTGAGCCAATTTGGTTGATTAGAAAATTTAATGATTTCTTTGATTGGTTAACTATCTTATTCATAGGGATTACTAAAAAAACTATTAAATTGTGGTTTTTTTCATTAGCACTTTTTGCTATTTTATTAACGGCAACAATCTCTATTATGAAGATTACA